>JBAVTK010000098.1:0-1779 GCA_049696095.1 Aliidongia sp. | reverse complement strand
TCGGCGCCGGCTGCGGCTCGATCGCGATCGAATGGCTGCGCGCCTTGCCGCACGGGGGCGCCTGCGCGATCGAGCGAGAACCGGCGCGCTGCGCCCTGATCGCGGCCAATGCCGCAGCACTCGGCGTGCCGGATTTGGCGCTCATTCAAGGGACGGCACCGGAAGCGCTCGTCGGACTCCCGCCACCCGACGCGATATTCATCGGCGGTGGCGTTGAGGCGACCTTGCTCGATCGTTGCCATGCGGCGCTCAAACCGGGGGGGCGGCTGGTCGCCAATGCAGTGACAATTGAGGGCGAGGCGAGCCTCTATGAATTTCAGAGCAGCCACGGCGGGACGTTGACCCGGCTAGCCGTTTCTGCGGCCGAACCGCTGGGCGGCCATCGGATCTGGCGGGCATCAGCCCCGGTGACACAGCTATGCTGCCAAAAGACCGCGCCGTGACCGACACGATCATGATCGGCCAGCGGCTCGATTACCTCGCGGCCGGCTGGCGGCCTTGGGTGCTGCTGTTGGCGCTGGCTATGGCGTTGTTTTTGCCCGGCATCGCCAGCTTGCCGCCGGTCGATCGCGACGAGGCGCGCTACATCCAGGCGACGCGCCAGATGCTCGAAACCGGCGATCTGGTGCAGATCCGCTATCAGGACGAGGCGCGCAACAAGAAGCCGGTCGGAATCTATTGGCTGCAAGCGGCCTTGGTCGGCACGCTGTCGAGCGCCGATGCCACGGAGGTCTGGCCGTATCGGCTGGCTTCAGTGCTGGGCGGCATCGCGGCGGTGTTGCTGACCTTCCTGTTTGGAGCGGAAATCTTCGACCGGCGCACGGCGTTGATCGGCGCCGCTCTGCTCGCGGCCACGGCCAATCTGGCCTATACGGCGCATATCGCGACGACCGATGCGGTACAATTGGCCTGTTCGGTCGCTGTCCAGGGTGCGCTCGGTGCGGCCTACCTCGCCCGGCGGCGGGGTGAGCGGCTGCTATGGTGGATGCCGGCGGCGTTTTGGGCTGGGCTCGGGCTCGGCATGCTGGTCAAGGGGCCGGTCGTGCCGGGGCTTGCCGCGGTGACAACGCTCGCGCTCGTCATCGCCGATCGGCGCGCCTATTGGCTGCGTGATCTACGGCCGCTCTGGGGCGTGCCGCTGGCGCTGCTTATCGTGCTGCCCTGGCTGGTGCTGATCGAGGTGCGGACCGGCGGGGCGTTTCTCCAGGACTCGGTCGGCCATGATTTTCTCGGCAAGGTCGCCGGGGCGCAGGAGGCGCATGGTGCGCCGCCGGGCTATTATCTCGCTTTCCTGCCGATCACCTTCTGGCCGGCTTCGCTGTTTCTCGGGGCTGGCGTGGTCTGGGCGTGGCGATCGTGGCGGCTGCCGGCAGCGCGGCTGTTGATCGCCTGGATCGTGCCGTTCTGGCTTCTGCTGGAGCTGATCCCGACAAAATTGCCGCATTACGTCCTACCGCTCTATCCGGCCCTGGCGCTGCTCTCGGCCAAGGCGCTGGTGGCGTTGGGCGAAGAGGGCATGCCGGCGCTGCATCCGCGGTTTCGCCCGGTCTTCCCGGCGCTGTGGGCCGTGGCTGGATTGGCGTTCGGTCTTGGCTTGCTGCTGCTGCCGCTGTTTGTAGCACCGCTGTCGGGTCTGTCGGGCGGTGCGATGGTCGAACCGGCCGGCGGTGTTGCGGTGGCCGCGATGCTGGTGGCCATCTGGCAGATCGTCGCGCGCGACCGGCTGCGCCTCGGGCCGGCCAGCGCTTTTGTCGCGATCCTGGCCGGGCTGCTGGTGCT
>JBAVTK010000097.1:0-3102 GCA_049696095.1 Aliidongia sp. | reverse complement strand
TGACCAGGAATACATTCGAGCACCCTATACGGATGCCGAATCCAGTGGTCGTACTGGCCACGGTCGCATAGGTTATGCCCGACTCAGCAAAATAGTTGTATGGTACGGGGCTACAGGTTGGCACCGGGGTAGGAGCCGCCTGGCCATACAGCGCCGGCGCCGCGCTTAGTGTTAAAAGTAATAAACTCAGTTTTTGCACAGAACCTCCTTTTTATAATTTTTATAATTTTTTTGAGTGAGTGAATTTTTTTTGAGTGAGTGGTCACCTGGGCGCAAGCCCAGCACGGGGAGCACTGGTACCGGAGGGCCAGTACCATTGGGGGAGTACCCGTAGGCTTCATCCTATACAGTACAGTACGAAAGTACCATGAAGTAACACTTGAGTACTATACTGACACAGTACCTTCGGTTCATTTTATGCTTAGTACTTTAGTACCACCGCGCGGTTCAGAATCTTCGCGTATGATAATGGCTGTTTCACGTGAAACAATTCTACGCGGGGTATAGTACGGATGTCGAACAATATACGCGCTTATTGGTATATATTGTTTGAGATACGAACTATATGGTATACGCAAAGGAAAAGCCCGGAGGATTAATCCGGGCTTATGGGGCAGTAGGATTAGGGCAGATTATGGGGCAGAGCCAAGCTCAATGTGCATATACCAGTCCGGCGAACTGGCAGCGATCGAAGGTATATGTTCGACACCGCACGGGCGAAACAATACCCAGTGAGCGCCATACGCGCAGCCGCCGGCAGTATACCAGCGACGGATATAACGGCGGTTCGCTTGCAATTGGCGATACAAGCGGTTAACCAGTACCCAAGGATTCATCGGGAAACCTCCACGATACGGAGAGACTGTACCTGGATGCGCTCGGGATACGAGCGCGCTCTCCAAGCAGTGACAACTGTGAAACCCGCATCAGTGCAGACTACTGTAGCGGGCGGGAAACCCTTACGGGCATTTAGATCGGCGGCGACCTGTTCAGCGCGCTCGTATGTGGGGTAGATCATAGCTGCGCTCCACAGGCGTCATGCAAAATGCGTGCCGCATCCCGTGTCTTGCTGATAGCCACGGTGACTGACAGCTTATCGGCACTGAGCACGGCTATGATACCAGCACGCTTCAAATCGGCTATAAATTCTTGAGCCATGTACCACTCGGGGAATGTAAAGGTCATAAATCCTCCTATACGTAGAATATCACACAGGGCTGCATGGGCAACCGGGAAAATACCTTAGTCCGCAGGGGAAAATACCTTAGCTTTGCTCCCCGGTATGAAAGAAGTCGATGAATGTTCCCTCTTCGTCCGTGACATACACATAGTATCCGCGCCATACTTCACGCGCCAGTACCTCAGCAGTTGTCACTGCGACCGCGCTCGAATCGCAAGCGCACAAGAAACACCCAGCGGTTAAAGCAGGTACTTTACCTCCGGCATTCCAGTTTCGATATACTCTAAATTCGTTCATACAAAACCTCCATACACATACACAGTTCACCGGACGTTGGAAAATACAAAAAGAGCGTACCATACGCAAATTATGGTACGCTCTTCGCTTCGCGCTCCGAAACTACATGTCGTATTCCTCGACGCTATTAGCAGCTTGAGCCTGCTCCAGGATTTTCATAGCACCGGGCTTCTTCGCCTTGTAACCAGAAACCCAACGGTCGTAGCACTCCTTCGCGTCTAGCGCGCCGAATTGCTCAGTGCCTTTCATGATTTGAACAATCTTGGTACGGAGATTACTATCTAAGTACTTATCCCCCATCGCGGCGGCCTTCGCCACTTGGTAGCTGGCACTTTTCAGCGCGGCGCATAAGGCGGAAGTCTGTGCAGGTACGTCGCCGAGTAGTACGAGCAAATCTTGTACGACGCTTGCGTTCGGGTTTTTGACCGAAAAAGCGCTGCCCTTAAACTGGACTTTTTCTTCGATCCCGACTTCAAGATTTAGCGCCGGAACCGTGTATGGTACGGATGTTACCTTGATCGGAGCTTCGCTGGATTCGCTTTTCACGGTCGCGAGTGCGCCGGTTACAACGGGAGCGGGAGCAGCTTCGTTGTTAGGAGTCTGGTGCTTCGTTTGTTCAGCCATTTCGTTTGTTCTCTTTTCTTTTGCCATTTCATTCTTCCTTCTCCGGCCTTTGGCCTTTGGCCCAAACCGGAAACCCCTTGGGGGTGCATCTATATATTCTCATATCCAGCGCCCGAAAGCAAGCCCTTTGGGCCTCGGGCAACAACTATTTTCATCTTTTTGACATTTATTTTCGGCGGTGGTGGGCTGTACCATATAAGGCTGTACCATACGGAACTCGCTAGTGCGATATCGCGGCGACCGCCTCGGAACGGTGAGGTACGAAGGTCATCGTCGTCTACGAAGGATTTCGTACGGAAGGTGAATGTAGGATAAGCTATTGATATTAAAGCCTTTACCCCGGTTTCACGTTTTCGCACGGTTTCGGCCCGGTTCAGCACGTTTTCGCACGTTTCGATGGGGCTTGAAATACCCGTAAAGCCTTTATCCTCAAGGCTTTACCCTTTGCTTCGCATGCGAAGAGCATTAGATTATTCTTTGTCAGGGCGTTAGGGGTTATATATATATATATCTATATATTAGAAGAGAGTACAAAAACCACCCTCTACACGTCTTCCGGAACTCGTTGAAAGCAATAGTCGTATCACCGAATGCCCTGACGACCCATTTCAAGCCCTTTCGAAAGGCCGAAAAACCCCGCAAGTCGTTGAAAACAAAAGGAAATCTCCCCTTGTGCGCCCTGCGAAAACATGCGAAAATAGGTCTAGATCGTGCGAAAACGTGCGGCGGAGGTTTGCGCCGATTCTCACTAGTAGAATCCGTACCATACGGAGCCGAGAGATTAAAGAAAGATGATACAGACTTTAGGAAATCAGCAACGAGCTATTCTAGCTGGCCAGTATACGGCGGAGGATCTTGTAAAGTATTACGCTAACCTCGGTACCAAAGCGGGACCTACTATATCCCGCAAGGTTAATCCGCATGAGTTTACGCTCCACATTGCTAAAGCCCGTATTGGCTTGACTGGTATATATGCAGGCCAGCTAGTAGCAAAGCCGCAT
>JBAVTK010000096.1:0-7316 GCA_049696095.1 Aliidongia sp. | reverse complement strand
ATCTGGGGCGGAGCACTCGCCGCGGAAATCCCCGATTTCGTCGAGCGTATGCAGTTGATCGACATGATGACCTATCTGCCCGACGATATCTTGACCAAGGTCGATCGGGCGAGCATGGCGGTCAGCCTGGAGGCGCGCGTACCGCTGCTCGATCATCGGGTAGTCGAGCATTGCTTCCACCTGCCGGCCCGCATGAAGATCCGCAATGGCGAGACCAAGTGGCTCTTGCGCCGGGTGCTCGACCGCTATGTCCCGCCCGCTTTGATCGACCGGCCGAAAATGGGCTTCGGCGTGCCGATCGACCGCTGGTTGCGCGGCCCGTTGCGCGACTGGGCCGAAGCGCTGCTGGCGCCCGCGCGGTTGACCGAGGAAGGCTTCGACCCGACCCCGATCCGCGCACGCTGGCAACAGCATCTGTCGGGCGCGGTCAATGGGCAATATCCGCTGTGGTGTGTGCTGATGTATCAATCCTGGCGCAACCATTGGCGCGATGCGGCGTGATTGTGGGCAGTTTGCGCCTCGTCCCGAGCACCAGTCCACCTCGTTTGGACCTTATCCGGCGCTGGACAAACCAATCACATTCGACGCTGGGTCGGGCCGGTATCCGGTCGGCCGCGACCCCACGAGTCAGTGTAGAGTCGGGTTTTCCACGGCGGCGTTCAAACTAACTCTCGACAGTGAGCCACGGATTGAAGGTCGGAACACGGGCTTTTTCGTAATCGACTGTATTGCGAGTCACGATGGTAAGCCCGTGCTGCAATCCCGTTGCGGCGATGATGAGATCGGGTTGCGAGAAGGTGTGGCCAACCTTGCGCCCCTCCTCGACCAGCAAGCGCCACTTGAACATAATGTCCTCGCTCACGGGCAGAACGCGCCCATCGAACATCGGCCGGATCTTGTGCGTCAGCCAATCATGGAGTTCGGCGCGCTTTGCCGCGTCGTGCACGAGTTCGATGCCGAAACGGATTTCCGCAAAAATGACGCCGCTGACGTGCAGCAGATCGAGCGGCTGCGACCGGATGAATTCGACGACCTTGATTTCGGGCTTTGGGCGCCGAAGTTCTGAAATCACGTTGGTATCGAGAAGCCATCTCGTCACAGAACGACCTCTCTAACCGGCATCGGCATGCGCGCCGGCTCGATATCGATGTCCTGATATGGGGAAGCCTGCAAAGCGTCGATCAGCACCTGGCCGGTCAAGTCTCCCTTGAGGCGACGAAACTCCTCTGCTGCGATGACGACCACCTCATCCCGGCCATGAACGGTCACATGCTGCGGCCCCTCGGTCTTAACCAGCCTGACCAATTCGCTGAACCTGGCTTTGGCCGTTTGGAGCGGCCACGCGTTCGGCACACGCTTCCCACCTTGCCGGCTTGGTTTGTGCTCTTTTGCCATGATCCCACCATTTCTAGTCGCTCTGACTAGAAATGGTGGGATTGTTTAGATGAGTCAAGAGTTGTTGTACGTTACAAAATTGTATTACACCGTGATTTCCTTACATTCTGCTTGATCCGCTGAGCCGAGACCCGCCGATCCTGATTTGTTCGCACCCAGTGTTTGCCCCTGTCAACTCGGGCATTGGAATTCCCCTCCACTCGACCTTGCGCCGCGAGGTGGTGGTGGGCAGCCTGCCGGTCGGCCTGTCCCTGGTCGGCCCGGCCTGGAGCGAGGCGAAACTGCCGGCCTATGGCTACGCCTTCGAGCAGGCGGCGCACGCAAGGGGGCCGCCGACCTATGCGCCGAGTGCTCAGGTTGCGAGCAAGGCGGCTTGGATCGGCGCGGCGGAGTGGGGCAAGGCGGAGAGTCAGTAGGGCGTTTGGAGCGGGAGCGATTTGCGCCACATGGTTGCCGATTAGTCGCGTCCAGCGCTTGCTGGATGCGGACATCGTTCGCCGGTTACGGTGGTCAGGAGTGGATTTCTCCCTGAGAGGAGACCAAACGATGAATGCTGAACTGCCTAGGCTTTCCAGATCAGGGGGGCGTGTTCATCTGTCTCAGCAACATGGATGGCCCCTACGCATCGACGCTGGCCGATTTCTACACGTTGCGTATGCCGCTGAAATGAGCGACATAATGCCGCCAATGTCGTTCTTGGCGAACCAGTGGCGCCCGTTTAACGCTCAGGAAGTTGAGCATCATCGGGGCGCCATCGCCGGGCGGAATCGGCGTCGTCAAACGATTTCGGCCCGGATCCGGCGAACGCCGGCCGACGAGGATTGCTCCTTGATGATCTTGAACCGGCCGATCTCGGTCGTGTTGCGGACATGCGGACCGCCGCACAATTCCATCGAGCGGTCGCCGATCGAATAGACCGAAACCTGCCCGCCATATTTGTCGGTAAAAAGGCCGATGGCGCCTCTGGCCTGTGCGTCGGTCAGGCTCATCACCTCGGAAGTGACCGGAACTGCCTCGTCGATCGCTTCCTGCACCCAGGACTGGACCTTCTCGATCTCGTCCTTGGTCATGGGCTTCGGATGGTTGAAATCGAAGCGCAGCCGTTCCTGCGTGATGTTCGAGCCCTTTTGGAAGACATGCGGCCCCAGCACGTCGCGCAAGGCGGCATGCAGCAGATGGGTCGCGGTGTGGTAGCGCACCGATTCCTCGCTGTCGTCGGCCAGGCCGCTCTTGGCGGCGAGCGTGCGCGAGGCTTCGCGATGCTCGGCAAAGCGCCGCTCATAGGCCGCCATGTCGATCGTGAAGCCTTGCTCGTCGGCCAGCTCGCGGGTGAATTCGATCGGGAACCCGTAAGTATCGTAAAGCTTAAAAGCGCTCTCGCCCGGCAGCACCGTGGCACCGGCCGCCTTCAGTTCCTCGATTTCCTTGGTCAGATGGCGCAGGCCGGTCTTCAGCGTTTGTTCGAACCGTTCCTTCTCCAGGCGCAATTCATGGCCGATCCGCTCGGCATTGTGCCGCAGTTCGGGATAAGCCGCTTCGAACATGGCGATGACGCGCTCATGGAGCGCCACCCAATGCGCCGGATCTATGCCGAGCGGATCGCAGAAGCGGATGGCGCGGCGGATCAGCCGGCGCAACACATAACCCGCGCCCTGGTTCGATGGCGCGGTGCCGCGCTGGTCGCCGATGACGAAGACCGAGGTGCGCAGATGATCGGCGGTGATGCGCAGCGCCTTCAACAGGTCCGGCGTGGCGCGGATCTGGGCCTCGGTGAATTTCGACTTGGCGATCAGCGCTTCCAGGATCGGGCGGAAGGCCGAGGTCTCATAGACGGTTTCGACGCCGTTCAGCACGGCCAGCGTCCGCTCCAGCCCCATGCCGGTATCGACATTGCGCTTGGGCAAATCGACCAATTGGCCGCCGGTCCGGTTATACGCCATGAAGACGTTGTTCCAGATCTCGACCCAGCGATTGCATGGGCAGCCGGGCTTGCAGTCGGCACCACGCGCGCAGGCGGTTCCTGCCTTGGTGTCATAGAAGATTTCGGTATCAGGACCGCACGGGCCTTCATCGCCCGCCGCCCACCAATTATCCGCAATGCCGAGAAAGGCGATGCGCTCGTCGGGCACGCCCAGCGCGCGCCAGGCGGCATAGGACACTTCGTCGCGGGGCACGCCGTTGCCGCCACCGAAACAACTGATGCCGATCCGCTCCTTGGGGATGTTCAGCCAAGCGGGGCTGGTCAGGAATTCCCAACTGAAGCCGATCGATTCTTCCTTGAAGTAGTCACCCAGCGACCAATTGCCGAGCATCTCGAAAAACGTCAGATGGGTGGCGTCGCCGACTTCCTCGATATCGTTGGTCCGCACGCATTTCTGCGCATCGGCCAATCTTGCCCCTTCCGGATGCGGTCGGCCCATGAGATAGGGCACCAACGGGTGCATGCCGGCGGTGGTGAACAACACCGACGGATCATTCTCGGGAATGACCGAGGCGCTCGGGATCACGGCGTGGCCGTGCTCGGCGAAATATTTCAGATAGAGCGAGCGCAGACGGTCGCCATCGATCGTCTGGTGGCTGGGCGCAAATCCGGTGTCCAACTGATCAACCCTTCAATTCGCGGCGATTTCCTGAAGAAAATTGGGGATTGCGAGCCGTTCTGTCAAACGCTTCTTGATAATTCGCCTGGCCGACCGGTGCATGGGAAGGAGGTTGCGGTCGGCGGCGGCCTGGCATACCAAGGACTATATGGAGTTCGCCCTGCTCTTCGCCGCGGCCTTCCTGGCCGGCAGTATCAATGCCGTGGCTGGCGGCGGCTCGTTTTTGACCTTTCCGGCGTTGGTCTATAGTGGTGTGCCGCCGATCATCGCCAACGCGTCGAGCACGGTCGCGCTCTTTCCGGGCAGTTTCGTCAGTGCCTGGGCCTATCGCCGCGATTTTGTCCCGTTCGCCGGTGTCGGGCTGTGGTCGATGCTGGCGGTCAGCATCGTGGGCGGTGCTGTGGGCGCGCTACTCCTGCTCTGGACACCGGCCCAGACCTTCGATCGGATCGTGCCTTGGCTGCTGCTCGGGGCCACCCTGTTGTTCGCCTTCGGCCGGCAAGTGACCCCGCTGCTCCGGCGCGTCTTCCCGGTCGGGCCGGCAAGCCTGCTCACACTCCAGTTCGGGATCGCGATCTATGGCGGCTATTTCGGCGGGGCAATCGGCATTCTGATGCTGGCGCTCTATGGCGTGTTCGGCCTCGACGATCTGAACGCGATGAATGCCGCCAAGACCCTGCTGGCCGGGGTGATGAATGCGGCCGCCGTGCTATGCTTCGTTGCGGCGGGCATGATCTGGTGGCCGCAGACCCTGGTCATGCTGGCCGGTGCCGTGATCGGCGGCTATGCTGGCGCGCGCGTGGCCCGCCGGATCAACCCGAACTGGCTGCGGGCTGGGGTGACAATATTCGGCTTGGCGATGAGTGCGGCGTTTTTCTTGCGCGAGTGACTGGCGGCGATGGGCGATGACGAGGAAACACGGGCAACGCGCAGTCTGGCCGGGCTGGCAGTAGCGTTGGCGCTGGTTGTACTTGGCCTTTTCCTGACACTGAAACTGACCGAGGCCGCACGGCTGGAGGATTGCTTTCTGTCTGGCCGCAGGGATTGCGCGCGGATCAGCAGTGTGGCTTCTGAGTGGTAAACGTGAAATGGCCAAAGAAACGCTCCACTGGCGGGCAAGATCGCCAGTGGAGCATCTCGTTGACTCTGTCCGATGGTCCTTAGTTAGGGACAGATCTGACCGGGAATCATAAAGTCATAATGGTATACTACCGCATTTGATGTCGCCATTGCGCCCGTGACTGTGTCCGTAACAGTCGCA
The DNA here is from genome assembly GCA_049696095.1 of Aliidongia sp. Classification (GTDB taxonomy): domain Bacteria; phylum Pseudomonadota; class Alphaproteobacteria; order ATCC43930; family CGMCC-115725; genus JAXDMU01. The sequence continues at coordinate 2,060 of JBAVTK010000096.1, read as the reverse complement.
GTGTACGTGGCACTTACAACCGTACAATCCACCGCGGAAACATCGACCTGTGGCGAGAAGCTCTGACCGGCACCGCCGGACCAGGTGCCACCGACCTCGTTCGTCGGCGACCAGACGAAGCTGTAGGATCCGCTACCACCCGAGGCGACGGCAGTATTGGCTGGAAATGTGAAGATTCGTGCGCCGCTACGCTGGAGAACTGGGGTACCAATTGTGACCGTCAGGCCTTGGGCCAGCGACGGTGTTGCAACCATAAAAGTTGCGATAGCGCAGGCTAAGCCGGCACACAGAAAATTCAACAGTCTTTTCATGGTTTTTCCCATCTGTAATTCGCGCCTTGAGCGCGAGGGACAGTTTCACAAAACCCATTGTCAGGCAACCTGAAATATGTCGTTTTTTAGAAAAATGCCGCGCAACTTCCCTTGAGCGAAACGAGGGTTGTTGAGGTTCCAACGTGTCTCACGCCGCTTCGGATTTCCGACCGCCGTTCCATGCGGGGCATAACGAATGCGGCGGCTTCGAGGGGTGAGGGGCTGTCCTGGAGCGGCTCCCGGCGAAATTCGTTCCGCAAGACTCTGGGCAGGTTCGGCATCTGCGCTGGTTGTCCTCGGCCTTTTCCTGACGCTGAAACTGACCGACGCCGCGCGGTTGGAGGATTGCTTTCTGTCTGGCCACAGGGATTGCGCTCGGATCAGCAGCGTGGCTTCTGAGTGGTAAACGTGAAGTGGCCAAAGAAACGCCCCACTGGCGCCCGAAGCCGCCAGTGGAAGTTTTCCGTAGTCTCTCTCCGAGTTTATTGATTACGGACAGATTTGGCCGGGAATCATAAAATCATAATTATATTCTACCGAATTTGAGGTCGCGGTTGCGCCCGTAACGGTGTCGGTAACGGTCGCCGTGTATGAGGCACTTGCAACAGTACAATCCACCCCAGTAACATGGACTTGTGGCGCGAAGGTCTGACCGGCACCGCCGGACCAGGTGCCCTCAAACTCGCCCGTAGGCGACCAAACGAAGCTGTAGGATCCGCTACCACCCGAGGCGACGGCGCTATTGGCTGGAAATGTGAAGATTCGTGCGCCGCTACGCTGGAGAACTGGCGTACCAATTGTGACCGTCAGGCCTTGGGCCAGCGATGGTGTTGTAACGATAAAGGTTGCGATAGCGCAGACTAGACCCGCAAGCAGAAAATTCATCACTCGTTTCATGGCATTTCCGATCAATGGTTCGTGTTCTGAGTGCCATCGACAGTTTCATAAACACCTTTGGTCAGCAACATTAAATTATCTCAATTTTTAGAAAGGGCCGAACAATTTCAGTTGCGTCAAGCGGTGGTTGTCCAGGCTTTAAAATGCCTTCGGCACGGTCGGATTTTCGGGGTCGTCAGCCGCCTTGAGCGCGCGGTATTTTTTCAGCATCGCGTCAAAGCTTGCCAGCATGCGCGCTTCGATCTCCGGCTGGTGTTCCAGCCGCGCCATGATAAAAGCGGCCGCTTCGAGGGTCGAGACGCTATCGTCGCGCGGCTCTTGGCGCAGGCGACCATAGCGTGACGGCTTGCCGGTGTTGAGCACGATCCGGCGCAGTTTCAGCATCCAGGCGTTGCGCCACCACAATGCCTTGGCCTGGCTCCACGAGCCGTCGAGCAGAATGACCCCCTCCAACTCGGCCAATGCTCGATCCTGGTCGGGCAGTGTTTTGCCGTTGCGATCAAGCAGGCTGATCGGCTGCGCATCGGCGGCAAGGCGAGAGGGGCCTAGATAAAGTACGCCCCAGTGCCGCGGCTCGACCGGCCGTCCAATCAGTTTGGTGAGGTTGGGCCAACTCAGGCCAATGGCGAGGCGGGCTTTGGTGAAATGCCGAAGGGCCAGTCCGGCCGTGCCGAGGTCGCGATCCTGCTCCTGCGGGTGCTGTAGAATGACAATCTCGATGCGGTTGGCGATCGGTTCGATGCCGGTGCAAACGCACAGCATGCGGGGCTTCAGACAATTCGGGCAAGTTTCTGGGGGTACGGTCATGGGCAGTGATGTAGCCCAGACTCTGTCGATACACCAGTACCCGGA
>JBAVTK010000095.1:0-6445 GCA_049696095.1 Aliidongia sp. | reverse complement strand
CAAGACGCCGGACCAGAAGGCGGCCGCGGCCGATCAGGCGAGCCAGGGCGACGATCAGGCCGGCGCACCGGTCTATGTCGCGCGGATCAAGCTGGAGAAGAGCAGCATCATGGTCGAGGGCAAGGCGGAGCCGCTCGGGCCGGGCATGTCGGTCTCGGCCGAGATCAAGACCGGGCGGCGGCGGGTGATCGACTATCTGATCTCGCCGCTCCGGCAGTATGAGCAGGAGGCGATGCGGGAACGATGATCCCTCCTATTGGCAACATATCGATGGCGTACTATGATTTTGTTCTAGTGTATCGGATTAATTATTGCCCGGAGTGTATAAGATGAAAACTCTAAAATTGACTGTAGATATTATTTCTGTATTTTCTATTTCCGTGCCATTTGGCTTTGTTATTTACCAATTAATATATGGCGAATTTGAAACGCGGCATAACGGTAAATTTAACGAGACTGTCGTCATTATGCTTCTGTCCTTTATTCCTGCTACATTCGCTATGTTTTGGCTTGTATTTCGGTATGATAATCAAATTCTGTGGAAAAATCCGTTCATAGCTACAGTTAAGTTTAGAATTATTTTATCTATAGGCTCTATTTTAGCCGTTTTTGTCGTGAAATATTTCTGGAGATGATGAATGAACACTCTAAATCAAGACACTCCGACTGAATACTCGCACAATACCCCGGCATCTTCACAGCCATTGACGTCTGTCACGGACGTAATCACTACGTTGATCGGGGTAGGCGATACGGTGAATACCGCAGTCGGTGATCCGAGTACGCTCGGGAATTGTGGTGACAGTTTATGTTTCCGCTTTTGAGGCAGCTGCAAACCCGCGACGCGGCCCCGCGGGCCCTACCATACCGTCACCCCAGCGTTGATCCGGAATCCTGGTCAATCACGGGTGTGTCATGCAAAGTCAGACTGTGCGATAAAGCCAGGACGATAATCGATTCGGGGAAGATTTTGCTGATTTCAATCCGACTCTTGATCGCGGCTGCGCTCGTCGCCGGGCCGGTTTTTAGCGCAACTGCCGCTGACCATGTACCGCCGACGGCGGCGGTCGAGCCAGTGGTCGATGATTATTTCGGCACCAAAATCACCGATGATTATCGCTGGATGGAAGACCGCGCAGCACCGCGCTTCGTCGCCTGGGCCAAGGACGAGAACGCCTATGCCCGCGCTATGCTGGACCGGATTCCCGGCCGCGAGGATCTGCAGGCGCGGGTGGCGGCCCATACGGCCGGCGGCGCCTCGGTCACGCGGGTCAGGTTGGCGCAGGGCAAGGTCTTCTATCTGAAGCGGGTTCCCGGCGAGAATAGCTACAAGCTTTATGTCCGCGACCGGGTCGACGGCCCGGAACGAATTCTGTTCGATCCTGATACGATCCCGACTGATGGCCCGCATTACGCCATCGATTACTTCGAACCCTCGATGGATGGCGGACGCGTGGCCTTCGGCATCTCGCCCGGCGGTTCGGAAAACAGCGTGATCCACATCCTCGACGTGACGACCGGCCGGCAAAGCCCCGAGACGATCGACCGCGCCGAGGATGGCAACCCGAATTGGCTGCCTGACGGTACCGGGTTTTTCTACAATCGCTTTGCGTTGCTCGGGCCGGGGGCCAAGGAAACCGATAAATACCTGAACAGCCGCGCGCTGCTGCATCGGGTCGGAACCGATCCGGCGAAGGATACGCCGCTCATCGGGACCAGTGTTGCGGGATCGCCGAATGTGACGGCGGTCGATATGCCCGATGTCCAGACCGCCAACGGCTCGGCTTATGCCGTCGCCACGATCTCCCATGGCGCCGACCCGAATGTCACGCTCTATATCGCACCGCTCAAGCAAGTGGTGAGCGGCCGGCCGCACTGGCGCAAGCTGGCCGATGTCGGCGATGCGGTGGCCGGCGCGGTGTTGCACGGCGACGAGGTGTTTTTGCTGAGTCACAAGGCGGCGCCGCGCTATCAGGTGCTGGCGACCAAAGCGGCGGCCGGCGACGCGGCTCATGCCAAGCTTGTGATCCCGACCGGCGAGCGGGTCGTTCAGGACATCGCGGTCGCGTCGGACGCGCTCTATATCCGCGACCTGGATGCTGGGCTCAACCACATTCGCCGGCTGGATTTCGCCACCGGCAAACTGACCGAACTGGCACTGCCGGCGAGCGGCGCGGTTTCGGGGCCGATCACCGACCCGGCGTCGCCCGAGATGCTGTTTGGAATGCAGGGGTGGGTCTTAGCGCCGGCAATCTACCGATCGCACGGCACGACTGTTACGCGCACCGATCTGGTTCCGCCCTGGCAGGATGATCTATCGCCCTACGAATCGAAGGAACTGCTGGCGACGGCGCCCGACGGTACGAAGATCCCGCTGTCGATTGTCGCCCGGAAGGGGCTTGCGGCGACCGGCGACCACCCGATCTGGCTGACCGGCTATGGCGCCTACGGCATCGCGCTCGAGCCGGCTCTGGTGTCGCGCTTTCTCGCTTTCCTCGATGATGGCGGCATTTATGCCGTGGCGCATGTCCGCGGCGGGGGCGAGTTCGGTGAGGATTGGCATCAGGCGGGGCGGATCGCGACCAAGCCGAACAGTCACCAAGACCTGATCGCATGCGCGGAATATCTCGTCGCGGCGGGCTACGGCAAGGCCGATACGCTCGCGATCGAAGGCCGCAGTGCCGGCGGGATCACGGTCGGTATGGCGCTGACCGCCCGTCCGGACCTGTTCCGTGTGGTGTTCAGCGGGGTTGGCGATTCCAACCCATTGCGCTCCGAGAACGGCACAGACGGCCCAGCCAATTCGCTGGAATATGGTAGTGTCGCGACCGAGGCCGGGTTCAAGGCCCTCTATGCCGTTGATGCGACTCAGCATGTCGTGCAAGGCACGCCCTATCCGGCCGTACTGCTGACCACCGGCATGAATGATCCGCGCGTCGCACCCTGGCAGCCAGGCAAGATGGCGGCCCATCTCCAGGCCGCGACCTCAAGCGGCCGGCCGGTGCTGCTGCTGGTCGATTTCGACGCCGGGCACGGCATGGGCTCGACCAAGCAGCAACGCGACCGGGAAATTGCCGACCAGATGGCGTTCCTCTATTGGCAGATCGGCCGGCCGGGCTTTCAACCGGCCGAATGATACGTCGCGCAAGGGGCGGGCATGAGGTTTCGACCAAACGCTTGTCTGCGCGGTGAAGCCGGCCTATAGGATTTCACCTTATGGACAAATCTCCGATCCGGCGCTTCCCGCACCACCATCTGCTGGGCGTCGACGGCCTGACGGCCGGCGATATCGATCTCGTGCTCGATCTGGCTGCGACCTATGTCGAACAGAATCGGCAGGACGATAAAAAGCGCGCGCTGCTGCGCGGCCGGACCATCGTCAATCTGTTCTTCGAGAACTCGACGCGCACCCGCACCAGTTTCGAGCTGGCCGGCAAGCGGCTGGGCGCCGACGTCATCAATATGTCGGTCGACGGTACCTCGGTCAAAAAAGGCGAGACGTTGCTCGATACCGCGACGACCCTGAACGCCATGCATCTGGACGCGCTGGTCGTGCGCCATCCCGAGAGCGGCGCCGTGCGGCTGCTGGCCGACAAGGTCAATTGCACGGTGATCAATGGCGGTGATGGTACGCATGAGCATCCGACGCAAGCGCTGCTCGACGCACTCACGATTCGCCGCCGCAAGGGTTCGCTCGCCGGCCTGATTGTGGCGATCTGCGGCGATATCCTGCATAGCCGGGTCGCGCGCTCCAACATCGCGCTGCTCAACATCATGGGGGCGCGCGTGCGCGTCGTGGCGCCGCGCACGCTCTTGCCGGGGGAAATCGAACGTCTGGGCGTCGAGGTCTTCCACGACATGAAGCGGGGCCTTGCCGATGTCGATATCGTCATGATGCTGCGACTGCAAAGCGAGCGGATGAACGGCAATTTCCTGCCTTCGACCCGCGAGTATTTCCACTATTACGGGCTCGATGCCGAGAAGATGGCGCGGGCCAAGCCCGATGCGCTGGTCATGCATCCGGGACCGATCAATCGCGGCGTCGAAATCGACAGCAGTGTGGCCGACGATCTCGGCCGCAGTCTTATCCGCGAGCAGGTCGAGATGGGCGTTGCCGTCCGCATGGCCTGTCTCGACCTGCTGCTCAACCCGTCCGATCGGGGGAATGGCTGTTGCCCTCAACCCTGCTGAAGAACGCCCGCCTGCTCGATCCCTGGACCAGCTTGGACGAGGCCGGCGATCTGCTGGCGATCGACGGGCGTATCGCGGCGCTGGGCGCCGATGCCGCACCGGCGGCACCGGTCGATGCCGTGATCATCGATTGCGCCGGTCATTGCCTGGCGCCGGGCCTGGTCGATATGCGCGTGACCTTGCGCGAGCCGGGTCACGAATATCTCGAAAGCTTGGCGATTTCGAGCCAGGCCGCGGCGGCGGGCGGTATCACCTCGCTGGTCGGCCTGCCGGCGACCGATCCGGTGCTCGATGATGTAGCGCTGGTCGAATTCATCACGCGACGCGCGGCCAAGGTCGGGCTGGTCAATATCTATGCCTTCGCGGCCGCGACCAAGGGTTTGCGCGGACGCGAACTGACCGAGATGGGATTGATGGCGGCGGCCGGGGCGCTGGGCTTTACCGATGGCGACCGCGCCATTGCCGATGCGCTGGTCATGCGCCGGGCGCTCGCCTATGCCCGCACCTTCGATCTGCTGATCGTGCAGCATCCTGAGGAGCCGAGCCTTGCCGCCGGTGGCGCCGCGACCGAGGGCGAGATCGCCACGCGCCTGGGATTGCCCGGCATCACGCCGGCCGCCGAGTTGATCATGATCGAGCGCGATCTGCGTTTGGTCGAAATCACCGGCGCGCGCTATCACGCGGCCCATATCTCGACCGCTGGCGCGGTCGATGCGATCCGCCGCGCCAAGCGTCGCGGCCTGCCAGTCACCTGCGACACGGCACCGGCTTATTTCGCGCTGAACGAGACGGCGATCGGCGAGTACCGGACCTTCGCCAAACTGTCGCCGCCGCTGCGCACCGAGTCGGACCGGCTGGCGATCATCGAAGGCATCCGGGACGGCACGATCGATGCCATCGCCTCGGACCATACGCCGCAGGACGAGGATGCCAAGCGCCAGCCCTATGCCGCCGCCGCCTGCGGCATGATCGGGCTGGAGACACTGCTGCCGCTGACGCTGGCACTGCACCACAATACCGGTTTGCCGCTACTCAAGGTGCTGCGCAAGCTGACCCAAGGGCCGGCCGACATATTGCGGTTGCCGGTCGGGCGGCTGGCGGTCGGCGCCGCGGCCGATCTGGTGCTGTTCGATCTCGAACGGCCCTGGCGCATCGACGTCAAGCGCTTCCGATCCAAGGCACGCAACACGCTGTTCGACGGCCATCCGGTCCAGGGCATGGTGTTGCGGACCTTTGTCGCCGGTCGCCTTGCCTTTCCTGCTGCCATCGTCGACGGCTGACCGTGATGACCGATTCTCTGCCAAGTCTCGTGCTATGTGCGGTGCTGGCCTATCTGCTCGGCTCGATCCCGTTTGGCGTCGTTTTGACGCGATTATTCGGTGCGGGCGATCTGCGCAAAATCGGCTCGGGCAATATCGGCGCCACCAATGTCCTGCGCACCGGCCGGCGCGGCCTCGCCGCGGCCACCTTGTTGCTCGATGGCGGCAAAGGTGCGCTGGCGGTGGTGATCGCCGATCGTTTCGGTTCCGATATGGCGATTGCCGCCGCTGGCTTTTCCGTGCTTGGGCATCTGTTTCCGGTCTGGCTGGGTTTCCGGGGCGGCAAGGGGGTTGCCACGACGCTGGGTGTGCTGCTGGCGCTGACTCCGCTGGCCGGCGTTACGGCATGCGTGACCTGGCTGCTGGTCGCCGTTGCTAGCCGCTACTCCTCGGCGGCAGCACTGGTCGCCATCGGCACCAGCCCGGTCGCCGTCTGGTTGCTGTACGGTCCCGAGTGCGCGCTCCTGGCTGTTGCTCTCGCCGTGCTCGTCTTCATCCGACATCGCGAAAACATCGCGCGCCTTGCCGCCGGCACGGAAAGCGCGATCCGAGTCAGCCGCGGCTGATGGCGAATCATCCGGGGACGATGCATTCGACCGCGCTCAATCCGCAGGAACGACTCGACTGGCTGCGGCTCATCCGTACCGAGCATGTCGGGCCGGTCACTTTTTACAGACTCCTGCAACGATTCGGCTCGGCGGCGGCGGCCTTGTCGGCCTTGCCCGATTTGGCACGCCAGGGCGGAAGAAGCGGCCTTAAGGCCTGGTCGCGGGCCGATGCCGAGCGCGAGATGGCCGCGGTCGCGCGGGCCGGCGCACGGTTGATCGCATGGGGCGAGGATGACTATCCGCCGCTGCTGGCGGCGCTCGAAGACGCGCCGCCGCTGATCACCATCCTCGGGCGGGCGGATCTGCCGGCCAAGCGCACGATCGCCT
>JBAVTK010000094.1:0-1514 GCA_049696095.1 Aliidongia sp. | reverse complement strand
ATCCCCGAAAGCGGTGCACTCCGGTCGCTCCCCGCCGTTTTGACAATGCACGATGTAGGCCCGCAGGATGGTCAGCACGGCTTGAACCAATTCCGGCCGATGCGCTTTCGCGTATTGCACAGGATCCCAATCAAACACACGTTCCTCGGGGTTCTCCATCCCCGCATCAAGCCGGCACTTCAATAGCCGCGCCGTGATGTCCTTCTTGAATTTTGAGTTGTTTCCGGTGAACGATACAAGCAAGCAAGGCTCACAATTGGGCAGCTCGCTTTTGCCGAGAATCCTGACGCTGATTTTCTCTTCCGTCAGGACCTTGGAAATCAAGCCGCCGCCAACAGGTCGCTCAATGTTATCGATGGCCAGCGCGCCGACTCCCTTCAGCAAGATCGCGCCGAGCATTTTCTCGTTTTCTTCCTCGTTCGTAGTCCAGTTATCGACAACGGCGCGATGTCCGAAAGCGATCATATGGGCAAGGTTTACGAGCTTGCCTTTGCCCGTCCTTGGTGTCGGCGCATCCATTGACGTTCCAGGCGCGAAGAGAAAAGATTGCCTCACGGGCGCTAACAGTATGAAAGCCAACGCAACCGAGCGCGAGGGTGATGCCTCCCCTTTCCGCCCTTCGAACGGAAACTCGCGTATGAGATGCAAGAGCACGTTCAGAGCGTCCTCGGCGTCAGCCTTCGTAGGTCGTTCCAGTACCGGCAGGAAATCGACGCCTTGCGGTTCGAACAGCAAGCCGGTGCGCTCATCAAAACCCGGTGTCTGTAGGATAGAACCATCGTGGCGGAGCGTCGGCGTGTGAATGAGAGCGCTAATAACGGGGAAGCTCGTTTGCCCCTCGTTCTTGAGCATACGAATAAGATCCATGGGCGGATGAATGGGCTCCACACCGCCCATTAGCTTATTCTCCTCCGTGAATTGTACGACGCGGGCGAGATCACGGCGAAGGCCATACTCGTTCCGCTCCTTTAAAACCGGGAAGCAGATGATTTCCCCTTGGCGAGTTCTCCCTCGACCACGCGCGACGTTTACGATAATACCCATGCGTTCATACAACGTGCCCATGGATACGAGTGCGGCTTCCGCCAAATTGCACGCTTCGTCGTCAGTCTCGCCGGACCAGAAAATGCGCGGTTTATTCGATCCACGCGGCCCGGCTTTGATCATCTCCCAAGCGCGCTTTAATTCCTTTTCATCATTCTTGACCGCGTAATCGTTGACCCAATCGACAACCCCCTGGTCATCGGACTCTAGCAGACGCGCCTTTGTCTCATCGTAGTCGCAGCCTTCCCGCTTGAGTTTGACGATTTCCTTCCAAGCGCGGCTCTGACGGCTGTTGTCTTTCTTCTTGCCACCGCTCTTGACTTCGACCTTATCCCAAATGCGTTGAAGACCGCGCTCGCCATCCTTAAGGTCAATTTGCTCTTGCGCCCATTCGGCAACCCCCTGGTCTTCTGATTCCAAGAGCCCGGCGCACATTTCTTCATAAGAATAACCTTGATGCTTCAATGCCG
>JBAVTK010000093.1:0-6167 GCA_049696095.1 Aliidongia sp. | reverse complement strand
CGGCTATTCGGCGCTGCTAATCCAGGAGCACGACCGGAACGGCCGCGGTTGGTTCGTGGTCCAGACGCACAACTATGCCACGCGAACCGAAGCGAATGCGGCGGCCAAGGCGCTCGCCGAGCAAGTTCATGTGCCGACCATCATCTTCGAGCGCAAGGCCGACGATTAACGATTAGCTGCGTTCCCGCTGCAGTTTGTCATAGGCGGCGAAGACTTCGTCCATATCGTTGCGCTTGTCGATTTTGTCGGGGCCGCCTTCGCGTGTCAAAGCCAGTTCGAGCGCCTGCATGAGCAGCCCGGCGACATCGGAGGCTTTTTGGTCGATTGCCTGACCGAAGGCCCAGAGAATCTTGTCGCTCAATCGCCTGGTATATTTCGGTAAACCCATGCCATTTCTCCACATCTTGCGCGGAACGCTCGACCGATTCTGATGGTCCGAGCGAGAATACCGCGGCGCGCGGTAAGGTCCATCTCGGAAATTGGGTCGCAATGGCTCATCGGCACCCCAAAGCATGGCGATATTCTGCCAGGTCGCACGACAAGGTATTAATTTATTAGCAAAGATTGTATGATTTAACGGACAATCTTCTACAAGGTGCGCGTCGGCTCGGCTAGCCGGCAGGACTGTCGGGAGGTGCCCGAATATGGTCGATACGATCTCCGGTTCGAACGACACGCGCACTTTGAGCGATGGGGCCACCGTGCTCAGGAGCGAAGAGCGATTTCGCCAAGTGGTCGAGGCGGCACCCAATGCGATGGTCATGATCGACACATCCGGCCGCATCGCGATGGTCAATGCACAGACCGAGCGGGTTTTCGGTTATGAGCGTGCCAATCTACTGGGGCAAAAGGTCGAAATGCTCCTGCCTGAGCGGTTCCGCGCGCATCATCCGCATCTACGCAACTCGTTTTTTGTTGATCCGCAGTCCAGGCCGATGGGGGCGGGGCGCGAGCTGTTCGGTCTGCGCCGCGATGGCAGCGAGTTTCCGGTCGAGATCGGGCTCAGTCCGATCGAAGCTCCTGACGGAACCATGGTTCTCTCGGCGATCGTCGACATTTCGGAGCGCAAACGGCTGGAAGAACGCTTTCGCCGCGTGGTCGAGGCGGCACCCAACGCGATGGTCATGATCAATGCGGCGGGCCGGATCGAGATGGTCAATACGCAAGCCGAACGCGTCTTCGGTTATGAGCGTGCCGAATTGGTCGGGCAACCGGTCGAAATGCTGGTGCCGACGCGATTTCGGCCGCACCATCCCGGCCTGCGTGACGCGTTTTTTTCCGACCCTCACCCACGGCCGATGGGGGCGGGCCGGGATCTCTACGGCTTGCGCCGGGATGGCAGCGAGTTTCCCGTGGAAATCGGCTTGAATCCGATCGAGACCCAGGATGGCTTGATGGTGCTGTCGGCGATCGTCGATATCTCCGATCGCAAGCAAAAGGAATCCCGCATTCACAAAATGCTGCGCGAGAAGGACGTTTTGTTGAGCGAGGTTCATCATCGCGTCAAAAATAATTTGCAAGTCATCTACAGCTTGCTTGACCTGCAATCGGCACGAATTTCCGATCCGACTCTGCTCGATATCTTGCGCGACAGCCAAAACCGTATTCGCTCTATGGTACAAATTCATCAGACTCTCTATCAGTCGAAGGACTTTGCCGAGGTGGATTTCGGCCAGTTCCTTGATGAGCTGATCCCGACACTCATTGGTTCCTATGGCATCGACGGCAGCGCGGTTTCCCTGACCATCAAGGCTGAGCAAGTGCGACTGCCGATCGAATCGGCCGTCCCGTGTGGGCTGGCGGTCAATGAGCTGATTTCCAACGCTCTAAAGCATGCTTTTCCATCCGGCCGCGCCGGGGCGATTCGGGTCAGCCTGACGCACGGGGCCGATCACGACGTCATTCTTTCGGTTAGTGATAACGGCATAGGTCTGCCCGATCATTTCGATATGGTCGATCCGGCAACGCTCGGTTTGCAGCTTGTGACGCTGCTGGCCGATCAACTTGGCGGTACGATTTCGGTGCGTCGGATCGATCCGACCGAATTCATCTTGAAATTTCCCGTTGGTCAATCGGATGGAGCGCCGCAATGACCGGCCCTCGGATCATGGTGGTGGAGGATGAACGCATCGTCGCGCTGCATCTGCGTCAACAGTTGATCAAGCTGGGTTATGAGGTGCCGGCACCGATTTCATCGGGCGAAGCGGCGCTCCAGCAGGTCGAGACGCTGAAGCCAAACCTGATATTGATGGACATCCACATCGACGGCGGGCTCGACGGCATCGAGACGGCGGCGCTGATCCCGGCCAGTGCGCAGATCCCGGTGATCTATCTGACCGCCTATTCCGAGCAGGCGACACTCGATCGGGCGCGCGCGACCAAGCCATACGGCTATCTGGTCAAACCGTTTTCCGAACGCGAATTGCACGCCACGATCCAGATGGCGTTGGAACGCAACCACGCCGAGCGGGTGCAGCGCCAAAGCGATGAGACCCAGCGCCAGGTGCAGAAAATGGAGGCGATCGGCCAATTGGCTGGCGGCGTGGCGCATGATTTCAACAATTTGCTGGGTGTCATCATCGGCAATTTGGACAGCGTCGTCGAACATGGCCATGTCGATCCGGAATTGGTGAGCATGGTCGAGGATGCGCTGGGTGCGGCGCTGCGCGGTGCCAGCCTGACCCGCCACCTGCTGGCTTATTCCCGGCAGCAGGCGCTGGCACCGCGCGTGCTGTTCCTCGGCCATGTTGTGACGCGATTGACCGGGCTGCTGCGCCGGACGCTGGGCGAAACGATCCAGATCCGCACGATATTGCCGGCGGATCTCTGGAAAACGTGTCTCGACCCGAACCAGCTGGAAAATGCCTTGCTCAATCTAGCGGTCAATGCGCGCGATGCCATGCCCGAGGGCGGTGTGCTGACGATCGAGGCGGCGAATGTTTTGCTCGATGGTGATCTATTGGACACCACCGCGGCAATCCAGCCCGGCCCCTATGTGTTGCTGGCGGTCAGCGATACGGGGACCGGTATGTCGAAGGACGTGGTCCAGCGGGCGTTCGAGCCGTTTTTCACCACCAAGCCGGAAGGTGCCGGTACCGGGCTCGGGCTCAGCATGGTCTATGGCTTCGTCCGGCAATCGGACGGCCATGTCAGAATCTACAGCGAGCCCGGCCATGGCACCTCGATCAAGCTGTATTTCCCCGCAGCCGAGGTCGCCGAGGCGCATCCGCTCGAAATTGCGGATTCGGGTGCAATCCCGACGGCCCGGAATGGCGAGGTGATTTGCTTGATCGAAGACGACGCCGCACTGCGCAAGCTCATCACCGGACAACTTGATACGCTCGGCTACGAAGTCGTCGCGGCCGAGGACGGTGTCACCGGTCGGCCCTTGTTGGCCGCGGCCGTACGGGTTGATCTTCTGCTGACCGATGTCGTGCTGCCCAATGGTGTGAGCGGCCCGGCGTTTGCCGAGGAGGCCCGGAAGAGCCGCCCCGATCTGAAGGTTCTGTTCATGTCCGGCTATACCCGCAACGCCATTACCGAAAACGGCATTGTCACAGCCGGTACGCATCTTTTGCTGAAGCCGTTCCGCAAGGCCGATCTGGCGCGAAAACTCCGCCAGATGCTCGATGGTGTCGCGGCGTCCGAGGCGGGATGAACCGACCCGGCTCTCCTATCCCTCGCCCTGCTTGTCGGCGATATGGACATAGAGATTGGAAAGCGCCGACATCACCGCCTCCTCGGTGAAATGCGGTGTAACGCCGTCATATTTGCAACTGGCAACGATCTGATCGCAGATGAAACCGGGCTGATAATACGCCAATTTGCAGCCATATTGTACGGTCAGCCGGTCCAGGATCAGGTCGAACATCGCGTCGCTCAGTGGTACCCCTAAACTCGCGGCCACGCCGTCGAAAATTTCGCGGTATTCGGTCGCATTCGGCGAGTAGAGCTTGATCTTGTACGGAATGCGGCGCAGGAACGCCGGGTCCATCAGGTCGGCCGGATCGAGGTTGGTCGAGAAGATCAGCAGCTCGTCGAACGGCAATTGGAAACTGCGCCCGGTATTCAACTTCAAGAAATCGATGCGGCTCGCCATCGGCAAGATCCAGCGGTTGAGCAGCGCTTCGGGGCTGACCTGCTGGCGGCCGAAATCATCGATCAAGAAAATGCCGTTCAAGGCTTTGACGTGGAGCGGCGCCTCGTAGAACCGCGATTCCGGATTGGTGCTGAGATCGAGCATGTCGAGCTGCAACTCGCCGCCCGCAATCACGACCGGGCGTCGGCAGGGGATCCAGCGATGATCGAACTCTTCGCGCCGCGCGCCGGCGGCGACCGGCACTTCCTCGGTTTCGACCCGCTTATGCAGGCTCGGATCAAACACCGTCATGATCTGACCTTCGATCTCGACGGCATGCGGGATGTAGACGACATTGCGGAACAGCTTGCCCAGACGCGTCGCCAAAGTCGTCTTGCCGTTGCCGGGCGGGCCGAACAGCAGGATGGTGCGGCCGGCATTGATCGCCGGGCCGATCTTGCGCAGGAAATGCTCGGGCACGACCAGCCCCTCGAAGCAGGCGGCCAGCGCGCTGCGATCGATCGCTTCGTTGGTGATGTGCTGACGCTCGATCTGCGCCTGAAAGCTTTCCAGCGGCACGGGGGCGGGGCCGACATAGGGGTTGCGCGTCAGCGCCTCCTGTGCCGCGTTGCGGCCGCGCTCGCTCAGTGAGTAGCGGATTTGCGACACGGCGCCGAGCGTCACCGACCCCATCGGCTGAATCAGGTCGCGCCGGGCCGCATCGTCGGTCAATTCCTGGACGATATTGTTCGGCAGTTTCAGCGCGCGTGCCAGATCGAAGACATTGTTGCGCGCTTGCTGGAACATGAACTTCAACAGCAATTGCAGGAGCGACGCCGACGGAATGCCGACTTCCTGCAAGGTGCGCGGAGTGGTCGGGCTTTGCTGTATGGCGGCGTTGAGCTGGGCTGGGGTCAGTCTGCCCATCGAAACCAGAATTTCCCCGATCCGCCCGCCCTTCTCGCGCTGCCATTGGGCGGCGGCCGCGATATCGGCGCCGGTCACCAGCCCTTGTGCTACGAGGAGTTCGCCCAACCGCATGAAATATGCTCCGTAATCGATCTCGAAAAAGTGACGACCGAGGGATGTCCCCAAACCGAGGCTTTCACTATAGTGCCTGTTTTTTTCAGTCGGGAGCAATCTCCGTGCAATTCATCGCCATCTTGCGTCGTCTGACCGAGCGCTTTTCCGAAGCCGACTTCGCGCCTCTGCTCGAACCGGAGGCCGAGCAGGCGCGCGCCCTCTATGCCGAAGGCATCGTGCGCCAAATCTGGTCGCGCGGCGACATCCCCGGTGCCTGTATGATGATCGAGGCCGCCGACGAAGCCGCAGCGCGCGCCAGCCTCGCTACACTGCCGCTAATGGCCGCCGGCATGCTGGAAGTGACGGCACTGGTGCCGCTGAAACCCTATCGGGGATTCGGCCCGCGGGGCTGAGGGTCGCGCGCCCACCGCTCGGCTGCTGCGTCGTCGCTCGCTTTGGCGGCGACCCAGCTTGTGCCGGTCGCTGTTTCCTCCAGCTTCCAGAACGGCGCCCTGGTCTTCAGCCAATCGATGAGGAATTCGCAGGCTTCGAGCGCCGCGCGGCGATGGGGTGAGGCGGTGGCGACCAGGACGATCGGTTCGCCCGGCAGCATGCGGCCATGGCGGTGCAGGATGAGCGAGGCGGTGAGCGGCCAGCGGGCGCATGCCTCGACCTCGATTGTTGCCAACTGGCGCTCAGTCATGCTGGGATAATGCTCCAGCGTGAGCGCCCGTAGCGCGCCGTCGCTGTCGCGCACCAGGCCGGTGAAGCTGGCGATGCCGCCGGTGTCATGGCCGCAAGCGCGCGTGAAGGCCGAGAGTTCGGCGCCGGGGTCAAAGGCGTTTTGCTGGACGCGGATCATTGGCTTGGGTTCTGATTGAGCCATTTCGCCGTCATGGCCGGACTTGTTCCCATAGGTGCTAGGATAGCGCCGCCGGCCCAGGAAATCGGCAAAAGAGCAGGCCAATCCAGTGGGGCGGGCCTCCGTGCCCGCCTTGCCGGGAACCGGCAACCGAGGCCCGATCCGATGATCTGCGGCGCGATCGGTCGCGGCCTTGCCGCGAGG
>JBAVTK010000092.1:0-5369 GCA_049696095.1 Aliidongia sp. | reverse complement strand
TCAAGCTTGCGTTCGCGCTCGCGCTCGACCCGCACGATCAATTCCTTCAGATCGCCGGCCTGCGCGGTCAGCAGCGCGAGGCTTTGTTGCGCGGCCTGTGCCCGCTCGCGCGTTTCGCCTTCGAGCGCCTGCTTCTGCCGCAGGATCTGGCCGAGGCGCTGACGTTCGCCCTCAAGGGCCACTTGATGGGCTGCCAGATCGTTCCGATTCGCCGCGATCTCGGCGCGGGTCTGCCGCAGTTGATCAAGCGCCACCGCGATATCGCGCGCCTCGGCTTCGAGCCGCGGCACGGCGGCACCCAGCAGCATTGCGCCGCGCGCCAGATCGAGCGGCGATCCGGGCGCGAGCAGGATCGCCAAAGGCGGATTCTGAGCGAGGCGCTCCAAGCCGCCGAGAACCTGCCGCTCATGCTCCTGCCGGATTTGCAGCGCCGCTTGCTGTTTGGCTTCCTGATCGGTCAGCAGCGCGATCCGTGCCTCCAGATCGGTCAATTGTTCTTCGTTTTCCTGCGCGATCCGTGCCGAGGCGACCGAGGCATCCTGAAGCTTGACCAGTTCATCGGCCAAGCTCTGCGCCTGACGATCGAGCTCCGCCCCGCTCTTTCGGGTCTGGTCGAGTTCATGCTCGACCGTCTTCAGCCGGTCGTCCGGTGCCGGCTGGGCCGCGGCCGGCACCGCGACGAGCATCAAGCAGAGGAGCGTCCCGCGCATGCGGCCCGGTCAGGCCGAGGCCCGGTGCCGACCCGCGGCAACCATCAGCGATTGGCCGGTCATCGCGGCCGGCTGGGCGATGCCCAACAAGGCCAGCAGCGTGGGTGCGATATCGGCGAGCCGACCGTGACTGAGGCGGCCGATCCCCGCGGGCGGATTGACCAGCACGACCGGCACCGGGTTGGTTGTGTGGGCAGTATGGAGTGCCCCGGTCACGGGATCGGTCATCTGCTCGATATTGCCGTGATCCGCCGTGATCAGCAGGGTGCCACCGGCGCGGATCACGGCATCGGCGACGCGGCCGAGGCAGGTATCGATCGCTTCGACCGCGGCGATCGCCGCCGCCATGATGCCGCTATGGCCGACCATGTCGGGGTTGGCGAAATTCACCACGATCGCATCGAATTTGCCGCTGTCGATCGCCGCGACCAGCTTGTCGGTGACCTCGAAGGCCGACATTTCGGGTTGCAGATCATAGGTCGCGACCTTGGGCGACGGCACCAGAATGCGCTCTTCGCCGGGAAACGGCGTCTCGCGCCCGCCGTTGAAGAAGAAGGTGACATGCGCATATTTCTCGGTCTCGGCGATGCGCAACTGGGTCAGCCCGGCCTTGGAAACCGTCTCGCCGAACGTGCCGCTGAGCCGGTCGGGTGTGAAGATCGTCTCGACGAATCGGTTCAACTCGTCAGAATATTCGGCGATGCCGAGTGCCGCGGCGAAACGCACCGGGCGCGGCCGGTCGAATTTGTCGAAATGCGGATCGACCAGTGCTGTCAACAATTCGCGGGCCCGGTCGGCGCGGAAATTCCCCATCAGCACGCCGTCGCCGTCTTTCATGCCGTCATAGGCGCCGATCACGGCGGGCACGGTGAATTCGTCGGTGACACCGGCTTCATAGCTCGCCGCGACCGCCGCCTCGGGCGTCGCGGCTCCGGCGCCTTCGCCCAGAACCAGCGCCCGATAGGCGCGCTCGACCCGGTCCCAACGATTGTCGCGATCCATGGCGTAATAGCGGCCGGTCACGGTGGCGAAGCGAACGCCCGGTCGTTCGGCGGCAAAATCGGCGAGAAACCCTAAGGCACTTTGCGGCGGGGTGTCGCGCCCGTCGAGAAAGGCGTGGATCAATACCTTGACGCCCGCTTCGGCGATGATGCCGGCAAGCGCCGCAATATGGCGCTGATGGGAATGCACACCGCCGGGCGACAGCAAGCCCAGCAGATGGGCCGTGCCGCCGCTTTTCTTGAGTGCTGCGATGAAGCCCCCGAGCGCCGGATTGGCGGCCAGCGAGCCATCGGCGATGGCTTGGTCGATCCGCGGCAATTCCTGCATCACCACCCGGCCGGCCCCCAGATTCATGTGCCCAACCTCGGAATTGCCCATCTGGCCGCCGGGCAGACCGACATTGCGTTCGCTCGCCTCGATCGTGCTATGCGGCGATGCGGCGGTCAGGCGGTCCCAGTTCGGTGTCTTGGCCAGGCGGATCGCGTTCGATGGGCCATCGGGCAGATAGCCCCAGCCGTCGAGGATGCACAGGACGACAGGGCGCGGCGGAGAATGTGCGGTCATGGATCGGGCATCGACTGTTGTTACGAGGGGGAATCCTAAACCAACTGTCCAGGGGTTGATAGTGTTCCCCTCGCCGATGCCGTCAAGCGTGATTGGCGGACGGCCGAAAGGTGGCGTATCTGTTTGGGTGATAGGGGCGGAACGCGCCGCAATTCAAAGGAGCCAAGCCGAATGGCGAGCAGAAGATGGTTGTTCGCGCTGGTGCCGGTCGCGGCGATCGTGGTTGCGGCGCTGACCCAACCGAGGCTGGTGCGGACGCTGATCGACGGGCCGGGCGTGGCCGCCGGCATCGGGGCCGAGTTGGGCTGTGCCGGGGTGTTCGTCATGGGGCGCAGTCCCGAGACTGTGCTCGCCCAGGATCTGATTCCGACCGATCCGCTGCTGGCGCGGGTGACGCTCGCGGTCGATCGCGCGCGGCAGAGCGTCACCGGCAAATTCCTCGGTCTGGTTGCCCGCACCGCGTTCTACCGGCCGGGTCTGGGCTGCACCATGGTGAATGGCATCGACGAGACGGGCCTGCGTGCCCAGACCGCCGGGCTGAGCCCGATGCAGCCGGCCCCGCGGCCGGAACCCTGGCCGCAGGGCGACGCGGTCGATCTGACGCACCGCCCGGCGGCGATCGATGGTGCGGCGCTCGATGCCGCCATGGCCGGCGCTTTCGCCGAGACGTCGCTCGGCGGCAAGATCGATACCAGGGCGGTCATCGTCACCTGGCGCGGCCGGATCGTCGCCGAGCGCTATGCCGACGGGTTCGACAAGGACACCCGCCTGCTCGGCTGGTCGATGGGCAAGAGCATCACCAGCGCCCTGATCGGGACTCTGGTGGCCGATGGCCGGCTGGCGCTCGACGCCCCGCCGCCGGTCCCGGCATTCCGCCAAGCCACCGATGGCCGCGCAGCGATCACACTAAAGCAATTGCTCCAGATGCGCAGCGGCCTCGCCTTCACCGAGACCTATGGTCCGGGCGACGATTCGACCGAAATGCTGTTCGGCCAGGACGACATGGCGCATTACGCCGCGACCCGTCCGCTGATCCATTCGCCGGGCAGCGTCTGGTCCTATTCCTCGGGCACGGCCAACATCCTGGCGCATCTGGTGTTCGACGCGGCCGGCGGCGATCTCGTCCATGAGTATGATTATATGCGGAGCCATCTCTTCGAGCCGGCCGGCATGACCAGCGCGCTGGTCGAACCGGACGGCATCGGCAGTGTCGTCGGCAGTTCATACCCCTATATGACCGCGCGGGATTGGGCGCGTTTCGGTCAGCTTTATCTGGGTGCCGGTGAAATCAACGGACAGCGCCTGCTGCCGGCCGATTGGGTCGGCTTTTCCCATGAAGGCGGCGGGCCGATCGACGAGCCGGGTGGCTATGGTGCGCAATTCTGGCTGAACAGCGATGGCGGCACGCCGGCCCGGCTGCGCTGGCCGCATTGCCCGCCCGAGACCTATATGGCGCTCGGCCATAATGACGAGATTGTCGCCATCGTACCGTCGCGCCAACTGGTCTTTGTCCGGCTCGGCTGGACGACCGGCGGCGCGCGCTTCGATGCCGACACCCATCTTTCCGACATTCTCGCGAGTATCCATGATGAGCCCTAGATTGCCACCTTTGCCGCCGGAACATCTGTCACCCGAACAGAGCGCGGTCGCCAGCGCGATCCTGGCCGGGCCGCGCCGATCGCTCGACGGGCCGTTCCGCGCCTGGCTGCGCAGCCCGGTCCTGGCCGAACGGCTGCAAAGCCTGGGCGAATATGTCCGGTTCGACAATGTCCTGCCCCGGCGGCTCAGCGAATTGGCGATCCTGATCACCGCCCGGCATTGGACCGCGCAATTCGAATGGTACGCCCACCATCCGCTGGCGCTGGCCGCCGGCCTCGATCCGGCGGTGGCCGCCGCGATCGCGGGCGATCGCGAGCCGGATGCGATGGCGGCGGACGAACGCGCAACCTATGATTTCGCGACCGAATTGCACCGCACCGGGCGCGTCGGCGCCGCCGCCTATGGGGCCGCCCTCGCGGCCTTCGGCGAACAAGGTGTGGTCGATCTGATCGGGATCTGCGGCTACTACACCATCGTGGCGATGACGCTCAATGTCGCCGAAGTGGCAGTGCCCGAGGGGGAGGCGTTGCCGCTGGCGCCGCGGTAAGGCCGGGCATCGGTCAATCGTCCAGACGAGATAGGGCAGCATGTCCATGGTATCGACATGGACAAAGGAGCCATCATGTCGGCAACCAGCGCCGCTGGTCGTTCAAATGACCGATTTCTGGACGTTGGGACAAAGTTCGGCGTGACCATCCGCTATGCCGAACGAGCCCAAATCCCGCTATTTTGAGGCGATGGGCGCGGGTTGACCCGCGCAATTGGGCAAAGCGGGGTCGAACCAGCCCCAGCACGGCGCCGATTCCGTCCAGATATAGCTCGCGGGGCGGCTGATTTCGCGATCATCGAGCGCGCCGACGCGGACCACCATGAGGTCCGGGCGGCTTTGCGTCTCGCTGAACAAGGGCGTGCCGCATTGCGGGCAGAAGCGCCGCCGCATAACGTTTCCGCTGTCCGCGGTGCTGATATACTCGCCGACCGTGCCAGTGAGCTTGAAGCTCGCCGTCGGGAAGATCGCATTGATTGACGCATTGCCGGACGCGAGATATTGGCAATCCCGGCACCAGCAGGCGCGCGTCGCGACGGGCGGTTGGTCGAACTGGAAGCGGACGCCGCCGCAGAAGCAGCGTCCGGTGATGAGAGTCGTCATCCTCGAAATCCTTTCTTTCGGGGTTACGCGATGAGCGTTTCCAGCGCGTCGGCCACCCGGCCGGGGCCGCCGCCATCGACCAGACCGGTCGCCGCGGCACTCATCGCGGCGAGCCTGGGCGTATCAGGCCACAGCGCCAGCGCGGTCGCGACGATCCGGGGTACCGCATCGGCGTCCCGACCGTCGAGCGCCAGGCACCAGCCATGGCCGGGCGAGAGGCGGGCCGCTTCCTGCTGATTTTCCGCGACCGCGACCAGCAGCGACGGCGTGCGTAGGGCCGCCAACTCGGCCAAAGTGCCGCCCGCTGCCGAGATTGCCAGCCGCGCGCCCAGCATCAGGGCGCC
>JBAVTK010000091.1:0-1751 GCA_049696095.1 Aliidongia sp. | reverse complement strand
CGCACGGAATCCGCTCGGCCCCTCTATGTGGTTTTTCACCAAATCATCGCGCAGGCGGCGGAACAAATAGACCTGCAGACCGGGGATCATGCCGCACCACATGATCGCCGCCGCTCGCATGAGATGGGATTTTCCTCCTCCTACCGCGCCGCCAGATAGGACGTCAGTCGCCACTGTTTCTAGAGCGACACCCTGCTTGGCGTGGAGACGCAGCTCTATAGGGCTGAGCCGCTGGGTCATTCCTTCGCGATCGTCACCGTGAGGGAGGGCATAAGAGGCGTGCCATCAGCACCGGTGTGCTCCTGCTGGATCTTTTCGCCGTAGACCTTCGGTAAGATCTTTGACGCAGCCCATTTGCGGGCATCCACCCGAAGCCGGCTGCGCTGCACATGCTCTCCGTTCAGCGCGTAGCCCGGATTGTCTGGGTCGTTTTTCGCCATCCAATCGTTCGAGCCGTCGTCAGAGATTGTGGATATGTCATCAACCAACGCATGCGCTTGCATTTCTCGCGCACGCGCGTAGCGGCCCGCAAAGCCTTCAATGTCATCAAAAATCCACCCATAGACGGCGGTGCGGCCCGGCATACCTTCTGACGCGCATATTGCGCGCAAACTTTCGCCGTCAGCAATCCGCGTGAGGACGACCGCAGCAAGAGCTGTATCGTAGATGGGGGGGCGCCCGACGGGCATCCATCACCGCTTCCGTTTCTTCGATTTCCCCAACTCCCGATCTGCGCGGGCGTCGATGCCGCGCTCGGTAGCTGGGGACATCCGGCCGGACCGAACGGCCTTGGTTGCGTATCCTTTCGCCGCGCGCGCTCGCCCCTTCGTATTGGTTGGATACGACCCACGGGGCGCGCCAGGCTCGCCGCGGGTCTGCGCTTGGCCCTTCGCGGCCAACCTCTGCCGCTCCGCCTTGCGGGGCGCAGCCATTAAGCCCCTCCCTGCTGAGGCGCGGCGATCATCAATGGTGGATGTTCCACCCTCGCCAACCGCGCCTCGATATCCACCTTCCACGCCTCCAGTCGCGTCAGGCGCGCGATCACCGAGTTGTCGTCCGGGGAGATTTGCTCAACGACGGGCGCAAACGGATCACCCACGACGCTTCCGCTTCATGTCCTCTTTCCGGTCCTCGCGCCGCATTTCGGCCTTCGGTTCCGGCTTGCGCATGCGGGCTGCGGCGCGGGCTGCACTGGCGTGCTTACGGGCCTCCCCCGCGTGATGCTCGGCGCGCTTGGCGTAGTGCTCAGGGGACATGGCCATCGGTTGTGTTCTCCGGCGTGGCTCGGTGGCCCAGTATAGGCTCCGCCGCACGCTGCCGGGGATGGGGGCAGGTTTTTTGGACTGTGTCAAGGGGGAATTTTGGGTGTGCCGCGGATGTAGGCCTCGTCCATCTCCAGGATGCCAGCCAGGAGCGGCCCGCTGTCTGCCATCGACGTGCGAATGCGGCGCATCATCGACCACGCGGTAGCCTGCCGCATCTCAAGGGCACGCGCGGCCTGCACGGATGAAAGCCGGCTTTTCGTTGCTATCATCAGCGAGATCAGCAGAAACCAGCGTTGCAGGTCGATATGGGTGCGGTGAAAAATCGTGCCGACAGTCACCGAAAAACTACGCTTGCAGCCCTGGCACTGCCATCGATCGTCCCGTGCCCACTCCCGGTGGCGGGAGACCTGCACCGACGCACAATATGGGCACACCGGGGCGCCAGGCCAGCGCACGGCCTCCAAGTGTGCGACGCAATCGTCCTCC
>JBAVTK010000090.1:0-6375 GCA_049696095.1 Aliidongia sp. | reverse complement strand
GGGCAGCACGGGCTGGCGCTGATCCGCGAGCGGGCTCGCGACGACCGGCCGATCAATATCCTGACCCATTGCAATGCCGGCTGGCTGGCGGCGGTCGATATCGGCACGGCGACGGCGCCGATCTATGCCGCCCACGACGCCGGCATTCCGATCCATGTCTGGGTCGATGAGACCAGACCGCGCAACCAGGGCGCCTCGCTCACCGCGTGGGAGCTGGGCCATCATGGCGTGCCGCATACCGTGATCGTCGATAATGTCGGCGGCCATCTGATGCAGCACGGCATGGTCGATCTGGTCATCGTCGGCACCGACCGCACGACGGCCGATGGCGATGTCGCCAACAAGATCGGCACCTATCTGAAGGCGCTGGCCGCCAAGGACAATGATGTGCCGTTCTATGTGGCGCTGCCCTCCTCGACCATCGATTGGCAATTGCGTGACGGGGTCGCCGAAATTCCGATCGAGCAGCGCGATCCGGTCGAGGTGACGCATGTCGCCGGCCGCCTGCCGGACGGCAGGGTCGTCTCGGTTCAGGTGACGCCGGACGACAGCCCGGCCGCCAATTACGCCTTCGACGTGACACCGGCACGGCTGGTCAGCGGCCTTATCACCGAGCGCGGCATCTGCCCGGCCTCACGCGACGGCTTGCTCGGCCTGTTTCCTGAACGCCGCGTGGCTCGCGCCGGGGATTAGGCGGTGATGCTCGGCCGGTGGTCAAAATCTGAAATCCCGGACGATGCCGAAACCTATTCGGTTCATCGAAAATCCGTTGATCGTCTGGTGCTCTGGGTTCTTCTCGGCGTAGGGGTGGTGGAAACCGGTGCTCTTCATGTGATTTTACGGCACTGGAGTTCGGTGATCGCCTGGACATTGTCCGGTCTCGGCGTTGTCGCGCTGTTATCGATCCTCAGTACGATTCGGGCGATGCGTGTGCGTCCGGTCTTGGTTTCCGCTACCGGGATCACACTCTCGCTTGGCTCGATACGGTCGGTTCGAGTTCCAATCGCGTCGGTCCTGGAAATCGACCGGTATTCCGGACCGGTCAGGAAAGCACGGGCGGTCTTTCGGACGAGTCTGATGGAACCGCCAAATGTCATGATAAAACTCGCAGCACCGGGCCAGGCGCAGACGCCATATGGCGGCTCCCGCCCGGTGACAAGTATCGCGGCATACCTCGATACGCCCGACGCATTCATAGCCGCCGTTGAAAGGCGTCGGCTGTCACCTCATGCTGAATCGTACCCATGATGCTCGACTCACCCAATCTGCGCCGCATGCTGATCCAATATGCCCGGAAGCTCACCGAGACCGGCCTGACCCGCAACACCTCGGGCAATCTTAGCCATCGGGTCGAAGACGGCATGCTGGTGACGCCGAGCGGCATGGATTACGCCGCGCTCGATCCCGATGATATCGTGCGGGTCGATCATGAGGGCATCGCCCATGGTCGGCGGCTGCCATCCTCGGAATGGCGGTTTCACCAGGATATTCTGCGCAGCCGGCCGGAAATTGAGGTCGTGCTGCACGCCCATTCACCGTTCGCCACCAGCATCGCGTGCCTGCGCCAGGGGATTCCGGCGTTTCACTACATGGTCGCGGTGGCCGGCGGGAACGACATACGCTGCGGCCCTTATGCGACATTCGGGACGCCGGAATTGTCGCGTCATGCCGTGCTGGCGCTTGACGGGCGCAAGGCGTGCCTCTTGGCCAACCACGGCATGATCGCGCTCGGCACCACTTTCGAGGCGGCGCTGAAGCTCGCCATCGAGGTCGAGACCCTGGCGGAGATGTATTGGCGCGCGCGCCAGATCGGCGAGCCGGTGATTCTCGATGATGCCGAGATGCGCCGCGTGCTCCAAAAATTCCGCGACTATGGCAAACAGCCGCCGCTGCCGGTGGCACAGCAATAGGACAGCCGCATGGCCCATGGCATCACCGGCATCGACCATACGCTGGTCGGCGTTCGCGACCTTGAGACGGCCCGGCTGCATTGGACCCGGCTGGGATTCTCGCTCAGCCCGCGCGGCCGGCATTTCGGCTGGGGCACGGCGAATTACTGCATCATGTTCGGCGAATCCTATGTCGAACTGCTCGGCATCGTCGAGCCGGGTCAGCCGAACAATGGGCTCGATGCGTTTCTCGCCAAGCGCCAGGGGCTGATGGGGCTTGCCTGGGCGAGCCGCGATTGTGCCGCCACGCTGGCGTCATTTCGAGCGGCGGGGCTCGATTGCGAGCCGGCGCGCGACCTCACGCGCCAACTCGAATTGCCCGAGGATACCGTACTGTTGCGCTTCAAGCTGGGCTATCTGCCGGCGGCATTGACGCCGGGCCTGACCGGCTTCGTCTGCCAGCATCTGACGCCGGACTTGCTGCGCCGGCCGGAATGGCTGCACCACCCGAACGGGGCGGTCGGCCTCAAAGGCATCACGATCGCGGTGGCCGATGCGCCGGCCCTGACCCCCGCCTATGATGCGCTGTTCGGCGGCCATAATGTGAACCGGACCGATAATGTGCTGACGGTGCATGCCGGGCGTCAGATGCTGGTCTTTGCCACGCCGGACGATTTGTCGGCCTTGCAACCCGATCTCGACGAAGCCGACATCCCGCCGTCGCCGGCCATCGTGCTGATGACGCTCGCCTCGGCCGATCTGGAGCAGACGGCCGACTATCTGACGCAATGGCAGATCGAATTCCACGACCACACCCCCCACTCGATCGTGGTGCCGCCCGCCATGGCGACCGGGGTAGCACTGGAGTTCGTCGCGGGGTGAGGTTGTGATTGGATCGACCGGCACCCATCCGGTCAGGTGGGGACCAGACAGGCGATGAGCAGCCGCTTGGTCTCGTCAATCGCGCGTCGATGGTCGGCCGGGGATTGAGCCAATCCATCAAGGCGGCCTTCCACAGACGGTGGATAATACCGCCGCTCATCAGATCGTAGCGTAGCGCCACACCGTCGAAGACGCCGCGCACCAGCGCCTTCTTTTCGTCCGCCGGCATGGTGCGGAAGCCGAAATCGGCAGAAGCGGGGATGGAGTCGTTCAATATGGGCCGCACCATGGCGCGGCAGCGGCCGGCCGCCTACCGCGATGCCGTTCGGGCGAGGGCCGGTGACCTCGCTCAAATAGTTACGTACGAACTCGGAATAAGTGACGTTTATACTTATTTTCGAGTCCCGCAAATTAGAATCACTCAAACAAATAATTGAATCATTCTAAATTGAATAACTCTACGTCAATCCGTTCTGTTGTAGAATAGTTATTGACATAGCAATATTATGTATCGTATCTCATCTAAACGCGTGGACCAACGTATTGGACGCGCTTCACAAATTCATGCGAAAATACGTAACAATTTTCGTATCAATTTGACATGCCATCAACGTAATTGAGTTCAGGTTTTGTTGCGCAATAGGGGTGCCGTAATGCGTCTATATTTTATGTCAATTGTCTTAAGTACTATAGCTCTATGGGCCATCGCATTACCGGCCGTTTCGGCGAACATAGATTCGAAATGGTTGGAGCCGGAAAAGAACCAGTTGATGAATGAATCGGGAGCGTTGCCGTTCTATCCGCACCGTGCCAATACGACCGACAATCACCCATTGGCGGCCGAGATGTTTGACAGCGCCGAAGATGTGTGCAGTGCTTGTCATACCGACATTTATGCGCAGTGGCGCTCGTCGATCATGTCGCGCTCGTGGGAGGATCCGATTTATCGGGCCTTGCTGAAACAGGCAAGCGAGGCGACCGGCGGCAAGATCGACAATTTCTGCACCGGCTGTCACACGCCGATCGGCCTGACGACCGGACAGACCTCGCCGGCACTGGATCGCGAATCAATGGAAAAGACCGCCGCCGAGCATCCGCTGCCGGGGGTCGATTGCGAATCCTGCCACAACATTTCCGCACGAACTGGTCAGGATAACGGCGCCTATGTTTTGACCCCGATGAAGGACGGCAAGCCGACCAAATTCGGCCCCTATAAGGACGCTGTCTCGCCTTATCACGAGACGGTTTATTCCGAGCTGCACACGCGGTCGGATTTTTGCAGCGTCTGCCATAACGTCACCCATCCGTTCAACAATACGGCGATCGAGCGGACCTATGATGAATGGCACGACAGCGAGTATTCGGTGAAGGGCGAACAGTGCCAGAGCTGCCATATGCCGGACTCCTCGGGCAAGGCCGCGATTATGGGCCCCGACCGGGATCACGTCGCGACGCATTATTTCATTGGCGGCAATGTCACGATGCTGAATCATTTTGACCAACCGGAGAATGCCCAGCGCTCACGCGACCTGCTGAAGAGTGCTGCGACCATCGAGTTCGTCGATCTGCCGACCCTGGTCGCCGGCAAGGATGCGACCATCAAGGTCAAGGTCACGAACAAGGGGGCGGGACACAAATTGCCGTCGGGCTTCCCGGAAGGCCGCGAAATGTGGATCGATTTCACTGTGACCGATGCCAAGGGCGCCGTGGTGTATCGATCCGGCGCGGTCAAAAACGGCCAGACCGAACCGGGCACCCAGAACTACAAGGTATATCTGGGCGATGCCGAGAATCACGAGGTCGCGACCGAAGTCTGGAAGGTGACGCACATCATCGCCGATACGCGGATACTGCCGGGTGGCTCGGACGTCCGAAACTTCGTCGTCGCCGTCCCCACGACGGCCAAGGGGCCGTTCTCGATCGAGGCCAAGCTCAATTACTGGCCGTTCTCGCAGGCCCTGGTCGATGAGTTGCTGGGGCCCGGCAAGCTGCCGGTTGAAATCGTCACGATGGCATCGGTGGGGAGCAAGATCGCGCTCGGGCCGTCGTCGACAAGGCTGGCCCAGGCGACCAAACCCTAGGGTGCGATCGATTCGCCTCTAAACTATTGAAAAGTAGCGCAAGCCGGTGACCTGGCCCCCGTGATTGAGACGATGGGGGCCAGGATCATCTCATCCGGTCAGCCGGGGAAGAGATAGGCGGCGAGCAGCCGCTTGGTTTCATCGATCACGCGGCGACGGTCGGCCGGATCGGGCTGTTCGAAGGCAAAACCGAGCAGCCGGTCGCCCGTTTCGGTCGCGATTCTGAGCTTCCAATCCAGGCCTGAGGGTGTGCCGAGGCCGAGACCCTCCGACATGAACCACCGAACCAGCGAGGCGCCGCCAGCCTCGGGCGAAGCATAGGCGTCGCGCGCCGGGCGGCTGACATAGCGCCCGCTGCCGGCGGTGCCATAGGCCACCGTGACGAAATCCGGGTTGGCTTCCAAATAAAGATAGAACGCCTCAAGCACCGCGCCCAGCAATGCGGCACCATCCGTCGGCGCCGCGGCGGCCAGCCGGTCGGGCAGCCCCTTCTGAAACGTTTCCATATGGCGCGCGGCGATCGCATCGACGATCGCCTGCTTGTCTGGGAAAAAGCGATAAAGCGCCCCGACCGAAACGCCGGCCTCGGCCGCGATCATCGCCGTCGTGACATCGCCCAGCGCCACGCCGCGGCCGAGCAAGGCCGACGCACCGGCCAGGATGCGCTGCACCGTCTCCTGGCTGCGCTCCTGCACCGGGCTGCGGCGCGTCCGCGTGCCGCGCGGCGAATTTGTCGCATCCTCGGAAGCCATCATCGGCAACGGTTTAGCGCGCTTTGCCGCAGCGCTCAATTGACAAGATGCCCGCCTTGCCGGATAAACACGAACATGACGTCGTGTTTTGTTTTGCGTCCGACGCTGAGGGAGAAGAAAATGGCCGTTCCATTGCATCAGGTGATCCGGGTCGGATCCTACGTGGTCAAGCAGCATTTGCTGGGCGCCAAGCGCTATCCGCTGGTCCTGATGCTGGAGCCATTGTTCCGCTGCAACCTCGCCTGTGCCGGCTGCGGCAAGATCGATTATCCCGACGAGATTCTGAATCAGCGCCTGTCGGTCGAGGATTGCCTGGGGGCGGTCGATGAATGCGGCGCCCCGGTCGTCGCCATCGCCGGTGGCGAGCCGCTGCTGCACAAGGACATGCCGCGCATCGTCCAGGGCATGATCGCGCGCAAGAAATTCGTCTATCTCTGCACCAACGCGCTGTTGCTGGAAAAGAAGATGGATGATTACCAGCCGAACCCGTTCTTCGCCTGGGATGTCCATCTCGATGGCGATCAGGAAATGCACGACAAATCGGTCTGCCAGGACGGGGTCTATGATCGCGCCGTGGCGGCGATCCGCAAGGCCAAGGCGCGCGGCTTTCGTGTCTGCATCAATACGACTTTGTTCGACAATGCGCGGCCCGAGCGCGTCGCGGCGTTCTTCGACGAGGTCAAGGCGATGGGCGTCGACGGCATCATGGTCTCGCCCGGCTATGCCTATGAGCGCGCACCCGACCAACAGCATTTCCTCAATCGGCAAAAG
>JBAVTK010000089.1:0-2182 GCA_049696095.1 Aliidongia sp. | reverse complement strand
CGTATCGGGAACAGTTTATGGCCGCGAACATCGAACTCTCATTCGCCACACATTGCCAATGATTGTACCGAATCGCCGAAAATTCGCTAAATCACGACGTGGATGGAACCTGTCGGCACGATCGCATACCCTGATACGACCGCGCTTGTCGCCCCGGAGTATTCATTATGGTTAGTATCGCCGCTATCTCCCAACAAATCTGGGACATGAAGTACCGCTTCAAATCGGCGGATGGCCAAGCTGTGGATAAAACGATCGAAGATACTTGGCGCCGTATCGCGGAAACGCTGGCTGTCAACGAATCGGACCCGGCCTATTGGTCAGTGCAATTTTACAGCGCGCTACAGGCATTCCAATTTCTACCGGCTGGCAGAATCGTGGCCGGTGCTGGAACCGGGCGGGCGGTAACCCTGTTCAATTGCTTCGTCATGGGAACGATCCCGGATGACATGAGCGGGATCTTTGAGCAATTGCGCGAGGCCGCCTTGACCCTGCAGAAGGGCGGCGGCATCGGCTATGATTTCTCGACGATCCGTCCCAAAGGGGCACCGGTCGTCGGTGTCGGGGCCGACGCGTCCGGCCCGCTATCCTTTATGGATGTGTGGGATGCGATGTGCCGGACGATCATGAGCGCCGGCTCCCGACGCGGTGCGATGATGGCGTGCCTGCGTTGCGACCATCCCGACATCGAGGCCTTCATTACGGCCAAGCGCGAGGCCGGGCGCCTGCGTATGTTCAATCTGTCGGTGCTGGTGACCGATGCCTTCATGCAGGCGGTCGAGACCGGTGCTCCGTGGGAATTGAAATTCGATGGCGCGATCTATCGCACAATCGAGGCGCGGGCGCTCTGGGACAGCATCATGCGGGCGACCTATGCCTATGCCGAACCGGGCGTGATCTTCATCGACCGGATCAATCGGAAAAACAATTTGTGGTATTGCGAGGCCATATCTGCAACTAATCCATGTGGCGAGCAGCCCCTCCCCCCGTATGGTGCGTGTCTGCTCGGCTCGATCAATCTGGCCAGCCTGGTGGCAAACCCCTTCGAGCCGGAGGCGGCGCTTGATCTCGATCGGTTGAAGGCGCTGGTGCCGCTTGCCGTGCGCATGATGGACAATGTGATCGATCTGTCGCGCTATCCCTTGCCCGAACAGGAGGTTGAAGCCAAGGCCAAGCGGCGGATCGGCCTCGGCGTCACCGGTTTGGCCGATGCGTTGATCCTGTGCGGCCAACGTTATGGCTCGGCCGACGCGGTCGCGCTGACCGAAGAGTGGCTGCGGGCGATTCAGATCGCCGCATATCGCGCCTCGACCGAACTCGCCGCCGAAAAGGGGCCGTTTCCACTGTTCGACCGCGAGAAATATCTGGCCGGCGAGACCGTGAGCGAACTCGACCCCGAGACGCGCGCGGCCATCGCGCGCGATGGTATACGCAATGCGCTGCTGACCTCGGTGGCGCCGACCGGCACGATCTCGCTCTTTGCCGATAATGTGTCGTCCGGCATCGAACCGGTCTTCAGTTTCCGCTATAGCCGCAAAGTCCTGATGCCGGATGGCTCGCGCCGCCAGGAAGAGGTCAGCGACTATGCCTATCGGCTGTTCCACGGGCTGCGTGGCGATGCCGAGCCGTTGCCGGTGTCGTTCGTCGACGCCCAATCGCTGGCGCCGGACGACCATTTGATCATGCAGGCCGCGGTGCAGAAATATGTCGACAGCTCGATCTCGAAGACGATCAACCTGCCGGAAGATATCGGTTTCCAGGATTTCGAGGATATCTATCGCCGCGCCTACGCCCTGGGATGCAAGGGCTGTACGACCTATCGCCCGAACGAGGTAACCGGCGCGGTGCTGTCGCTGTCCGCCGCGGAGCCGGCGCCGGTCCACGAACCGCCGGCCGCCGGGCCTGACGACTCGTCGTACCCGCTCGCCCGCCCGGAGATGCTGCCGGGCCAAACCTACAAATTGAAATGGCCGGAAAGCGATCACGCGATCTATATCACGATCAATGACGTGATCCAGGAGGGGCGGCAGCGGCCGTTTGAAGTGTTCATCAATTCGAAGAACATGGATCATTACGCCTGGACCGTCGGCCTTACCCGCATGATCAGCGCGGTGTTCCGACGCGGCGGCGATGTGACTTTCGTCGTCGAGGAGTTACAGGCCGTGTTCGATCCGCGCGGCGG
>JBAVTK010000088.1:0-4914 GCA_049696095.1 Aliidongia sp. | reverse complement strand
GAATTACATCACACCGGCCGGTTTTCAGCGGCTGCGCGATGAATTGCGGGAATTGAGCCGGGTCGAGCGGCCGAAAGTGGTCGAAATCGTCTCGTGGGCCGCCGGCAATGGCGATCGTTCGGAAAATGGCGATTATCTCTATGGCAAGAAACGGCTGCGCGAGATCGATCGCCGCATCCGCTTTCTGACCAAGCGGCTGGAAATCGCCGAAGTGGTCGATCCGGCTCGGCGCACGGTGCGCGACCAGGTTTTCTTCGGGGCGACCGTGACCTATGCCCATGAAGATGGCGGAGAAAACACGGTCACGATCGTCGGTGTCGATGAAGCCGATCTGGATCGTGGGCAGGTCAGTTGGATTTCGCCGATCGCCCGCGCCTTGATGAAGGCGCGGGTGGGCGATGTCGTGGAACTGCGCAGCCCGTCTGGTGCTGAGCCGATCGAGGTGCTCGCCATTCGCTATGACGAGGTTTGACCGGCGGCTCAGATCACGTAGTCGTAATCCGGCAAGGTTTGATCCATGACCAGCGCCGGGACCGATTCCCGGCACCAGCCGACGACCCGCGCCGGCACGCCGGCCACCGTGGCGCACGGCGGCACATCGTGCAGCACGACACTGCCGGCACCGATCTTGGCATTGCGGCCGAGCGTGATGTTGCCCAGCACCTTTGCCCCGGCTGACAGCAGCACGCCATCCTGAACCTTGGGATGGCGGTCGCCCAGCACTTTGCCGGTGCCGCCCAGCGTGACCCCTTGCAGGATCGACACATCGTTGCCGATCACCGAGGTCTCGCCGATCACCACGCCAGTCCCGTGATCGATGAAGACGCCGCTGCCGACCGGTACTGCCGGATGGATGTCGATGGCGAAAATTTCCGAATTCCGGCTTTGCAGGAAATGCGCGAGATCGCGGCGCTGATGGCCCCACAGAAAATGGCCGATACGATGCCATTGCAGCGCGTGGAACCCTTTGTAATAGAGAAACGGCGTCAAATAGCTTTCGGACGCTGGATCGCGCGCGCGCACGGCGGCCAGATCGGCTGTCGCCGCCGCCAGAATCGACGGTTCCTGCCGCAGGGCGGTCTCGATCAATTCGCGTAACAATTCGTGCGGCATATGAGGTTCGGCCAGCTTGCGCGCCAGTAGGCCGGCCAGTGCGGCACCGAGATCATCGTGCTCCAAGACCGCCCGCGCCAGGAACGGGGCGAGCGTTGCATCGCTTGATGCTGCTTGTCCGGCCTCGTGCCGCAGGGTTTGCCACAACGCCTCAACCGCGGTCGGGGCGGGATTCGGCTCAGGCGCCGCGCTCGGTGTGACGAGATGAATCGCATTCATTGCCGGCTGCTCCTCCGCACGAGCATAGCATAACAGCGCCGGGCCGCGGGATGTTGCGTCCTCCACCGGCGATGGCGAGACGTGACAGATTCTCGGGCTTTGTACATCACGGCATTGCGCATGGCCGGAATGACCGGTCGCCATGCCGTTGCGCGCGTTAGAGGCACCAACAGAGGCGGACCGCACCCCAATGCCGACCATTGACCTGAATCGACGCATCGACCTCCTTGCATCGCGCCTGTGTACCGTCGGTCGGTTCGGTTTGATAGGATTGGAGCTGGAAGGCACGCGTCGTGCGCGCCGCGGCCAAACCGATCCGATCGTCATAGAGCCGACGATCCCGGCTGTTGATCCGATTCCAGGCGGTATCGCCCCGGCGCTGGGGCTGCGAGACCTGCTGGTGATGGGCCGGCACATAACCGCTGCGGAACGCGGCAACGCAGAACTGGGCGCGCTGGTCGAGGTGGAGCGCGGGCTCCTGAAAATTTGGCAGCAGGCGGCGTGCAAGGGCGGTGAAGGGGGCGTCGAACTGCGGCGGGTCGCTACCGGCGATCGGCACGAGATCGGTCGAGAACAGGTCGGTTTCACTGATGTCGCCGCGCACCAAGCTTGCCGCAAAGGCGGCGCCGATGTTATCCGCCGCTTCGCGGCAGGTCCGGATGAACGGCTCATCGGCCGCGAGCAAGGACCGGTAGGTGGCGGCAAGCCGCTCAGCGACCGCCGGTTCAAGCCGGTCGAAGCTGAGATGCAGCCCCAGCCCGCTCACGCCCACCGTCAGGCAATCGAGCCGCCCGACCCCGTCGAGCGTCACCGCCACCCGATCGCGCGGGCGCAGCGTCGGCAGGCTCGGCGCCGTCGCCAGCATGCCTTCGAGCGAGAGATCCACGGTATTGCCGTTGAAAATCTGGGCTCCGACCGCGATCCGCACCGGCAGCGCGCAGGGCAAGCGATCTGATGCCCGGCGGTCGCCGCCGATCGATTGCCGCAGAACGATGACCAGGCGGCGCTTCAAATCGCCGATCGCCGCTTGCGTCTCCGCCACGCGCTGCTCGACTCCCCCAGCCAGGCCCGAGATGGAATCGGTCTGCTCGCTGATCGCCGAGACGGTTCGAGCGACCGAGGCCGCACCGCCCGCCGCATCGGCGGCATTGCGGCCGATCGCATCGTTGGCGGCAGCCTGCTCATCGACCGCGGCGGCGGTTGCCGTGGCGGCCAGATCGATTTCCTGGATGATCTCGATGATGCCTTGGATCGCTTCGACGCTGCCATGGACGGTTGCCTGGACCGAAGCGATCTGACGGGCGATGTCTTCAGTCGCGATGCGCGTCTGATTCGACAGCGACTTGACCTCGCTCGCGACGACCGCGAAGCCCTTGCCAGCCTCTCCGGCGCGCGCGGCCTCGATGGTCGCGTTCAGGGCCAGCAGGTTGGTCTGGCTGGCGATATTGTTGATCAGCTGGACGATGTCGCCGATCTGGATGGTGGCGACCTCCATCGCCTGGACGGCACGCGCGGCCGCTTCAGCGCGGGTCACGGCGCTGCGCGCGACGGTGCTGGACCGGTCGGCCTGGAGTGCGATCTCGGTGCCGGACGCGCTCAGCTGCTCGGTTGCCGCCGCGACATTCGTTGCCGTTTCGCTGGCCCGCCCGGCGGCATCGGCGACCGAAACGGTTTGCTCGCGCACCGTGCCGAGCGCCTGGAGCAGATGGGCGATCCCATCGGCGACCCGCTCACCGCCGATCTCGACGGTTCGCGCCGTGGCTTCCAGATCCGCTTCGACCATCTGACAGGTTTCGAGCAGCGCGCTGCGCGTTGCCTCGCGCTGCGCGCGCTCGGCGCCGGCCAGTGCATCGCGCGAGGTCTGGGCCTCGACCAGCGCCAGCCTGATTGCCTCCAAGGCATGCAGCAATTCGCTCGCGGGACTGACGCCCGTGGATATCTCGACCGGGAACGCCACTCCGCCCCGGCCGAATGCCGTCACGGCCGCGGCGATCGGGTCGAGCGGGCGCAAAATGAGGCGTCCGGTGGCGAACGTGAAACCGACTCCGGCAGCGATGACAAGGACGATCGACCACAGGAATCCGACACCCTGATGAAACGCAAGCGCCATCCCCAGTGCCGCCAGGCCGAGACCAACAGTATAGGCCAGCAGCAAGGCCGTAAGCCTGCCGCCGATCGACCGACTCCGCAATGCCCTCATTCATCCCACCTTTTCCGCATCATGCGAATGCCCGATCACCCTGAACCAATCCCCCGACCGGACGTTGTTTCACGACAGGGGCTGCCGCCCCGCGCGCAGCCATTGACAGGAGAATAACCATGGCGGAGACCAGTTTACCCAGCGAAATGGAAGCGCTTCAGGAAAATTTCAAACAGCTTCGATCGGATTTCCAGGATCTGAACAAAACCATCGGCGACATCTCGCGTCATCGTGTCGAGGATGGGATCGAAACCCTGCGACAGACCGGTGACCGCGCAACTGAACGTATGCGTGCTGCCGCGGCGGACGCCAACTCGTTCAAGGACGCGACGCTGGCCGCCGCGGAAAAGCAAGTTGCCGAACATCCGGTATCTAGCCTGATGATCGCGTTTGCGGCCGGGATGGTGATCGGCAAGCTGGTCGAGCGGCGATGAATCCCCAGGCAGTCGAGGTCGCGTTCGAATTGCTGTCCGGCTTCCTCGCTGCCCGGCGTAAGCCGCCGATTCGACTGCCGCTTCTCGCCGTGGGCGGGGTGGTCGCCCTGATCGGCGTCGTTTTTCTGGCGATGGCCGGCTATCTGGCGTTGGCCGAGCGCTTCTCGCGCCCGACCGCCGCGGCGATCACCGGCACGATTCTGATCGCGATTGCCGTGACGATTTTCCTGATCGCCATGCGCCAGCATCGTCAAGCACGCCGCCCCACGGCCGGGCCGCTGCCGATCGCGGCACTGACCGATCTGGCCGACAAATTATTCGGCAAATTCGAAGGCGCGGTCGATGCATCGCCGAAATCGGCGGCGCTGGCCGCCTTCGCGGCCGGCTGCATTCTGGGATGCAACCCCGGCCTCCAGCATCGATTGCGCGATCTGATACGCTAGTCATTTTGCCATCCTGGCGTTTCGTTTGATTCGATTGTTGTGATAATCGAAAAACCGCGCTATGCCAGATCATGGAATCGACCCCCGCTTCAGCGACCAATGCCGAGCTGACCACGCAACAAGCTGCGGATCTGCTCCGTGTGTCGCGCCCCCATCTCGTGAAGCTGCTGGAGACCGGACAGGTGCCGCATCGCAAGGTCGGCACGCATCGCCGCGTGCTGCTGACCGATCTGCTGGCCTACCAGCATCGGGTTGAGTCGACCGGGAACAAGGAGAATATCATGCAGCTCGATACGATCGAGACGGCGATTCGGGCGATCGCGCAAGGTGAGATGATCATCGTGGTCGATGATGATGACCGTGAGAATGAAGGCGATCTGATTGTCGCTGCCTCGAAGGCGACGCAGCAACAAATCGCCTTCATGGTCCGCCACACCAGCGGCATCCTGTGCGCGCCTATGCTGCCCGAGCGCGCGCGGGCCTTGCACCTCGATCCGATGGTGCG
>JBAVTK010000087.1:0-4983 GCA_049696095.1 Aliidongia sp. | reverse complement strand
CGTCTAGAGGCCGTGCTTGCCGCCAAGCTCGACGAGATCGCCGCCTATGTCGGCGACGCCGAACTGGCGGCGGCGGCACAGCCCGATGCGTTGCGCGGGCGGTTTCAAAAACAGATGGCGCTGTTGTTCGACGGCGTGCCGCCCTTGCCCGAGGAACGGTTGGCCCAGGAACTGGCGCTGTTGATCGGCCGGGCCGATATTCGCGAGGAACTCGACCGTCTCGCCGGCCATATCACCGCCGCGCGCGAGTTGTTGGTCGAAGGGGTCAATGTCGGGCGGCGGTTCGATTTCCTCTGCCAGGAATTCAACCGCGAGGCCAATACGCTGTGCTCGAAATCGGCCGATCTCGGGCTGACCCGGCTCGGCCTGTCGCTCAAGGCGGCGATCGAGCAATTGCGCGAACAAGTTCAAAATATCGAATGACCGGATCGACCATGACCCAGATCACCAGACGTGGTTTCCTCATGGTGCTGTCCTCGCCCTCCGGCGCGGGCAAGACCACGCTTACCCATCGGCTGTTGCAGGCCGATCCGGGCCTTTCCCTTTCGGTCTCGGTCACGACCCGGCCACGCCGACCGAACGAGGTCGAGGGCGTCGCCTATCATTTCATCGACCAGGTGCGGTTCGAGCGCATGGTCGCGGCCGACGAATTGCTGGAGCATGCGACGGTGTTCGGCAATTCCTATGGCACGCCGCGCGCGCGGGTCGAGCAGGTGCTGGCCGAGGGACGAGAGATTGTCAGCGATCTCGATTGGCAAGGCGCGCAGCAGCTCAAGCAGACGATTCGCGACGATCTGGTCAGCATCTTCATCCTGCCGCCGTCGGTCGATGAGTTGGAACGTCGGCTGACCGCGCGCAACCAGGACAGTCCCGATGTCGTGCGCCACCGCATGACCAAGGCGCTCGATGAAATGAGCCATTGGCCGGAATATGATTATGTGCTGGTGAACCGGGATCTGGAGGCTAGCGTGGCGACGCTCCGCGCCATCGTCACGGCCGAGCGTGCGCGGCGCGTGCGCCAAATCGGCTTGGTCGAATTCGTCCGCGAGATCAGCCGGCACTGAACGCCGATAAGGAAACGCCGATATGTTGCAACCGTCCAGGACCGCCGAAGCAGCCGCCAGCCTGACGCCGCCGCGCGCCGTGCAGCGCGACTTTCGTTCCGAACATCATGGCGCCGTGCTTGCGGACCCGTATCATTGGTTGCGCGATCCCGGCTATCCGCAAGTCGATGATGCCGGCATCCTGGCCCATCTCACGGCGGAAAACACCTATTTCACCGGGGTCATGGCGCCGCTGGAGCTGATGGTCGAAGGCTTGTTCGCCGAGTTGAAGGGTCGGATCAAGGAGGATGATTTTTCGGTGCCGGTCGAGCGGCATGGCTGGCTCTATCAGTGGCGTTTCGAGGCCGGTGCGCAGTATCGCAAATGGTATCGCCGGCCGGCTGGCGGCGGCGATGAGCAATTGCTGCTCGACGAACCGGCGCTGGCCGCGGGCAAGGCGTTCTTCAAGCTGGGCGGGCTGTCGGTCAGCCCCGATGGAAGCTTGCTCGCCTTCGCGGTCGATGACAGCGGCGGCGAGCGCTTTGACCTGCGCGTGAAGGATCTGACGACCGGCGAGATTCTGCCGCTGATCATCCCGGAGACGATGGGCACGCCGGTCTGGTCGGCCAATGGCGGCGTGTTGTTCTATACCGTGCTGAATGCCGAATGGCGGCCCTATCAGATCCGCGCCCATGTCATGGGCGAGACCGTCGAGCACGACCGGCTGATTTATCAGGAAGAGGATTCGGGGTTTCGCGTGGCGCTCGGCAAATCGCAGAGCGAAACGCTGATTTTCCTGGTGACCGGCGATCACGTGACCAGCGAAATCCGTTTTGTGCCGGCCGATGAGCCTTTCGCGATGCCGGTGACAATCGCGCCACGCCTAGTCGGACGGCAATATGACGCCGATCACGACGGCGACAGCCTGGTTCTGCGGGTCAATGACACGCATCGCAATTTCCGCATCGTGCGCGCACCGGTGGCAAAACCCGGCCCCGAGCAGTGGCGTGAAGTGATCGGCGGCAGCGACAGCCATTACATTCGCCATGTCACGGCCTTTCGCGGCCTGCTCGCGATCGAAGAGCGGATCGACGGGCTGGATCAGATCCGGCTGCACATGCCGGACGGAACCGATCGCCGGGTCGCCTTTCCCGATGCCGCCTATGAGGCCGGTCTCGGCGCCAACCCGGCGCCCGATCCGACTCGATTACGGCTCGAATATTCCTCGATGGCGCGGCCGGCTACGAGTTTCGAGTATGATCTGGCGACCGGTGCGCTCGCGACGTTGAAAATCCAGGAAATCCCGTCCGGCTATGATCCGGCCGATTATGTCACCCAGCGGCTGCTGGCACCGGCGCGCGATGGGGTGCGGATTCCGATTTCGATCGTCCATCGCAAGGATTGGCGGCGCCATGAGGGGCAGCCGTTGCATCTTTATGGCTATGGCGCCTACGGACTCGGCATGTCGCCCAGTTTCTCATCCAGCCGGATTTCGCTGCTCGATCGCGGCTTCGCCTATGCGATCGCCCATATCCGGGGCGGCGACGAATTGGGCTATGGCTGGTACGAGGATGGGAAACTATTCAAGCGGACGAATACGTTCAACGACTTCATCGACGCCGCGCGCTTCCTAGTTGCCGAGGGCTATGCCGCGGCCGGCGGGATTTCCGTCTCGGGCGGCTCGGCCGGCGGCCAGTTGATGGGCGTCGTGGCGAACCAGACGCCGGGATTGTGGCGCGCGGTGGTGGCTCATGTTCCGTTCGTCGATGCGCTCAACACCATGCTGGATGCGAGCCTGCCGCTGACGCCGGCGGAATGGCCGGAATGGGGCGATCCGATCACCGACAAGGCGGCGTTCGACTTCATCCGCTCCTACTCGCCCTACGACAATGTCGTGGCCCAATCCTATCCGGCGATGATGGTGACGGCCGGGCTCAATGACCCGCGCGTGACCTATTGGGAGCCGGCGAAATGGGTGGCGCTGCTCCGCCTGCGCAAGACCGATAGCAACGTGCTGGTGTTCAAGACCAATATGGGCGCCGGTCACGGCGGCAAATCCGGCCGCTTCGAACGGCTGCGCGAGGTGGCCGAGGAATTCGCCTTTGTGATCGATGCGTTCGGCGTGGCGGGGTGACGCGTGGGCGCGCTGGTCCGCGCGTAAATCCGTTCTAAACCAAACGGAACCAGACTGGCAGACGACCGCAGATCCCGAAATCCGCCAGGGAAGAGGTGTTATGGCTGCCGACGCCGAGCTGTTCGAGCATTATCGTGACCTCGTCACCGGTACGACGATCGATTCGACGACCTTGTTATCGACGGATTATTTTAATCTGTTCAACGAGGTCATCATGCTCCTGGGCATGCTGCCCGACATGCCGGATATGATCGAGGACGTCATGGCGTGGCAATTCAAGAGCTATGCCCAGCATTTCACCGAAAGCGGGTTGGCCTTTGCGCCGCTCGCCATCGCCGCATATCCCCACGCCCCGGCTGCGGCGCTGGTTTTGTTCGAGCAGAATTCCGAGAAAATGCGCGACGTCATCGAAGAGGCGAAGCTGGCGCTACGCGATGAGTTGACCGACGGCGATCTCGACATGTTTTGCGCCAAGGCGATCGCCTATTCCCTGCAATTGCAACGGCTGGTCGATGCCGGCTCGGCCATCGTCCATGGCCAGGAAAGCGTGCTCGATCAAGGCGCTATCGATGATTTGTTTTAGCGGATTTGCCACGGATTGACGAGGGGGACGCCCGTCAGCCATATCGCGGTAAAGATGTTCTTTATGGAGCGCCCCAGGTGCACAGCCAATCCGCTACGGTGAGATCCGATGTAGACATTAAGCCTGTTATTTACCGCGTGCATCGGCTTCGATCCTGTCGGCGACCGACGAGGCTTGCAGATTGGCGAAAGATTCGAGGTCCATCGAATAGAGGCCTTGAAGAAAAGCGACGTCGCTGCTGGTCAGGCTCGCCGTGGCCTTCGTGCCGCAGCCGGCGGCAAAAAGGTCGAGGACGCTTGGGTACGAGCCGCAGGCGTCGACCGATTTCGGGTGGGACAGCACGACCATGGCAATGTAGTCGGCAACCTGTTCGCTGGACAGACCATCCACGGCCTTGCCGTCGATGACGATCACGACGTTCGAATATACGCTGCTGTAGCACCGCGTCAGGCGGCTGCCGATACAGACTTGCTTCGATGCCGCGTCTGCCGCGAACTGCGAAAGCGCGTTATGTGTATGCACGAGACCGAGATCGGTGCCCACCGTGTCGGGCGTCCGTTCGCCGGTCGGATCTTGGGTCTCGGTTATATAGCGCGCTTCGACTGGGTGCGTGACTGCCGCTAGCGCGGCTTTCTGCGAGTGGGAATAGAAGCCCAGATAGACGCCGCCACTCGTCTCCGCGATGAAGTCCATCGCCTTCTGCGGCTCATTCGTGAAAATGATCTCGACATTGGGTCGGCAGCCAGCCCGCTTGTCGACGGGCGCCTTGACAAGGTCGGCCAGCTCGTCGATGCGTTGCGAGACAAAGGCATCAAGCGCCGGTGGAAGGCCGACCGTCACGGGGCAGATTGCATCGACCCAGCGCCCGTACTGCCCGGAATGCTCTACCTTGGCGTGGGTGTCGACGAAATCGAGCGCTGCCTCGAAGGGTGTTTCATCCCGCCGCCGGCCAAGGACGGTCAGCTTCTCGACGGCGCCGCTCACATTCTTGTCGGCGGAATTCCGGTTGGACGACGTGACCTCCGGGTTCGGCACTGCCTTGGCAGTGCTCGCGTCCGGGGCTGAAGGAGATGTTTGTCCGTGCGCCACCGTTTCGGTCGCCGACGCTGTTGCTGTCTTCGGCACGGGGTCGATCTTCTGGTTCGTGCAGGCCGACAAGACAATAACCGCGCCGACCGCCAGGCAAAAACGCGCGGAACGGGAACGGCCGGCGGGGTTAGCAT
>JBAVTK010000086.1:0-5572 GCA_049696095.1 Aliidongia sp. | reverse complement strand
GAGCATTTCGAGCCTCGGCGGCAGTTTCGCCGATCGCGGGCTGCCCTGGCTCTATGCCAGCGGCTTTCTCATCATGGGCAGCTTCGTCACAGTCTATAACTATATCGGCTTTCGGCTGCGCGCGCCGCCTTACAGCTTCAGTCAGACCGAGATCGGCGCTTTGTTCAGCGTCTATCTCCTCGGCATGGTCACCTCGACCTGGACCGGCAGCCTGGCCGACCGGTTCGGCCGCCGCAAAATGCTGTGGGCGACGATCGTCATCCTGCTGGGCGGCATCGAACTGACCCGTGCAGATCGGGCGGCGGTGATCATTCTGGGGGTGGCGGTGGTCACGATCGGCTTTTTCGGCGCCCATGCGATTTGCAGTTCCTGGGTCACGCGCCGGGCGCTGACCGCCAAGGCCGAGGCAACCTCGCTCTATCTGTTCTTTTATTATCTCGGTTCGAGCGCGGTCGGGTCGCTCGGTGGCATGATCTATCAGGAAGCGGGCTGGGGTGGGGTCGCCAATCTACTGACGCTCATGCAAGTGATGGCGCTGACGATTGCGCTCAGGTTATCATTTCTCCAGCCGATCGGCACGCCATTGGGAGAGCATTGATGAAGGCTTTGGTCACCGGGTTCGAGCCGTTCGGCGGCGAGACGCTGAATCCTGCGCTGGAGGCGATCAGGCGCTTGCGGACGAGGCTCGGGCCGCTGATCATTGAGACGCGAGAGATCCCGACGCAATTCGGCCGCTCGATCGAAGCGCTGGTGGGCGCGCTCGACGAGATCCGGCCGGATCTCGTGCTGGCCGTCGGTCAGGCCGGCGGCCGTGCCGCCCTGTCGCTGGAGCGGGTCGCGATCAATATCGACGATGCGACGACCGCCGACAATGCCGGGTACAACCCGGTCGATCGGCCGGTCGTGGCGGGCGGGCCGGCGGCCTATTTCGC
This sequence comes from Aliidongia sp., assembly GCA_049696095.1. Taxonomy (GTDB): domain Bacteria; phylum Pseudomonadota; class Alphaproteobacteria; order ATCC43930; family CGMCC-115725; genus JAXDMU01. The sequence continues at coordinate 4,640 of JBAVTK010000086.1, read as the reverse complement.
GACATTGCCGATCAAGGCGGCGGTCCAGGCGTTGCGCGCGGCTGGCTTGCCGGCGATCGTGTCCAACACCGCAGGCACCTTTGTCTGCAATCATCTATTTTACGGGCTGATGCATCAGGCGGCCTTGCGCAATCATCGTCTGCGTGGCGGCTTCCTGCATATTCCCTATCTGCCGCAGCAGGCGGTACGCCATGCTGGGGCGCCCTCAATGGCGATCGAGCACATCGTCCAGGCTATCGAAATCATCCTCGCCACCTCGGCCGAACAGAGCGATGATCTGGTGCTGGCCGAAGACGCCACCATGTGAGTCGCCCGCAACGAATGCCATCGCGGCGGTGTTCTTCCGGTGTGCCGTAAGCACGGCTGGGGAGATTATCGATGACGCAAAACAATGACGTGGCCAAAACCGACGAGGGTTATCGTGCCGCGCTCCGCGTGCTGCAAATCGAGCTGGTGAAATTTCAACGCAATCTGATCGCGCGGGACGAACGCATCCTGGTCTTGTTCGAAGGCCGCGATGCGGCCGGCAAGGACGGCACGATCAAGCATATCTCCGAGCATCTGAGTCCGCGCGAGACCCGGATCATCGCGCTGGGTACCCCGTCGGACCGCGAGCGCAGCGAATGGTATTTTCAGCGTTATGTGCCGCATCTGCCGGCGGCGCGCGAATTCGTTCTATTTAACCGAAGCTGGTATAACCGCGCCGGGGTCGAACGAGTCATGAGGTTTTGCACCAAAAAAGAGTGCGAAATCTTTCTGCAGATGGTGCCAGGGTTCGAGGCGATGCTGGTCGAATCGGGGATCAGCCTGTTCAAATACTACCTGGACATCAGTCGCGACGACCAGAAGCAACGGCTGAAGGCCCGGCGTTCCGATCCGCTGAAACAATGGAAACTCAGCCCGATCGACGAGGCGGCCCTCGATCATTGGGGAGATTACAGCGACGCCCGGAACGTCATGCTGGCCCGCACCCACACCGCCGATGCGCCGTGGACCATCGTGAACGCCAACGACAAGCACGCGGCCCGGCTCAACATGATCCGCGATCTATTGAGCCGGCTGCAATACAAGGGCAAGGACGAGACGGTGCTGAACGTCGATCCGGCGATCGTCTTTCCCTATACCGATGGTGCGCTGCGCGAGGGACTGATCGCGGCGTGACGCTGGTTACTCCGCCGCCATGGCCACCGGTTCCACGATGGCTCTGGGTTCCGCGATCAGCCGGCCGAGCCAGGATTGCGCCAGGAAGATCACGGCCGAGCTGATCAGGCCGATCGTGGTCAGCACCGTGAACAACGTGACATAATCCGAAAGATGGCTGGTCGCCCCTGCGGCCGATGGGTCGATGCTGACCAGTTTGCCGACCTCCTGCGCCAGGAAATCGCCGCCGGCCGTGCCGAGGAACCACAGCCCCATCATCGTGCCGACCATGCCGGGCATGGCGAGACGGGTGATCGCGGCGAGCCCGATCGGCGAAATCAACAGCTCACCGAGGGCACCGACCAGATAGGAGATGAAAAGCCACCAGGGCGAAATCTCGGTCTGGCCGGAGGCCAAGGCGCAGGGCAGCCAGAGCAGCGCCATGCTCGCCGCCGTCAGGATCAGGCCGAGCGTGAATTTCGCCTGGGTCGAGAGATCACGACCGCGCCGCGCCAGGGTCAGCGAGATTTGGCCGAGCAGCGGCGCCAGCCCGATGATGAACAGCGGATTCAAGCTTTGATAGGTCGGCGCGGCGATATGGAAGCCGTACACCTCGCGCGGGACATGGCGATCGGCCAGCAGCGCCAAACTGCCTGAGGTCTGTTCGTTGAGAAACCACATGATGATCGAGGCGACGGTCAGCAGCGCGGCCGCCAGCATCCGGCCGCGCTGGACGCTCGTGCCGTGGCGCATCGTGTGATAGGCCAAGAGCGAAATCACCAAGGCGGCGCCCGCGCTCAACAACACGCCGACGACTGCATGGGCCTGAAGCAGCGACCAGGTGGCGACGACCAGGGCGATCAGCAGCGGCCCGACCCAGACCGGCACGCTGGCCTGGCGGTTGCCGGCCAATTCGTCGTCCGGCAGGGAAGCGCGGGTCGAGCTGAAGATCGCAAGCCCAATCAGCATGCCGATTCCGGCGGCACCGAAGCCATAGCTCCAGCCATAGGTCTCAGCGAGCCAGCCGCAGGCGATCGCCGCCGTCGCCGCGCCCAGATTGACGCCCATATAAAACAGCGAGAAGCCGGCATCGCGCCGCGGATCGCCATCGGCATAAAGCTTGCCGACCAGGGTCGAGATATTCGGCTTCATGAAGCCGTTGCCGACCGCGACCAGCGCCAACCCGACGAACAGCATTTGCTGCGTTCCCGGCCCCGGCGTCGCCCCGCCATCGAAGGTCAAGGTCAGATGGCCCAGCGCCATCAGAATTTGCCCGATCATCACAGCATTGCGATGGCCGAGCAGCCGGTCGGCCATCAACCCACCCAGCATCGGCAGGGCATAGACCAGCGCCAGATAATTGCCCAGAACATCGAACGCCGCCGCGTCGGCGAATTTCAGATGCTGCACCATGTAAAGAATCAGCAGCGCGCGCATGCCGTAGAAGCTGAAGCGCTCCCAGGTCTCGCTCAGAAACAGCGGTACCAGCATGATCGGGTGGCCGAGAAAGGTGCGGCTCGGGGAGGCGGCGAGGGACAGGGCCATGTTCTGCTCGTTCGGGGGATGAGGGGTGCCGCGACTGTAAGCGCGATGCGGGATGCGACGCCAGTCTGGAATCGCGGCGGTCCGCGAGATTTCCCGACCGGCCCGATCCACCACCAAAGCCTGGGGCGGTGGAACCGGCCGCGTGCGCGTCATGGGGTTGACATCGGGCCAATGCCGTTGAACGCTCCACGCGACGGGAATTCAGGGGGGGCCGGATGGAGCGCCTTTTCATCAGCTACAACAAAGCGGATGCGGCATGGGCCGAATGGGTCGCCTGGATTTTCCACGACATCGGCTATCAGGTGACACTACAGGCTTGGCACTTCCGGCCGGGGCATAATTTCGTCCACGAAATGAACCAGGCCCTGACACAGAGCGACCGGTGCATCCTGGTACTGTCGCCCGAGTCGCTTGGATCGGATTTCGTCTCGGCCGAGTGGACCGCCGCGTTCGCCAGGGACCCGACCGGAAGGGACCGGAAATTGATCCCAGTCCGGGTCCGGGACTGCACGCCCGATGGCCTGCTGGGCCAGATCGTCCATATCGATCTGGTCGGGCTAGACGAGAAATCGGCCGAACAGCGCTTAGTCGACGGGCTGCGCGACCCCGGACCGCCGTCGGCGCGACCGTCGTTTCCGGGCATGGGTGGTTCGTCCGAGCGGGTATCGGGGCCGCGCCCCGCCTTCCCGGACGGCGGCGGCTCCGCCCCGACTCCGCCTGATTTCGCGGGGGCTTCAGGCACCGATCGGTTCGGTCGGTGGATGGAATTCTCCGTGCTCGATTCGCGAGGTGTCGATGTCACGCAGCGGATGCGCTGGATTCCATCAGGCAAATTCTTGATGGGTTCTCCAGAGGACGAGCCCGAGCGGTTCGAGGGTGAAGGGCCGCAGCACGAGGTCGAAATGAACCAGGGTTTCTGGCTGTTCGACACGGCGTGCACGCAGGCGCTGTGGCAGGCGGTGATGGACGATAATCCCAGCCATTTCAAAGACGATGAGCGGAACCCGGTCGAGAATGTCTCCTGGGATGATTGCGGGAAATTTCTCGCCCGGATCAACGCTCGGGTGACAGGGCTCGATCTTCGTTTACCGAGCGAGGCGGAGTGGGAATATGCCTGCCGGGCGGGGACGACGACGCCCTTCAGCTTCGGTGCCATGATCACGCCGGATCAGGTCAATTACAACGGCAACTTCCCCTACGCTGGTGGCAGCAAGGGTCTTTACCGGCGGAAAACGGTGCCGGTCGGCAGCTCGCCGGCCAATAGCTGGGGCCTCTACGAGATGCACGGCAATGTCTGGGAATGGTGCGCCGATTTGTGGCATGGGAATTACCAGGGCGCCCCCCGCGATGGCTCGGCTTGGCTGGTGAGCAAGGCTGAGGTTGGCACAGAGCGCGTCCTGCGCGGCGGTTCGTGGCTCAACTTCGCACGCGACGTCCGGTCAGCCTACCGGGGCAGGCTCGATGCCGGCCGCCGCCTCAACAGTGTCGGTTTCCGGTGTGCCCGAGGTCAGGCGTGAGCGGAGCGGGGAAGCAAGGCGGCGAATCCGGGCAAGGGCGGAGCCCCCGGATCGCAGCGTTGCTTCGGCGTGGAGCGGAGCAGGGGCGCAGCCCCGAAATTTTTTTGAAATCGGACCCATGCTCAACGCGGAACGCGCGCACCGGGTCCGGCAGCGATGGTCGTTCCCCACCGGGCTTTCGTCCGACCCGCCCTAAATTAAATTGCCTCAGTGACAGACATGCGCGCACTGGTTGATCAGGTCCACTTGAAGCCGGCTGAGATATGGATGTTCCTCGACGGCGCGCTTGTCATTTCCGTCCGAGATTAGTCGCCTGCGTCATCAAAACTGAATGGTTTCGAGTGGGGTGGGCCTCCGTGCCCGCCTCGCGGCAAGGCCGCGACCGACCGGGCCATAGATCAGGCGATCGGCAGTGAGAGCACGCCAACGGGCATTGAT
>JBAVTK010000085.1:0-1696 GCA_049696095.1 Aliidongia sp. | reverse complement strand
ATGGCGGCGAGCGCTTGGCGTAAGTCCGCCGGATCGGGCGATTGGCCGGGCTCGGCCACGACATAGCCGACCAATTGCTTCTGGCTCGGCCGGTCCTCGCGCGCAATCACACTCGCCTGGCCGACGCTGGGCAGGCGGGTGAGGGCCGCCTCGATCTCGCCCGGCTCGATGCGAAAACCCCGGATCTTGACCTGGCTGTCGGCGCGCCCCAGGAAGTCCAGAACCCCGTCGGCCCGCCACGTCGCCAGATCGCCGGTCCGGTACATCCGCGATCCCGGCGGACCGAACGGACACGCGACAAAACGCTCCGCCGTCAGACCGGGACGGTGGAGATACCCCCGCGCCAGACCCGCACCCGCGATGTAAAGCTCGCCCGCAACACCCGCAGGAACCGGGTGGAGCTGTCTATCAAGGATGTAAATGGCATAATTACCAAGAGGTTTGCCAATCGGTAACGGACTCGTTTCCAGGCCAGTTGTATTAATGTCACAGCCGGCGGCTTCGATGCAGGTTTCCGTCGGTCCATACAGATTCAAAATCCGTATGTAACTAAGTGACGAGTTCTTAAGCGCCATTAAAAGACTTATATCAAATATATCTCCCCCTATCAGGAGGGTATGGACGTGTGTTTCGTCAAAATTCGAGCTTAAGAGTGCCCGCAGCAATGTCGGTGTAAAGTCCAGCACCGAAACGGAGTGGCGGCGGACGATCGCAAAGAGGGCTTCCGCGCTCATGCGATCTTCTTGACCGACGGCAACGATCCGGCCGCCATATAGTAAAGGTAGAAATATTTGTGCAATGAAGGGGTCAAACCCAACGTTGGTCGTCCAAGCCATCGCAGTTTTGGCGCTGAACGCCAAATCCTGTCCATGGATTATCAATCTGTTGTTCAAAGTGTGGTGCGAGATAACCACGCCTTTTGGTTTGCCGGTGGAGCCGGAGGTGTAGATGACATAGGCGGGGTGCTGGGGTAGGAGCGGCCTGATGCGTTCGGCATCGGTCGGATCGGTCGCGGGCGCCTGACCCAGTGCCGCCATCGTGGCGGGGCTGTCGAGCCGGATGAGGAGCGCATCGCTGCGGAGTTGCTCGGCCAGATCGTCATTGGTGGCAATGAGGGCGGCCGGTGCGGCATCCTGCAGCATGGTGCGCAGCCGCGCCTCGGGATAATCGGGATCGAGCGGCAGATAGGCGGCGCCGGCCTTCAGGATGGCCAGCAGGCTCACTACCAGCTCGAACGAGCGCGGCAGGCACAGCGCGACGATATCCTCCGGCCCGATCTCCATCCCGATCAGATGATGCGCCAGTCGGTTGGCTTGGGTGTTGAGTTCGGCATAGGTGAGCGAACTCTCCTCAAACACCAGCGCCGTTGCGTCCGGCGTGCGCGCCACTTGCGCCTCGAACAGCGTCGGCAGCGTCGTCTCGGGTACGGGATGCGCCGTATCGTTCCACTCGACCAGGATCTGCCGGCGCTCTGCTGGTGACAGCAGATCCAACTCGCCCACCCGCCGCTCCGGCTCCTCCGCCATCGCCTCCAACACCCGCACCAGACGATCGGCCAGTGCCTGGATGGTGGCCCGATCGAACAGGTCGGTGGCGTATTCGACGGTGCCGGATAAACCGTCCGCCGTTTCGGTCAGGCTAAGGGTTAAATCGAACTTGGCATTGCCGGTATCGGCCGCTTCGTACTCCAGCGCCA
>JBAVTK010000084.1:0-5386 GCA_049696095.1 Aliidongia sp. | reverse complement strand
CGGACAGAGTCGTGCCATTGGCTTGCTGATCCGAGGCGACATCACGTAGTTGCGGTAATCCTTGAAGTTTGGCCAGAAGCTTTGGCGCCCAATTGTTCAACTCGTTGATGTCGGCATCCTGCAATGTATATTGATATTGCGTGCGCGAGGTACGCCCGCCGACATTAAGATCCTGGGTGGCTTGCAGAAACAGCGTCGCGCCATCGACCTGGGCCAGTTTCGGTCGCAGCCGCGCGATGATTTCATCCGCGCTGGCGGTGCGCTGATCGCGCGGTTTCAGACCAATCACGATGAAGCCGTTATTGACCGGCCGATTGCCGCCAAGAAAGGTGCCGAAACTCGCGACATCGGGATCGGCAGTGACGATGTCGGTCAGCTTATGCTGTCGCCGGACCATCTCGGCAAAGGAGATGTCCTGCGAGGCATCGGCCAGACCGGTGATGATTCCAGTATCCTGCTGAGGGAAAAACCCTTTTGGCTCGACGACATAGAGCCCGACCGTCGCCGCCACGGTGACGAAAAACACACCCAAGGTGATGGCTTGATGGCCAAGCACCAGATCGAGGCCCTTGGCGTAGAGCGCCAGCAACCGGTCAAAGAAACGCTCAATCAGCAGATAGAGGCGGCCATGCCGCGCATGCTTCTCGTCGCGTAAGAAGAGCGAGCACATCATCGGCGACAAGGTGAGCGAGACGAAAGCCGAGACCGCGATCGTCATCGTCACGGTAATGGCGAATTCGCGCATCAGCCGACCGATGATGCCGCCCATTAGCAGCAACGGAATGAACACCGCGACCAGGGAAATGCTGATCGACATGATGGTAAAGCCGATTTCCCCGGCCCCTTTGATCGACGCTTCCAACGGCGTCAATCCGTTTTCCAGATGCCGGTAGATATTCTCGACCATGACGATCGCATCATCGACGACAAAGCCGACCGCGATGGTGAGCGCCATCAGCGACAGGTTATCGAGGCTATAGCCGAAGACATACATCAACGCCGCCGTTCCGAGCAGCGACAATGGCACGGTCACACCGGGAATCACCGTCGCCCAGAAATTGCGCAGGAATAGGAAAATCACCAGCACGACCAAGGCGATGGTCAGCATCAAGGTGAATTCGACATCCTCGACCGACGCTTTGATCGTCGTGGTACGATCAATGACCTTGTCGATCTTCACCGCCGGCGGCACCGAGGCCAGAATATGCGGCAACGCCGCCTCGACGCGCGACACGATGTCGATGATGTTGGCGCCGGGCTGCTTGAAGACTTGCAGGATAATCCCGTAGCCGTCTTTCTGCCACGCCGTCAGTTGATTGTTCTCCGGCCCATCGACCGCGACGCCGATATCGCGAATGCGCACCGGGGCACCATTCTTGTAAGCGACGATGATGTCGTTCCACGGCGCAGCGGTCAGCAACTGATCATTGTCGTATATGACGTAATTATGCTTGGTGCCGTTGATCGATCCTTTCGGTGTATCGACCGTCGCGGCATTGATGACGCCTGCGATATCCTCAAGCTGAATGCCGAGTGCTGCGATCTTGGCCGGGTCGATTTGCACCCGCACCGCCGGCTTCTGCTGTCCGCCGACCGTGATCTGGGCCACACCCGAGATCTGCGACAGCTGTTGCGAGATGACGTTTTCGGCATAATCATCGACTTGCGTGATCGGCAACGTGTCCGAATGCACCGAATAGATCAGGACCGAGGCATCGGCCGGATTGACCTTTTTGTAGGTCGGCGGGGTCGGCAGGTTCTTGGGCAATTGGCCGCCGGCCGCGTCGATCGCGGTTTGAACATCCTGGGCGGCCGCATCGATATTTCGATTTAGGTCGAATTGGAGCGTGATTGTCGAGGTGCCGAGCACGCTCGTCGAGGTCATCTGAGCCAGGCCCGGAATCTGCGCGAATTGAAATTCGAGCGGCGTCGCGACCGACGAGGCCATGGTTTCCGGGCTGGCACCGGGAAGAGCCGCCGTAACCAGCAGGGTCGGGAAATCGACCTGCGGCAAGGGTGCCACCGGCAGCATCAGAAACGCAACCAGACCGACCAGAAACACCCCCACCATCAGCAGCGAGGTTGCGACCGGCCGCTGGATGAACGGCGTCGAGATGCTCATGACTTGGTACTCGGCGCAGTGACGGGCTTTTGATCGGCTGGTGGATTGACGCTGACCAGCGTGCCGGGCTGGAGGCGATATTCGTTACTCGTGGTCACCCGCTCGCCCTTGACCAGCCCCCCGGTCACCACGGCGATGCCGTCGGCCTCCTGGGCGATCTCCAAGGGGCGCATCTCGACCTTCGAGTCTGGGTTCACGACATAGCAGAAGACGCCGCCCGGCCCATGCTGAAGCGCCGCGGACGGAACGGTCAGTGCATTTTGCCTCGTGCGCTGGAGGGTTTTGGCATTGACGAACGCGCCGGGCCAGAGGCGGTTATCCTTGTTGGGGAAACTGGCCTTCAGGCGAATCGTCCCGGTGGTCTGGTCGATCTGGTTATCGACCAGCATCAGCGCGCCGCGATCCAATTCGGTCTTGCCATCCTGGGAAAGGGCGGTAACGGCGACCGGTCCGGCTGCAAGCGCGGTATTGATGTCGAGCAGATCTTCCTCCGGCAAGGTGAAGATCACGGAAATCGGCTGAATCTGGGTGACGACGACGATGCCGGCAGTCGAGGCGGCGTGCAGATTATTGCCCGGATCGACCAGGCGAATGCCGGTGCGACCGGGAATCGGCGAGGTAATCGTCGTGTAATCCAGATTGGTCTTGGCATTGTCGATCGCCGCCTGGTCGCCTTTGACCTGGGCGGTCAATTGGCCGACCAGCGCGCGCTGAGTATCGAGAATCTGCTTGCTCGTGAAATTCTGCGGCGCCAGCGTGATGTAGCGTTCCAGATCGCGCTGCGCATTGGCCAGTTGGGCGGCATCCTTTTCCTTGGTGGCGACCGCCTGGTCGAGCGCCGCCTGATAAGGTCTGGGATCGATCTGCGCCAGGAAATCGCCCGGCTTGACGGTTTGCCCTTCGACAAAGCCGATCTTGGTCAGCTCACCATCGACGCGGGGCGTGATGGTCACCGTATAGAATGCCTGAACCGTTCCGATACCGCCCAGATAAACCGGCACATTGGCTTCAGTGGCCACAGCGGTATCGACGGCAATGGCCTGCGGCGCGCGCGGTGGCGCGGCGGTCGATTGCGGCGGGCGCAGCATGCCGCTGGTCACGGCGGCCAGAAACAAAATCCCACCCGCACCGAACAGCACGAGCCGGGTCTGACCGATCGCACCGATGAGGGAAGTGCCTGATTTTCTCATCATTGCATCCTAGCTCTGCTGCCAGCCGCCGCCGAGCGCGCTGAAAAGGGTGACCAGCGCCTGCAATTGGCCGAACCGGGCCTGAACCAGCGCGTCTTCCGCGGTGAACAACGCCCCTTCGGTATTGAGCACCGTCAGAATATTGATCGTGCCGGCATGCATCTGCGACTGAGCAATTTCATAAGCCCGCCGGGCCGCGACCGTTGCATTTTCCTGCCGCCGAGCCTGATCTGCGGTTTGCTGCACACCGACCAGAGCATCCTCGACATTGCCGAACGCCGAGATGACCGCCTTGCGATAATCGGCCAGCAACTCATCATACGTTGCTTTGGAAAATTCCAACTGCCCTTCGAGCGCGCCGCCCTCGAAAATCGGCTGCGTCAGGCCGGCACCGAGCGAAAACAGGCCATTGGCCGGGTTGAACGCGGTGGCGAGCGCGGTGCTGGCGAAGCCGGCCGAACCGGTCAATTGGATGCTGGGAAAGAACGCCGCGCGCGCGACCGTGATATTGGCATTGGCCGATTTCAGATGCGCTTCGGCCGACGCCACATCGGGTCGCCGCGCGAGCAGCTCGGAAGGCAAGCCTGGTACCACGGCCGGGAAGGACAGATCGGTGAGCGTGCCACCGGTGATGTCGAGCGACTCCGGCGTCTGACCCAGCAGGATCGCCAAGGCATCGATCGTCTGACGCAATTGTTCGCGCAAGGGCGGGATCGCCGCATTCAAAGTCTCGACCGTAGTTTCCTGCTGCGCGACATCGAGCGCCGTCGCAATCCCAACCTTTTCCTGAAGTTCCAGCCCTTTGAGAATATCCTCGGCACTGGTGAAATTATCTTCCGCGACATGCAGCCGATCGAGCGTTTCGAGCGCCTGGAAATATGTCGTCGCCACGGCCGTTACAACGCTAAGCTCAACCGTCACTTGATCATAGCGGCCGGCAAGCGCCGTCTCCAGCGCGGCATCGGCGGCGGCTCGGTTCTTGCCCCAGAAGTCGATCTCGTAGCTGGCGTTCAGGCCGGGCGCGAAGACCGTATCAGTCGCCAGCCCCACAGACCCAGACGCGCGCTGATGCGTCGCCGTCGCGGTACCTTGAAGCTGAGGCAGCAAAGGCGCTCCGGCGATGCGGGCTTGCGCATCGGCCTCACGCACCCGCGCCACCGCCGCGGCCAGATCGAAATTCGCCGCTTGAGCCTGGGTGATATAGCCATCGAGCGGGGTGGAGTTGAAGCCGTGCCACCAATCGACCGACGGCCAAGCGGCTTGCTCGGAACCGACAAGCCAATCCGATGGCACCGGCGTTGCGGGGCGTTCGTAATCCGGGCCGACCTTGCACGCCGACAGCATGAGCAATGCGGCTCCGATCAGCAACCGGTACCGGATGAAGGAGGGGAGCGCGAAGCGGCGGGCGGAAGGCGGAATGATCATGACCCGTTCAAAAAGCTATACAGCGCAGTCATAATCCTCAACGTATTCATCCGAAATTGGCGGCGGATTAAGTTTTTTTAATCCGGTTGGCAGGAACCGAAAGCGATCCGCATCGCGCGAACATTACTACCATATATTCCAAAAATCATTATACCTTCTCGTATTGGTCGGCTGACCAGTATCGGCAATTTGCGGCATCATCGGCGGCCCGCTTTGTGGGGCTCGTGGAACCCGACCGTGGCGATGGTCGCGTTTGCTCGGGACATGACGACCAATTTCGTCCGCGTCATACCGAAAGTGCCTACGCAACCGGGATGATATCGGCGATAAGACAAGTCAGGAACGGCCCGGCCCGTTGGTTTAGCGGGAATGCCCGGCGCCGAATTCAGGCATGGAGAACGATATGCTGGCGATCGTCGTAACGCTCAAGGTCAAGCCGGAATGCGAAGCCGCCTTCGAGGTGGTGGCGCGGCAGTTGGTGGCCGAAGTCAACGCCAACGAACCGGGCTGCAAGCTCTACACCGCCTCGCGCAGCACGACCGCGCCACAAACCTATGTGTTCATGGAGCGTTACGTCGATCAGGCCGCGCTCGAGGCTCATCGCGCGACCGACTATTTCAAGGAGCTGGGGGCCAAGATGGGGACATAT
>JBAVTK010000083.1:0-4274 GCA_049696095.1 Aliidongia sp. | reverse complement strand
CGTCGTGGTTTATTGAGTGGGTTCGTCGTCGTCAGGCCGCGCCCTCGCGCGGCTTGTCGATTTCACAGCGCCAGCGCGCCAACTGCCATTCCGGATGCTCCGCGACATATTGCAGAGCGACCTTTTGGGCATTTATCATGCAGGCCATACTACTCAGCGGTAGTTCGAAGATCGGTCGCTGCTCGGTGCATTTGTCAGGCTGGGCGGACAGACAATAGACAAGGACCAATTCGATCATGGTATGCTCCTGATGCGCAAAATGTGCTTGAGCTCATCGTCACGCAATATGGGTGCCAACCAGCCACACGCACCCCGGTTCCACCGAACGATGCAAGGGCTGGCGGCGCTGCTCGCGATTTGCGGCATGGCCGGAGGCGCCCTCGCCCAGTCAGCCGAACCTGAGCCGCACGATCGCCCGCTGAGCCCGGCGCAGATCGCTTTGTTCGAAACCCCGCATCTGAAACCGATAACCCATCCGGAGACGCTGGAATACCGCTTTGAACGGATCGGACTTGAGCCGTTTGCCGATACCGTCGCCGTTCACATTGCGGAAATCTACCCGGATGGCACGAAATCGGTGAATTTCGATTTTCTGACCGGCGAACACCATGCATTCTATCCGGCGGTCGATCATTTCGCCGGTAACCCGCTTCTGATGATCTTTCTTGAGCATGATGTTCAGGAAATGCGCCAGCAGATCGGTGTCGCCGCGACCTATTTCCGCAATCGCGTGCGCGAGGCTTTCATCGACCGTGCGGTGATCGCTGACAGTACGATCGAATCCGGCGGCAAGACCCTGCCAGCCCGGCAAATCACACTGAAGCCCTTCGCCAACGACCGACGGTTCGAGAAATTTCCGGCAATTCGCGATAAGACCTATAGTTTCATTCTGTCCGATCAGATCCCCGGCCAATTCCAGGCGATCAAGGTCGACATGCCGGCCGATCCCGAAACCAATGCGCCGGCCTGGTCCGAACAAGTCACTTTCGCGGGAGAGAAGCCATGATTCATTTTGCTCGATCCTCGGCCGCGTGTTTCGCGGCACTCGGGCTGGTCCTGGCCGCTCCGGCACGCGCCGAGGATCGCCACCCGCTGCACGACTACCCGACCGCGGTGCGGGCCGACTACGTGATCGGCTGCATGGCCTCGAACGGCTTCAAGCGCGAGTTTCTCGACCAATGCGCCTGCGGCATCGACACGATCGCCGATCTCATGAGCTATGATGATTATGAGAAGGCCGACACGATTCTGCGTATGCAGCAGGGCGGCCTGGGCCAACGCGGTGCCATGTTCCGCGACACGCCTGTCGCCAAGGAAGAGACCGAAAAACTGCGCCGTGCCCAAGCTGAGGTCAATCTGCGCTGCAAATGAGCGCGGCGGCTCAGAGCATCACGTCCATCCCGTCAAACGCCACTTCCCAGCCGGCCGCCTCGACGACCGCCCGTTCGGCCGAGTCCTCGATCAGGATCGGGTTCGAGTTATTGATGTGAATCAGGATCTTGCGCCGGACATTGAGCGGCTCGAAACATGCCACCACCCCGTCTGGTCCGATATTGCTCATATGGCCCATCCGGCGACCGGTCTTGGCGCCAAGTCCGCCGCGGATCATTTCGTCGTCGCGATAGAGCGTGCCGTCGAAGAAGACCAGGTCGGCACCGGTCAAACGATCGGCCAAGGACGGGGTCATGGCGGCACAGCCGGGGATGAAATAGAGCCGCCGCTTTCCGTCGCTGAGCGCCACGCCGACGGTTTCCTCACCTTCGGCGATCGGCGGCACCGCGCCGGGCTGTTCGAGATACAGAGGCACTTTGCCAGGCACTGCGAAAAACTCGACCGAAAGGCCGCTCTCGGCGCCGGTCGGCGTCAAGAGTGCAATCTCGCAACCGAGACCGACCGCGTGCCGGACCACCAAATCACGCGCCAAAACCTCGAAGATCGGGTTGGCATCAAGAACTGACAGGACGCGCGCGGTAGCGTAGATCGTGAAGGCCTGACGCTCACGCAGCGTCAGCAAGCCGCTGATCGCATCGACATCGCCGCCAGTTAACACGACCCCGGCGATCGGCGAGCTGCGCAAACCGTGCTGCGGGTGCAGCATCGGCGCAAATTCGATCTGTTCGCGCAGATCGGGCGACGCATTCAGCAAAAACCAATTGACGCGATCGGCACTGACGGCGAGTGACGCCTGTGTACGGGGCTTTGCCGCGGGATCACCCGCGCGCGCACGCCGACAGCCCGGCGCGTTGGAATTCCATTGCGGAAAACCACCCCCGGCCGCAGCACCCAAAACAACGGCAAACATTGCTCAGCCCGGCCAGCGCAGGTTTGGCCCCACGCCCGCCGAACCGATCTGCGGGAGGATCAGACCTCGGCGCAAGCGTAGCAATTGATCTCCGCGCCGAGCGCGATTTCCAGGACCTTAGGTGTATTCCAAGCCATGTTGTTCACTCCTGACTTTGAGCCGCATCGTCAGATGCCACTCAGGTGAGTTTATAGTAATTCTAAGCTGCGAAAGTCAAGCTCTTCCCGTGCCGCGGATGGATACTACTTTAGGCGGATGCGGCCAGCAACTCAGCAAGCCGGGTCAAGCCCGCGCCATAAACCCCCTCGGCAATAAGCTGACGCATGTTGGCGGTATCACTCACGGCAACATCGAATTCGCCGACCCATTCGATAAAGGTTCGCGCTTGCAGCGTAACCGGCTTCAACCGAATATGTGCCACATAATTTTCAATCGGCAAGGGCGATTCGATGATGCTGTAGCTATAGGCGCAGGCAACATCATCGAGTGCGAGCAGACGTTCCTTGACCGTGCCGCCATCATTGGCGAGGGTGAGGGCGCGCACGCAGCCCAGCCGATCTGTGGCACCGCCGCCGACAATCTCGCTCGCGGCGATTGCCGGAACCCAGCCGGCCAGCCCGTTGAAATCCCGAACTTTCTGCCAGACCCGCGCGATCGGCGCATCGACTATGGCGCTTACATAGACCCGTTCCATTTTGGCTCCCAACTATCGTTCGCGGACGCCCCCCCTTCCAGCATCGCGGCTAGAAGAAGGCGATCCCGCCGGCCGCCACCGTGTTTTCGTCGGCCTGATTACCGTTATGGGCGGTAGAGGTGGTATGAGTAAATTCGCTCACCAAATCCACCCACTTCGTCAGATGATATTTCGCACCAAACGCATAGGATTCGTTGTCCTTGACCAGCAGTGGATTGAATTCGCCGGAGGCAAGATCAAGCTCACTCAGGCCATAGCTACCCGACAGCGTGAACCGCTCGCCGATCTTGTAGCTGCCCTGGACGTAATATCCCTCCGAGTCGCGCGGAGCTCCGGTGGCCGAAACCGCATCGAAGAACAGGCCGGTTGTGCCCAGTGCCGAGCCGACATAGCCGGTGGCGGTCAGGCTTGCCGGCCCCCAATCGAGCTTGCCGCCGAAATCCCAGCCAGTGCCCTGTACGGTATGTCCCGCCGGAAGTGCGTCGGTGCCGCCGGCACTGGTCAGGCTTTGCGTGACGACATTCGTCCAGAACTGCGCCTTGATCGGGCTCGACGGCGCGGTCGGCACGGTGTAGGCGAGCTTGCCCTGGAATTGCGGCTCGTCATGCGCGGTCAAATTGCCCGACAAACCACTGAAATTGAAGGCATCGAACGGTTGAAACACGCCCACCGTGGCGCTGAAACCGGCAAAGGTCGGGGTCTGATAGGTGATCTGTGGAATCCAGTCGGCATAGACATAGCCAAGACCGATGCGACCGAGCGAGGTATTGGACGGGCCGAGATTGCCCCCGGTCGAGCCGACACCGAACAAGGTGAAATCATTGAGGATGGCTTCGGCGCCGAACAAACCGATATCGCGACCGATCTTGAAAGTGCCGAGCGTGTCGGTGCCGATCGTCAGATATTCCTGACGGAAATCGATGCCGGTGGTACCGAGCGCATGGGTGACACCGGCCGAATTGGCCCCGCCGACCTGCGACACGCTGTTGAGACCGGGATAAAGCCCGAAATGGGCCGCGATGTTGTAACCTTCCTGCACCGTGCTCAGATCGACCGAGAAGTCGCCGGGCAAGAGACCGTTGCGCACCGCCGAATTATTATTGTTACCGACCGTCGCCAACCCGCCATCGATAATTTTGGTCGGACCAGGCTTGTCCGGGCTGTCATTGACGTAGAAGCCGTTGATCTCGCCCGATACGGTGACATTGACCGGCCCGACCGCAACGCCAATGCCTTTGTCCAAAACCCGGACGAACGTCCCGGCGCCTTCCTGTGCCG
>JBAVTK010000082.1:0-9130 GCA_049696095.1 Aliidongia sp. | reverse complement strand
CAATTTGGGCATCGCGCTCGGGGTGCTAGGCGAGCGGGAGAACAATACCGAGTGGCTAGAGGAGGCCGTAATCGCCTTTTGCAACGCGCTCCGGGAAAGAACGCGCGAGAGGAACCCGCTCAATTGGGCTATGACGCAGAATAATTTAGGTAGTGTTCTCAAGGCGATGGGCGAGCATGGGAAAAATGCCGCGCGACTGGAGGAAGCCGTTACCGCCTTTGGCAATGCGCTTACGGAATGGACACACGACCGGGTTCCACTCCAATGGGCCAAGGCACGGAATAATTTGGGCGCCGTGCTCGGGATGCTGGGCACGCTGGGGAAAAATACCGCGCGGCTAGAGGACGCAGCCGCCGCCTTTTGCGACGCCCTTTCGGTATGGACGCGCGACAGGGTACCGCTCGACTGGGCAACGACGCAGAATAATTTGGGCGGCGTACTCGCCACGCTAGGCGAATTGGAGAATAATACCGGACAGCTAAAAAAAGCCGTCATCGCCTTTCGCGACGCACTCCAGGAACGAACGCGCGATCGAGTTCCGGGCGACTGGGCGATGACCCAGTATAACTTGGGTAACGCACTCAGGGCGCTGGGCGCGCGGGAGAGCGGCACCGTGCGTCTGGAGGCGGCCATCGCGGCGTGGGAGGCGAATTTGACCGTTACCGCTTCCGCGTCGCCGCCGGAATGGGTCCAACAGGTCCGTGACCGCATCGCCGAAGCCCAAGCCGAGATCGCCCGGCGCCGCGGCTAATCCTCACCCCCGAACCAGCCCCGCCCCCTCAAACCTCTTCCTCCTCCACCGTCTCATCGCCCTCGGCCACCGGCCCGGCATTGCGCCGTGCGTGATGGACCGCCGCTTCGAGGTCGGCCTGGCTGCACAGGCCGATCGCCACCGGGTTGCGCGGCTTGATGTTGGGCGAGTTCCAGTGGCTGCGGTCGCGCACCGCGGCGATGGTTGGTTTGGTCGTGCCGATCAGGCGCGAGATTTGCGCCTCGGTCAGTTCCGGGTGGTTCTTTACGATCCAGGAAATCGCGTCCGGCTTGTCTTGGCGCTTGGAGATCGGCGTGTATTTCGGCCCCTTGCTCTTGGACGGGCTGGCCGGATGGGCCTCGGGCAGGATCTTCAGGCGGAATTTCGGGTCTTTCTCGCAGCGCTCAATCTCGGCCTTGGCGATCTGGCCGTTCGCCACCGGGTCGAGGCCCTGCATCATGGTCGCGACCTCGCCATCGGCGATCGCCTGAACCTCAAGCGCATGCAGGCCGCAGAAGGCGGCGATCTGCTCGAAGGTCAGCGAGGTATGCTCGACCAGCCACACCGCCGTGGCCTTGGGCATGAGGGGGGAAACCATCCGTCTCGAACTCCTGGGATGCGGGCGGGTCCGGGGTTGACGGCGACCGTCAACAATCCCTGGAACAAAGCGACCGGAAATGAACCTGGATTCCGCAGCATATAGGCGAGATAACGCGCCGATGAAAGAACCGGCGACGCGCAGCCGCCATTCTCACATCGTCAGCACGATCTTGCCGATATGCGTCGAGCTTTCCATCAGGCGATGGGCATCGGCGGCCTGGGCCAGCGGGAAAATCTGAAACACCAATGGTTTGATCGCACCGCGCTCGATCAGCGGCCAGATGCGCTTGTGCAATTCATGGGCGATGGCGCCCTTTTCGGCCACCGAGCGCGGGCGGAGCGTCGAGCCGGTCAAGGTCAGGCGCTTGCGCATCACCTGGCCGAGATCGATCTCGACCTGAGCGCCCTGAAGAAAGGCGATATTGACGATTCGGCCGTCGATCGCGGCGCAATGGATGTTGCGCTGGACATAATCGCCGCCGACCATGTCGAGAATGATATCGGCGCCGTGGCCGCCGGTCGCGCTCTTCACCTGCTCGACGAAATCCTCAAGTCTATAGTTGATGCCGCGCACCGCGCCCAAGCGCTCGCAGGCATGGGCCTTGTCGAAGCTGCCGGCCGTGGCGAACACCTTGCCGCCCAGCGCATGCGCCATTTGGATCGCCGCGACGCCGATGCCGCTGGTGCCGCCATGGATCAGCACGATGTCGCCGAATTTGAAGCCGGCCCGCTCGATCAGGTTGGTATAGACCGTGAAAAACGTCTCGGGCAGGCTCGCCGCTTCGATCAGCGACAGGCCCTTGGGCACCGGCAAACATTGCACGGCCGGTGCCGTGGCATATTGCGCGTAACCGCCGCCGGCCAGCAGCGCGCAGACCTCGTCGCCGATCGAGAAGCCATGGGCGCCGAACCCCAAGGCGACGACGCGGCCGGCTACCTCCAGCCCCGGCAGATCGGAGGCGCCAGGCGGCGGCGCATAAAGCCCCAGCCGCTGAAGCAGATCCGGCCGGTTGATGCCGGCGGCGGCGACCTCGATCAGCACTTCGCCCATGCCCGGCTGTGGCACGGGCAGGCCGACCTGGGTCAGAACTTCCGGCCCGCCGGGTGTCGAAATCTCGATTGCGGTCATGGAGGTCGGTAGAGTGGTCATGACGGGCCTCGTCTCGGGAGCGATGGTGATAGCTAGCCCACCGGGCAGGGTCGTGGCAACCATTTGGCCGGTACGACAGGTCACAGTGTTGGCCGTCCCGGCCGATCGCGCCATGCCGCGGCGGCATGGCGGCTGTGAAACGCCGGCTGCCGGGACTCTCGGTTGGCCGGCTTGACGCACCGAGACAGCGGCCGTATAAACCGCACCCCGTTGATCGTTTCGTTGCACGAGAGCCTTGCCCTATGGCCAATCATAAGTCCGCCGAAAAGCGATATCGCCAGACCCTGCGTCGCACCGAGGTCAATCGGGCCCGCGTCAGCCGGCTGCGCACCTTCCTCAAGAAGGTCGAATTGGCGATTGCATCGGGCAATAAGGACGATGCCAGCGCGGCTTATCTGGTGGCACAGCCGGAATTGCATCGCAGCGTGGGCAAGGGCGTCATTCACCGGAACACCGCCGCCCGTAAGCTGTCGCGCCTGAGCGCCCGGATCAGTTCCCTTTGATGGTAGCCGCCCGTTCCTGAGCGGACGGGCGAATCGGCGAATAATGGTGCGTTCTGGCCGGGCCGGCGGTTGAATCTTAACTGTGAGTGTCGAGACGCGTTAAATAATAACGCGTTCCGCTTTCGGCCCTATTGCCAGAACAACCTGTCACGGCTACCCTACCTACTCAACGACCGCACACCTTCGATTGAAGGGTAACAGCGATCTGCCGTAGCAGGCGAAACCCGCCGGTTGGCGGCAAGCGGTCTGTCGTGGGTGACCCTATCTTCCGGGCCATTTGTTAAAATTTGATTCATTTGGAGGTATCGGCCGGGCCTCGTCCGAGGCAAATTTGACCGGCAAATGCCGGTTTCGGCGGAACTCTACAATATTCGGGGTGTAGCGGTGCTGGTGACGGCTGGACTCACGAAACATATCCCGGCAATGACGCGCGGCTCGGTCGCGGCGGCGGGCGGAACGGAATCATGGTAATGGCGGAACTTGCAAGCCATGACGGTGCCGTAACCGCCCAATGGCAGCGCGTGCGGACTCGACTGCGTGAGGAATTCGGCGAGGCTGGCTACCGGTCCTGGCTCTGCTCGCTCACCTTGGCCGAGGTCACCGATAGCGCGGTGCGAATCGAGGTGCCGACCCGGTTCTTGCGCGATTGGGTGCTGGCGCATTATGTCGACCGGATTCGTGCCTTGTGGATGGGCGAGAATCGGGCGATCAACAAGGTCGAGGTCACGGTCGGCCAGAATACCTCGGGGCTGGTCGAACCGGAGTCGGGTGACGACAGCGCGCCACCCTCGGACGATTTGGATGTGCCCCTGCCCGCCGAGTCGCCACGACTGCCAGTGTCGGCGGCGACCGCCGGGAGCGGCGACAGCGATCGCGAAATCTCCGCACCGCTCGACCCGCGTTTCACCTTCGACAATTTCGTGGTCGGCAAGCCGAACGAACTGGCCCACGCCGCGGCCCGCCGGGTCGCCGAATCGGCGGTCAGCGGCAATCGCGCGGCGCCGTTCAACCCGCTCTTTCTCTATGGCGGTGTCGGGCTCGGCAAGACTCATTTGATGCACGCCATCGCCTGGCATATCCGGCGGCACGATCCGACTCGGCGCATCATCTATCTGTCCGCCGAAAAATTCATGTATCAGTTCATCAAGGCACTGCGCTTCAAGGACACGATGGCGTTCAAGGAGCAGTTCCGCTCGGTCGATGTGCTGATGATCGACGATGTGCAGTTCATCAGCGGCAAGGATTCGACCCAGGAGGAATTCTTCCACACCTTCAATGCCCTGGTCGATCAGAACCGGCAAATCGTGATCTCGGCCGACAAATCACCGTCCGATCTGGAGGGAATGGAGGAGCGGATGCGCTCCCGGCTCGGCTGGGGCTTGGTCGCCGACATTCATCCGACGACCTACGAGTTGCGCTTGGGCATTCTCCAGGCCAAGGCTGAGCAGCGCCAGACCGAGGTTCCGGCGAAGGTGCTGGAGTTTCTGGCCCACAAGATCACCTCCAACGTGCGTGAGTTGGAGGGAGCGCTGACCCGCATCACCGCGCACGCCCAATTGGTCGGCCGGTCGATCACCTTGGAAAGCGCACAGGATGTGCTGCACGATCTGCTGCGCGCCAATGATCGCCGCGTCACGATCGACGAGGTGCAGAAGCGCGTGGCCGAGCATTTCAACATCCGGCTGGCCGACATGCATTCGGCCCGCCGCGCCCGTGCTGTCGCGCGGCCGCGCCAGGTCGCGATGTATCTGTGCAAGCAATTGACCCCGCGTTCGCTGCCGGAAATCGGCCGGAAGTTTGGCGGGCGCGACCACACCACCGTGATGCATGCCGTGCGCAAGATCGAAGAACTGATCGCCGCCGATCGGGCACTGGCCGAGGATATCGAGCTGCTGCGCCGCATGCTGGAATGCTGACAAATCGCGCTTGACGCGAACCATGCCGCCGCTATTCTGACGGCATGGTTGATCGCGATGAACTCCCCGATACCGTGCGCGCGGGCCTTGATGGATTTATCGCGGCGGCGTTAGAGGTCTTCGCCGATAATCTGGTTTCCGTCGTGCTGTATGGCTCGGCCGCGGAAGGTCGGTTGCGGGCGACCTCCGATGTCAATTTGATTGTCGTGCTGCGTCAGGTCGAGCCGGCGGCGCTTGAGGCGATCGGCCCGGCTTACCGCATGGCACATGCTACGCTCCGGCTCGCCGCCATGTTCATCCTCGAATCGGAGATTGCGCTGGCGAGTGACGCCTTTGTCGTCAAATTCTTCGACGTCTCCACACGGCATCGCGTTCTCTTTGGCCGCGACCCGTTCGCCGACTTGGTGGTCGATCGCGAATCGGCCAAGCGGCGGTTACGTCAAATTTTGATCAACCTAACACTGCGACTGCGCGAGCATGTCGCCTTGTCGGGGGCATTTCCCGAGCAATTGGCGCTGGCGGCGGCCGATGCTGTCGGGCCGCTGCGCGCCTGCGCCGCCATGCTGGTGTCGCTGGAAACCGGGACGAACGTCCCGCCGCGCGATGCGTTATACGCATTCGCCGAGCGGGACGGCCAAGTTGAGGGCTTGAACGCGATGACCCAGGCACGCGAAACCGGTGGCATCCCCGCCGCCGGGGCGTCACGGGCGATCGAGGCCGCCTTCGCGCTCGCCACCCTGCTGGCGGCACAGGCGGAAAGCCTCGATTAGATGAACCCGTTCGACCTGCCCGGTCCGACGTTTCTGGTCTTCTATGGTTTTTTGGGCATTGCCGTGACCGTCTTGCTTTGGGCGACCAATCGCTTCGCCGAGAGTGGCCCCCGACCACGCCTGCCGCTGCATGATCCCTATCAAATCGCCTGGCTGTGCGGCGGCAAGCTGGGGGCGGTCCGCGTCGCGACACTGTCGATGATTGATCGAAATCTGGTGATTCTGGATCCTGTGACGCGGACGGTATCGAGCGGGGATCTCGTCGCGGCACCGCCGCCGCAGCCCTTGGAACGGGCGATCTTCACAGTAGCGGCCGGCACGGTTACAGCAAGTGCGCTCGTCTCGCATCAAACCATCGTCGATGCGTGCGAGCGGCATCGGCAACAGTTGAGCGCGGTCGGGTTGGTTCCGACCGGTGCAATGATGCGATCCCGGTTGGTCGGGTTCATGATTGCGATGGCAATCATGCAAGGTACTGCCGGTGCCAAGATCTATATCGCCGTAGCGCACGGCCGGGGCAATTTCCTCTTCCTGATCATACTGATGCTTGTGGTCTCATTCGTTCTGGCGTGGATTACAAGTCTGCGTCGCACGAGAATCGGCAATCGCGCCGTTGCCGATTTGCGCCGGTTATTCGCCGCGCTCCGGAAACGTGCCGGGTCGATCCAGCGTGGAGAGATGACCAGCGACGCCATGCTGCTGACCGCTGTGTTCGGGCTCGATGTGCTGCCCGATACTGGCTTTGGTGCACTGAAATTATTCTTTCGGCGCGTGGCCGACCAGACCCGGCGCAAAAGCTCCGGTAGCGACTGCAGCAGCAGTTGCGGTGGTGCCAGCGGGTGCGGTGGCGGTAGTGGCGGCGGGTGCGGCGGATGCGGCAGCAGCTGAAACCAGGTGATCGCTTCGGCCTGGGTTGGCGGCCGGCGCTGGCAGCCGGCATCCTGGCCCATCTCGACCGGATCGATGTCGTCGAACTCATCGCCGAGGATCATCTGACGGCTTCGCGCAGTTCCTTGCGCGCCTTGCGGACCTTGGCATTCGAGCTTCCACTGCTGCTCCATGGTGTGGCACTCGGCCTGGCTTCGACGGTGCCGGTCGAGATGCGGCGGCTTGATCGACTCGCCCGGCTGATCGGTGCGATCGAGCCGGAATGCTGGTCGGAGCATCTGGCCTTCACCCGCGGCGGCGGGGTCGAGATCGGGCATCTGGCGGCACCGCCGCGCAGTGCCGCCTCGGTCGAAGGCGCCTGCCGCAATCTCGAGTTGGCCCGGCGCGTCACGGGGGCGATGCCCGATCTCGAAAATATCGCGACCCTGATCGATCCACCGGCCAGTTCCATGGGCGAGGCCGAATGGATCGATGCTGTCATCCGCGGCAGCGGCGCAGGCCTGCTGCTCGATCTGCATAATCTCTATGCCAATGCCGTCAATTTCGGCCTGAACCCGCTGTCGGTACTGCAATGCCTGCCGCTCGACCGGGTGAGCCAGGTGCATCTGAGCGGCGGACATTGGATCGAGGGGCCGGAGGGCACGCGCCGCCTGCTCGATGATCATATCCATGACGTGCCGCCCGAGGTCTTTCTGCTGCTCACCGAACTTGGCCGCCGGGCGCCGCAGCCTTTGACGGTCATTCTCGAACGGGACGGGTGTTACCCCGACTTTGCCCGACTGCTGGAGCAACTTGATGCCGCGCGGGCCAGCCTGGCGCTCGGCCGGGGCCAAATCACGGCATGAGTTCGCCGGCGCTCGAAGCGTTTCTGGCCCGGCTCTATGCCGACGAATCGGCATTGGCCGGATTTCTCGCCGATCCCAGCACCATCCTCGTCGGCTCCCGGCTCGACCCGGCCGAGCAGGCGGCACTGGCCGCGATCGACCGCGACGGCCTGATCATGGCCGCGCGGAGTTTCCGCGCCAAACGCGCCGGTCATCCGAAATCGGGCCGAAACGGAATTCTCCGGCGGATGCTTCGCGTCCTGTTCGGTTAGCGCCGATCCTACTGTCGGGCGCTTCTGCAAAACCGTGCGCTCCGCCCGCAAGCTGTGCTATATCGGTCGTCCGTAGGGCTAGGCCGGTTCGTGCCGCGCCCGGCGGGTCGGCCGGCAACGGTGCGGCGTGTCTTCCCTTGCCTAATGTGGGCCCTTGGTGCGATTCCGGAAATCATGAAGATCACCATCGAACGCGCGGCTCTTCTGCGCTCCCTCGGCCATGTTCAGAGCGTCGTCGAGCGCCGAAACACCATTCCGATCCTGTCCAATGTCCTGATGAAGGCGGAAAACGGGCGCCTCAGCCTGAGCGCCACCGACATGGATCTCGAAGTGGTCGAGACCGTGGCGGCCCAGATCACCGGCGAGGGCCGGATCACCGCACCGGCCCATACGCTCTACGACATCGTGCGCAAACTGCGCGACGGCGCGCAGGTCGAACTTGATGCCAGTGGCGATCATGGCACCATGGTGCTGCGCTCGGGTCGTTCGACCTTCACGCTCGCCTGCCTGCCGGCCGAGGATTATCCGATCATGGGCGGGGCACCGCTGTCGCATGAATTCCTGCTATCGGCCAATGATCTGAAGAGCCTGATCGACCGCACGCGCTTCGCCATTTCGACCGAAGAGACGCGCTATTACCTGAACGGCATCTTTCTGCATGCCACGCGCAGCGGCGAGGTTCAGGTGCTGCGCGCGGCCGCGACCGATGGCCATCGCCTGGCGCGCGTCGAAGTACCGCTGCCCGAGGGCGCGGACGGCATGCCCGGCATCATCGTGCCGCGCAAGACCGTGCAGGAGTTGCGCAAGCTTTTGGAGGAGGTCGGGCAAGCGGTGCGAATCGAGCTGTCCGACACCAAGATCCGGTTCGATCTGGGCGACGGCATACTGACCTCCAAGCTGATCGACGGCACTTTCCCGGAATATGACCGGGTCATCCCGGCCGGCAACGACAAGATCCTGGAGGTCGATTGCAAGCTGTTTGCCGAGGCGGTCGATCGCGTCTCGACCATCTCGACCGAGAAGAGCCGCGCGGTCAAGCTGGCGGCCGAGCATGGCATGCTGACCCTGTCGGCAACCAGCCCGGAAAATGGCACCGCGACCGAGGAGATCGAGGTCGGCTATAGTTCGACCCCGCTCGAAATCGGCTTCAATTCCCGCTATCTGCTCGACATCACCCAGCAGATCGAAGGTGATGGCTTGCAATTCGTGCTGTCCGATTCGGGCTCGCCGACCATTGTCCGCGACTCGGGCGACCATTCGGCGCTCTATGTGCTGATGCCCATGCGCGTGTGAGGGCGGTCTCGCGTATGGCTGAGGATGGGGCGAGTGCGCCGGCCGCGCGGGTCGCCGTCCTGCGGCTCGATCTGACGGATTTTCGCAGTTACGCCCAAGCGCGGATCGAGACCGATGGGCGTCCGCTGGTGCTGACCGGCCCGAACGGCGCCGGCAAGACCAA
>JBAVTK010000081.1:0-13636 GCA_049696095.1 Aliidongia sp. | reverse complement strand
GCTGTGCGCGGCCGAGGTGGCGCGCATCAGCGCGATGCCGCGATCAGAGACATCGATCGGAATGCCCTTCGCCGCGCTCGAAAGCGGCTGAATCCCCCCCGGTGCCGGTGGGCGGGCCGCCTGCGCTGCGAGTTTCGGCGCGAGCAAGGGTGAAATCGGGGCTGCTGCAGCCAGTTCCCCCGCGGTCGTCGCGCTGCCGAGCAGCGGCAGCTTAGGCGGGTCTGGGTTCTTGCCGTCAGCGGCCGGCGGCGCGGCAATCACCGGATTTGACGCGACCTTGGTCGGACCGGCCGAGGAGAATGCATCGCCGATGTCTTCGAGCGTGGCGATGATATGCTGTCCGATATCCTCGCCGGTCGTCTCGACCGACGCAACGTCGGCGACGCCCGAGGCCAACCCAAGCAATCCGCCATAAAGGCCATCGCCCACGACCCGCGCGACATTGCCGATCGTATCGCCGGTGATTGAGCGGTAAATCATGCCGACGATCGGAATATGCTGTAACGGATTGATCACCGCGAGCAGGTCGGTGAAGCCGAATTCCGTGCCCGCCCACAGGTGCGATTTCGGCGCTACCGGGCGAGGAGCGGTGACCGTGATGGCTTCGGGCGCGGCGACGGCATTCATGGCGGATATTCCGATGCTGACTCGGACATGATTACGCAATCGCGATGCCAGCGGGCGTACCGAGTAAAATCAGATGGTTACCGGATGAGCCCGACGCACGCGCGGCAAGTTCTGCCGGGACGGGATATCGGTTCGAACGGTCGGAACGAGCCCACGCTTCACCGAGCAAGGGGTGAGAACCATGCGCCGAAAGACACGCCGTAGCAGACGCGCTTCAGGATGGTAGGGCGCGCCCGACGACGCCGGCCACTTCCATACCTATTTTTGTGAGGGCCGTCAGAGTCGCGAATTGTCGGGCGGTACGCGCCTCGACCGCGGCATCCGAGCAGCAGTCGTGACTCTCCGGCCGATCCGGGGTGGGATCGTTGGCGGCCTGATCGGCCGGTCGATTTATTGGGCGCATCGCCATCATGAACAAATAGCGAACATAAATACCGCCCAGCGTCAAGCATGTTCGATCATGCGCCGGCACGTCGATTCTCATTTCTCCTCTCGGCCCCCATGGCGTTTAACCGGGAGAGGTGGAGAACACTCTGAAATCACAGAAAAACTCTGATCTAAACCGAGCACGACTTTGCCATGCGAGACATAACGCCCCCCGTCGCCACCGCCCCACCCCGAAATCGGAACCCACCAGCCAGGCTCGTCCAGTCGTCGTTGCTTTCCTGGAAGGTCGAGGCCCGAAGCGCATGCAATTGGTGCTCATCGGAGTGCAAGTCGGCACGCCGGTAATTTGGCCCTGGCGCCGTACTGCCACCGGCCCTATATGTTGCCTCGCCCCCGCAACCGAGGGAGACACGCCATGGCCGCGAAAAAGAACGCCGCCGCCCAGGATCTGCGCACGCCGAAATACCGGCCGCGGATCGTCAAAAACCTGAAGAAAGCCTATCTCCGCCGCCCGAAGCACCCCGCTTCGGCGGCGGATGCGTTTTGGGGGGCGCAGCCGCTTGTCGTGGGAGGGGCGCAGCGGGCGGCGACGATTTGCGGCCGTGGTGGCACGGGGCTTGTGACCGCGGTGCCGAGGCGCGTTCCGAGGAATTCCCAATCCGCAGTTGGCGGAAAGAGACATGCCCAGACCGTCATGCCAGAGGATCTTGACGAGGTCGCCTCCGGCACCTCGGAAAATATACAAATCGCCGCCATGGGGATCGTGCCGAAGCGCCTCCTGGACCTGAAGGACCAAGCCGTTCATGCCCTTTCTCATTTACCGCCTTCTTGATGACGGCCGCATCCTGTGACCGACCGAGGCGATCCGGCGGGTACTGAGCCTGGAACTCAGCTTCTATGGCCTGATGGCCAAGGGCAGGGAGAAGTCGGCCCGGCTGCAACTCCTCATGACCTTCCCCGACCTGACGCCCGCAGCAATCGATCTGGTGGTGACCGGGCGGAATTGTTTGGGCGAGGCGGTCGGCGACCGGGTGGGAGTAGTTTGTCCATCTCGATAAGCGGCGGCCTCTGCGACCGCACGGCCTGGTTTCGGGATGCAATGCGACCCAGTGACGATGGTCTAGAGACCGAAAAATGTGGGCATTTCCGGGTTGCTGGCCACCGGCAATCGGCATGATATGCCGTGACGCGCTACCCTCGGGCCATGCTTATCAAAATAAAATTTTAGAGAAACTTAATTATTAATTTACACACGACGCTGCCTAATATGCAATTATTTTTAGATGTATTTGCGAAAATGATCTAAAAGGTTGCGTCACGATCTTGCTGACCGTCGGCGTTCTGCCCGCGGCCCGGAACGCGCTCTGCCAAGCACATTGCCATTCCTGTGGGACCTCCGAGAATTCGGCAGGGACCTCATGACTCCATACTCACGTTCTCCCGTGAGACATCGACCATGCAATGGGGGCAGCAATGGATAATACGTTTCAACAATTTATGGCAAAACTCTGTCTATGTTCGGATCGACTTTCAGTCGAAATGCTTTTTCAAGAAACATTGAGCGGTTACGGATTCTACTATGCAACTTATTTTACTTTTAATAATTATAACAATATCGATCAGATTTTCACCATCAGCACCTATCCGCCTGTATGGTGGCAGAAATATTGTGAAAGCCGTTACGATCATATCGATCCGATCATCTCACGAGTACATCATTCGACGCTTCCGTTCATTTGGTCCATCGATGATGATTGGGGACCGTTGACCAAGTTACAGCAGCGTTTTTTCCGCGAGGCTGAAGAGCACGGCATATGCCATGGCTTCACCATTCCAATCCACGACCAGCACAACAGAGCGGCGAATCTAACGGTCGCCGCCGCGGATCACTATCGACAGTTTGTTGAGCGCGCGGAAAGCTTCCGCCATGAGCTGCATCTGATCGCGCTCTATCTTCATGCGCATATTCAGCGATGGC
The DNA here is from genome assembly GCA_049696095.1 of Aliidongia sp. Classification (GTDB taxonomy): domain Bacteria; phylum Pseudomonadota; class Alphaproteobacteria; order ATCC43930; family CGMCC-115725; genus JAXDMU01. The sequence continues at coordinate 10,644 of JBAVTK010000081.1, read as the reverse complement.
TTTTGCCTGGCGGCCAGGTCGAGCAACCTGTATTGACCGAACGTGAAATCGAGTGCATTCAATGGGTAGCGCGTGGAAAATCTGCGAATGACATCGCGGATATTCTCCAGATTAAGCCTCGCACAGTGACGTTCCACGTCGAGAACGCGAAGCGGAAATTTGGTGTTGCTTCCTTACCCCAGGCCGTCGCCAAGGCGATTACCCAGGATCTTATCAGCGCTCAATAGCGGTTTCAAATCGCTGGCGCAGATCGATGCCGATATCGATACCGATTTAATCACTATCTGCATTAAAAGAAATTTATCGAGACGCGCAACCATATGGAAGGGCTGTGCGTAAGTCGTACTGGATGATGTCAGTGCAAGCCCTCACTCTTGTTCGATAATCGTGCCGATATCATCACCTAAATGACATTAATCGACCAGAATCGGATTCGCGAATTTAATCATATGGTATATCTATATCTATCGAACGTTATGCACCGAAAATCATGCCAAACCTGGTGATAGTTACAGTTGCGACGATGGCGACGGGAGCGCACAGTTCGCGAGTATGAGTCGTGTTACAATCGGCATAGATAGGCGACACGGATTGGAATATCGAGAAGCATATCTCATTATTCGTGAAACAATGCTGTAAATATTAAGCATAGATATGAAATTAATTCACATGCGGGAGCGGGCCATGAAATATCTTGCTCACATTGTTCTGATATCTTTTCTGCTGGTGTTCGGCCTTGGCTTGGGTGCGGCCGACGCCGCTGGGCGCGTCGGCCCGTTCGACGGGTTTCAAACCACGGCGACCGACGGGGCCAACCCCGGCTTCGTTGAACATCCGGGCCGTGACGCGAATGCGGTCGCACCGTCAGGTCTACTAGCGGCGACAATAACGCTAACCTCCTCGCCAAATCCCAGTCAAGTTGGCCAACCCGTGACGCTCACGGCAACGGTGAGCGGCGGGTTGCTCAGCAGTATTTTGCCCGTTGGGTTGGTCAATTTCTCGGTCGATGGAAACCTCCTCGGCAGCGTAGATCTGGCGATAGGAACAGCGACCTTCTCGACATCGGGTTTCGAATCCGTTGGCACTCACACGATTACCGCGACGTATGTTGGGGATGGTCTCTTCGCGTCTTCCAGCCAAGCGCTCGTGCAGACGGTCAATCCAGGGGCGACGACAACGGCCTTGGTTTCGTCGGCTAACCCAAGCGTGTTCGGTCAACCCGTGACGCTCACAGCAAACATCAGCGGCACGGGTGGCACCCCGACCGGAAACGTGGTTTTCTTGGCTGGCGGAACCCAAATTGGCGTCGGCACCATCGTCACCGGATCAGCGACCCTTGCGACGTCGCAAATCCCGGCCGGCAACAATTCGCTGGTCGCGGTCTATAGCGGCGACAGCAACTTTGCCGCCAGTACGTCGGTGTCGTTGGCGCAGACGGTTACGGCGGCGGCGACCGTGACCACGCTTACTTCGTCACAAAATCCGAGTATAGCGGGCCATTCCGTAACTCTAAGCGCCAACGTCACCAGCTCGGTTGGCACCCCGTCCGGTTCCGTGACGTTTCTGGATGGTTCGACCGTACTCGGGATCAGCAGTTTGGCATCAGGAGCAACCAGCTTTACCACCGCCGCTCTGACCAGCGGCAGCCATATAATCACCGCCCTATATGGTGCCGTTGGTAACTTCCAAGGCAGCACGTCGGCCACCCTATCACAGGTCGTGAATCCAGGACTCGCTACGACCAGCACAGTGACGGTTTTGACGTCCTCGCCGAACCCTGCCACCCGTGGTCAATCGGTAACCTTCAGCGTAACCGTAACAGGGACGGGCGGCACACCAACCGGATCGGTCACTTTCCAAGACGGTTCGACAACGATCGGCACCACAAATCTGGTCGGCGGAGCCGCGAGTTTCACCACGGCGTCATTCGCCGCCGGCAATCATTCGATCATTGCGCTGTATGGCGGCGACAGCGTCTTTCTGAGCAGCGTTTCATCAGCCCTGTCGCTCACAATCAACCAGAATGTATCCACAATTGCGCTGGCTTCCACGCCAAATCCGAGCAGCGGCGGGCAATCCATCACCTTTACCGCGACAGCAAGCGGTGCGGGCGGGCCACCGACTGGTACGGTGGTCTTCTTGGATGGGGCCACGACACTGGGCAGCAGCACGCTGACCGCAGGTGTTGCCAGCTTCGTCGCCCCATCTCTTGCGGTCGGCTCTCATGCGATCACAGCGAGCTATGGCGGAGACAATAATTTCCTGGGCAGTACGTCCGCAGCGTTGTCGCAAACCGTCAATGCAAGCGCGACGACGACACTGCTGGTTGCCACGCCCAATCCCAGCCTTGCGGGCCAAGCGGTGACGCTGACAGCGACGATCAGTGGGACGGGCGGTATTCCGACTGGTTCCGTCATCTTCAGCGATGGCGGAACAGCGCTCGGCGCCGGCAACCTGACGGGGGGCGTTGCCACCTTTGCCTCCACGTCGCTCACAGCCGGCAGTCACTCTCTCACCGCAAGTTATAGCGGCGGCGGTAATTTCCTCGGCAGCGTTTCGGTGCCCCTGACGCAAACGGTCAACCGAACCGCCGCCACGGTCACCATGATCGCTGCTCCGAATCCCAGCGTTACCGGTCAAGCGGTGATATTTACCGCAACGGTCACCGGGACGGGGGGCACGCCGACCGGGACGGTCACATTCAAGGATGGTGCTGTGATTCTCGGTACCGGCACGTTGAACACCGGAATCGCCACCCTTGCCAACGCCTCACTTGCGGCCGGCAATCATTCGATCAGCGCGACTTACAGCGGCGACGGCAACTTCCTTGGCGCCGTTTCTTCAGCATTGTCGCAGGTGGTCAATCAAGGTTCGGCGACGACGGCGAGTACCACGACATTAACCGCCACGCCAAATCCCAGCGCGCTTGGACAAGCGGTAACTCTTACCGCGACGATCAACGGCTCGGGTGGCACACCAACCGGGTCCGTCATCTTCCAGGACGGTACGACGACGCTCGGTACCGGTACGCTGACTGCCGGCGTCGCCAGTATTGCTGCGACGTCCCTCACCGCGGGCAGCCATTCGATCACCGCGATTTACGGTGGCGACAATACGTTTCTCGGCAGTGTTTCGGCGGCACTTGTCCAGACGATCACCAAAGGTACGGCCACGATCGCCCTGACCGCATCCCCCAACCCGAGCATCGCTGGGCAGCCGACGACCTTTACCGTGACCGTTAGCGGTTCCGGAGCCACGCCGACAGGTTCGGTCACCATTATGGACGGTGCGACGACCCTTGGTACCGCTGCGCTGACGGCGGGTGTCGGCACCGTTACCGTCACGTCGCTCGGGGCGGGTAACCATTCGATCACGGTGACTTACAGTGGCGACGGCAACTTTGTCGGCACCACATCCGCACCGACGCCGCAGACGGTGAATCAGGGCACGGCCACGATCGCCCTGGTCGCCACGCCCAACCCGGGCCGCACCGGCCAGGCAGTGACGTTCACAACGACGGTCTCTACGACAGGCGGTGTTCAGCCGACCGGAACGGTAACTGTCAAGGACGGGACGACCACGCTCGGGGTCGGATCGATGACGGGCGGTGTCGCCAGTGTCGCGGTCGTTTCGCTCGGCGCTGGTAGCCACTCGATCACCGCGACCTATAGTGGCGACGTCAATTTTGTCGGCGGCACGTCACCGGTGGTGGCACTGACGGTCAATCAAGGACCGGCGACGATCGCGAGTACGACGAATTTGGCCTCAACTGCGAACCCCGCCGCTCTCGGCCATCCGGTGACGTTCACCGCAACTGTCAGTGGTACGGGCGGCACGCCGACAGGTTCAGTCACGTTCAAAGACGGAAGTACGACGCTCGGCACCAGTCTTTTGTCGGGTAGTGCGGCCAGCATCACAGTGGCGGCATTCGGCGCCGGTAGTCATTCAATTGTGGCGATCTACAGCGGCGACAACACATTTCTTGCCAGCATCTCCGCGGTTTTGCCGCAAACGATCGACCAAGGGACGGCCACGGCCACCCTGGTCGGCACGCCTAATCCCAGCATCAGCGGACAAACGATAACGTTCATCGCCACGATTGCAGGTTCGGGTGGCGTCCAACCAACCGGATCGGTCATCGTCAAGGATGGGGCGTCAGTGCTTGGTACCGCAACACTGACGGCTGGAACCGCAACGGTTGCGACCGCGGCTCTCGCATCAGGGAGCCATTCGATCACGGCGTTTTATAGCGGCGACGGCAACTTCCCCGGCAGCGCCTCGGCGACACTCGTTCAGACAGTCAATCAGTCCTCGGCCGCGACCGCAAGTGCTGTGGCACTGATCTCATCATCAAATCCCGGTACCTTTGGCCAATCTGTGACATTCACGGCGACCGTCACGGGAGCGGGCGGGACACCCACCGGGGCAGTTGCCTTCAAGGATGGGACCAAACCCCTCGGCAGCCGGACCTTAACATCCGGTGTCGCCAGCATCGCCGTGCCGTCGTTGGCGGCCGGAAGTCATTCGATCGTCGCGAGCTATGGCGGCGACAGCAATTTCTTGGGCAGTACTTCGGGCGGCCTGGCGGAAAATATCGATGACCCGACCGTCATCGCCGGTGTGTACACATTTCAGAGTGTGATCGGCGTTACGGGCGTAAGCGGCACCGACAATGGGCATTTTCATGGCCCGGTCGCCGGTGCGATCGATCCCACGAACGGACATCTGTTCGTCGCCGACACTCTGAACCATCGGGTACAGGTCATCGACACATCATCCTTCGCGGTGATTGCGACGATCGGGATTACTAGCGTGCCGGGTGCCGACAATGCTCATTTGAATCTGCCAGGCAATGTCGGCTACGATAGTGCGACCGCACGGATATTTATTGCCGATACCGGCAATCACCGTATCCAAATCTATGACGGTTCGACCTTCGTCTATCTGGCCACGCTCGGCGTGAGCGGGGCGGCGGGAAGCGATAATGCGCATTTCGACCTGCCGACCGGCGCCCGGATCAACGTGCCGTTCCACCAGCTCTATGTTGCGGATTCGGGTAATGATCGGGTTCAGATCTTTGACACCGACACGTTGGGCTATATCACGACGCTCGGAACCTCCGGCGTGACCGGCGCCGATAACGCCCATTTCAATCAGCCGACCGACGCCGAATATAACCCCAGTACCGGCCAACTCATGGTCGCCGATGCCGGCAATGCCCGCATTCAATTGTTCGACGCGGTCAGTCTCCTGTTCGATGCAACGCTCGGCGGCCCCGGTGGGAGCGCTGGCGACAACAGCCATTTTGCGCTGCCCACGACCGTGGCCTTCGATCAGGAAAGCAATCTTGTTGTCATCGCGGACGGTGGCGGGAACGCCCGCGTTCAGGTACTTGACGCACTGTCATATAATTACGTCATGACTCTTGGGACCGTCGGGTCGGTCGGATCGGGCAACAGCCAATTTGCCAGCCCGCAAGGCATCGTGGTCGACCCGGTCCACAGCCGGCTCTTCATTGGCGATGGACCGAATAATCGTCTGCAAGTTTTCTCGATCGGGCCGGTGGTCAATTTGGCTTCAGTCTTGCCGGACTCCCGCTCGGTTCTGCTGGGCGATCCGGCAACGATATTCGCGAACATAATCAATACCGGGCCGACGCCGCTTGAAGACTGCCAGATCGCTTTGTCCGCTACGGCGCCGTCCGGCCTGACACTGAGTTACCAGACCACGAACCCGGCCACGAACGCACCGATCGGCACAATCAATACACCGGCCACGATCGCCGCCAACGATGGGTTGCTCAGCTTTATAGTCCTGTTCCAAGGCACCTCAGCCTTCAGCGCACCGGCAATGCCGCTTGCTTTCGACTGTCTCGGCGCGGCGCCCGCCACCATCATTACTGGCGTCGATACGGTCGATCTCGTCATGTCGGATACGCCCATTGCCGACATTATAGCACTTTCCGCAACCTCAACCGCCGATGGCATTGTTAACGTGCCAAATGGCGGCGTCGGTGCCTTTGCCGTCGCCAGTATCAATCTGGGGGTGACGACACAGCTTACTGTATCGGTCGATACGGGTGATGCGGTGTTACCGGTCATCACGACGATCTGTCAGACCAATCCTGCCACGGGGCAATGCCAAGCGACACCGGCGGCATCGGTCTCGCTCAACTACGTCGGAGGCGCGGCTCCTACCTTCTCCGTGTTCCTCCAGGCGACCAGCGCCATACCATTTGCTCCTGCCACGTCGCGAATCTTCGTCCGGTTCAAGGACGCCGCCGGGGGGTTGCACGGCTCTTCCAGCGTCGCGATCGACACTTTCTGAGACAGCGAGACCCCGGTCAGGTCGAGTTACCTGGCCGGGGTCTCTCTCACGGTAAATATATCGGATTGGAAAGGGCAGACCATGTTGATATCTCAAATCCTCAACTCCCGCATTGAGGGGCGATCGAAGCTGAAAGCTATCTATGACTGCCAATCTATAATTGAATTTAAAATGGATGGCACTATAATTTCTGCAAATCAACATTTCCTCGATGCCATGGGTTATCGTGCGGATGAGATCGTGGGCAGAAACCACAGTTTATTTATTGACCCAGCTGAAATATATTCTTCCGAATATAAAGAATTTTGGGCGGCGCTGAATCGCGGTGAGTATCAGCAAAAGGAGTTTCGCCGGATCGGCAAAAACGGGCGCGAAGTCTGGATTCAGGCATCGTACAACCCGCTGATCGGGGCCAATGGCAAGCCGTTCAAGGTCATGAAGCTGGCAACCGATATCACCGAGCGCAAACGTCAATCGGTCGATTATGAGGGGCAAATCAAGGCAATCGACAAGTCACAGGCGGTCGTGCAATTCGCATTGGACGGCACAATTCTGACCGCAAATCACAACTTCCTCAATGCGCTCGGTTATCGATTGGACGAAGTCCAGGGCAGGCATCACAGCATGTTCATTAGTCCTGCGGATCGTGCCAGCGCCGCCTACCGCGACTTTTGGGCGGCCCTCAATCGGGGGGAATATCAGGCGGCGGAATATCGGCGTTTGGGCAAAGACGGGCGCGAGGTTTGGATACAGGCATCCTACAATCCGATTCTCGATACCGCTGGAAAGCCGTGCAAAATCGTGAAATTTGCCACGGATATCACCGGCCTTGTCCATGATCGGGAGCGCCGCGCCGCCCTTGGCCGGACAATCGACACCGATCTCGGCCTGATCACCCAATCGATCTCGACCGCCAGCGATCAAGCGACCAGTGCCGCCGAGGCCTCGACTCGCACGGCCGCCAACGTTCAAGCGATCGCCGTGGGAGCCGAGGAACTGGTTGCTTCGGTTCAGGAGATCGCGAGGCAAGCAGCCAACGCGTCGCAGGCTACGGCCACATCGGTCGTGCAGGTGGAGCGCGCGAATGCAATTATGACAGCCCTTGTCAACGCCGCCGACAGCATTGGCCGCGTGATCAGGCTGATCACCGGCATCGCGAGCCAGACCAATCTTCTGGCGCTGAATGCCACGATCGAAGCGGCCCGCGCCGGCGATGCTGGCAGAGGTTTCGCCGTCGTCGCCAATGAAGTGAAGGCGCTTGCGAACCAAACCGCGCGCGCGACCGATGAAATTACCGCTCAGATTGCCCAAGTGCAAAGTGCGACGACCGAAGTCGTGGAGGCGATCGGCGTTATCACGGCGACGATCGGTCAGATCAACGAGATTTCCGCCGCGGTCGCGGCGGCGGTCGATCAGCAGGACGCGGTCGCACGGGAAATATCGTCCAACATGCAGGTCGCCGCTGAAGGCATCGGTACGATCAGCCGCAGCATGACCGACATAGCGCACGCGGCAGCGTCGGCTGAGGATGCAACCAAAAAAGTGAAGGAATCGTCTAACATTCTTGCCTCATGAAGTGCTTTCGACCGTCGATTCAACAAGAGAGGTGAAATACAGTGCGAAACTTCTTTCTTGCGGCCGGTGTCGCCGCTTCGATTTTGATTGGTTCGACGATAACGAGTCGTCCTGTTCAGGCTGCCACCGCCACATCAACAATTGCGGTGACGGCCACAGTCCTCGCTTTCTGCACGGTCACTGCGGCGCCGCTCGCCTTCGGCAATTACAGTTCGACCCAGCTTGACGCGACGACACTCCTGACCATTCTCTGTACGCCGGGTACGACCTATACGGTGGGACTCGACCAGGGCGTCGGCACCGGTGCGACCGTGGCGGTCCGCCTGATGGACGGCACGGTGGCCGGTTCGACGCTGGCATACACGATCTATAGCGACACGGCCCGCACGACCGTCTGGGGCAACACGGTCGGAACCAATACGGTCGCCGGCACCGGCACTGGCCTGCCCCAGACATTGACCGGCTTTGGCCGCATTCCCGGTGCTCAATTGTCGGCACCCGGCGCCTATACCGATACCGTCACTGCTACATTGACATACTGATGGCTATCAGCGTGCATTGGCGGTCTGCCCTGGCCGGAGTGGCGTTGTTTGCCCCCCTGCCGGCCATTTCGGAGATCGCGGCAGCCCAATCTCTTGAAGTCGCCCCCGTCACCATCGAACTGGCCGCCGGTGCCATGGCGACGACGCTCAGCGTTACCAATCACGGAACGGAGACCACGCCGATTCAGGTCCGCGCCTTCGTCTGGGACCAGCAGGACGGCGTCGATCATCTGACCACGACCGACGATCTGATGGCCAGCCCACCGATTGCCCAGGTGGCACCCGAGGGCACCCAAGTGATCCGACTGGTGCTTCACCGTCCGGTGGGTACCATTGAACGCTCCTTTCGTCTCCTGATCGACCAGATCCCGAGCGCCGAAGCAACCGGCACGGTGCGGTTCGCACTTCGCCTGTCGATCCCAGTCTTCGCCGAACCATCCGCTCACGTCGCCGCGACGTTAATCTGGCGGGTAGCGAATCTCGGTAACGGCCGCGGGGAGTTGATCGCGACAGATACTGGTGGCCGACATACCAAGATTCGCGATGCCGGCTTGGCCTCCGCGGACGGGGATTTTCCGGCGATTGGGGTGAATGTCGCCCCGTATGTCCTGGCTGGCGCCACCCGCCGATGGCCGATAATTCTCGAACACATCCCGTCAAGCACCCCACTCCATCTGACGGCCGCGACCGATTCCGGACGTGTCGATCGGATACTGACCATTGGCGACGCGCCCTGACCCCGGCGCATCAATCGGCGGCCTGCTGCTGGCCGCGTTGCTGCTCCTAGCAACGACCACCGCTCTAGCGGAGGAGAATGTATTGCTGCTCGAAGTGATCATCAACGGTCGCTCCACCGACAAAATCGGCAAGTTCGACGATCGCCAGGGCGCGCTTTATGCCGCCCCCCAGGAATTGCGGGATATCGGGTTCCGTCTACCCAAGACCGCCCCCGATCCGATCGCGCTTAACCAGCTTTCCGGGGTGACCTATCGGATCGACATGCCAACCCAGCGTCTGCTGGTGATGGCGCCGGCCGAAAGCCTGATGCCGACGCTGATCGGCCAATCATCCGGTAATCTAGTGTCGGCAGTTCCAGTGCAAAGCGCCACCGGTGCGACGCTGAACTATAATTTCGTCGGCACTGTACAGGCTGGTCATCCGATCGTCAGCGATCTGGTCGATGGGCGGGTCTTCACTCCCTACGGCGTCGCCAGTTCAGCGGCGGTGGCGACCATAGGTGACACAGCAAATCAGACGATCCGACTCGATTCCACCTACACCTATTCCGATCCGGACACGCTGAGCCGCTACCGCATCGGCGACGTGATCAGCGGTGGATTGAGCTGGACTCGTCCGGTTCGCCTGGGTGGCGTGCAGATGAGCACGGATTTCACGATACGCCCTGATTTGGTGACGTTCCCGGTGCCCGGCCTGTCCGGCCAGGTCGCGGTACCGTCCACCGTGGACGTGCTGGTGAACGGTGTGCAGCAATTCTCGCGCGACGTCCCGCCGGGGCCGTTCCAAGTTCAGCAACTGCCGATTGTCACTGGCGCCGGTATTGTGTCGGCGGTCGTGACCAATGCGCAGGGCCAGCAGACGACACAAACATTGCCATTCTATGCCAGCACGCAGTTGCTCGCACCCGGCCTCGACAGCTTCTCCTTAGAGGCGGGCGCGGTACGGCGCAATTTCGGTCTGTTGAGCGACGATTACGCAGACCCGGCCGGTGCGGTATCATATCGCCACGGCTTGTCGTCCTGGCTGACGCTGGAGGGGCATGCCGAAGCCGCACCTTCGCTGGCCATGGGCGGCGGCGGCGCCGTGGTGGATGTGGCGCATCTCGGCGTGGCGTCCTTGTTCGCCGCGGGCAGCACGTCCAGCGGGCGCAGCGGCGGGCAGTTCGGCGGCGGCATCGAGCGCATCACATCGATCGTAAGTTTTTCCGCGTCCACGCTGATCGCCAGCCGCGACTTTCAGGATATCGCAGCGGCCAGCGGCGACCCGGTGCCGCGTTCGCTGTCGCGGATGAGCACCGGTGTTTCGCTTGGTGGTCTGGGATCTCTCGGGCTGGCCTATACGGATATCAGAAGCGATGCAGCACCGCCGCGGTTCTTCAATCCGGTGCCATTATTCGGAACGCTGGCTTCCAGCCCGATAATAGATGAGCCGGTTCCAGCGCAGCATGTGCAGTTGATCACCG
>JBAVTK010000080.1:0-2553 GCA_049696095.1 Aliidongia sp. | reverse complement strand
AGCACCCCCCGCACCTCCGGCCCCCCCTTCGCCGCCACCGAGCCCGGATCGGGTGGACGAAGCCCATGGCCGCGGTTTCGTGCTGCTGAGCGACGGCAATACTACGACCGGCGGCGGCGACCGGGCGCGGCGCCGGCTGATGCAGGCGAGCCGGCGGCTGCTGGGCGATGTGATCCTGTTCCTCGACAAGGATACGGTGTTCGCGATCACCGATCCGGCCCTGATCGGCGAGGCTACGGAATTGTTCCGCGCACAATCGGAACTCGGTCGGCAGCAGGGCGAGTTGGGCCGCCAGCAAGGCGAACTCGGGCGCGAGCAGGGCGCGCTCGGCCGGCAACAAGGCGAATTCGGCCGGGAAATCGGCGCGCTCGCCAGCCGGCATGCGAAGGCCATCGTCAAGCACGCGCTCGCCGCGGCGGCAGCCCATATTGATGATGAGGGCGATACGGCCGACGCCGAGGTCGGCGACACCGGCACCGACCGGGACTTCGAACGGGCCATGGCCGACTTGCAACGGAAGATGGAGCCGCTGTCGCACGAACAGGAAAGCCTGGGTGCCAAGCAGCGGGAACTGGGTGAGCAACAGGAGAAACTCGGCCGTGAGCAAGGCCGACTTGCGCGGGACGCCGAAGTAAAAATGCAGGCGCTGATCGAGCGGGCCTTGGCCAGTGGTGCCGCAACGCCGGTGCCATAGCGCACCGGCCGGGCCGGCGGCTCAGCTAATGACGCAGCGTTCAATCAGGAAATCGGCGAAGGCGCGGGTTTTCGCCGAAATCAAGCGCAGATGGGGAAACAACATGTGGATCTCGGTCGGCTGCGGTTGAAACGCGCCCAAGACGGGAACCAGTCGCCCGGCATCGACATGCTCCTGGACCAGCCGCAGCGGAGCCCGCACCACACCCGCCCCGCCGATCGCCGCCAAAACCGTTGCGTCCAGGCTGTTGGTCCGCAGCCGGCCGCTCACCGGCACATGGAACTCACCGGTCTCGCCGTGAAAATCCCAGGCCTGACTCACCTCCTGCGGGTTGTAGATGATGCAGTCATGCCGCGCGAGATCGTCCGGATGCCGGGGTTCGCCGCACCGCCGCAGATAGGCCGGTGCCGCACAGACGACGCGGCGCACCACACCGAGCTTGCGGGCGATCAAGTTGGAATCCTCGAGCGGGCCGGAGCGGATCGCGACATCGATCCCTTCCTCGACCATATTGACCGGCCGATTGAGCAGCAGCAGATCGGTCGTGACCTCGGGAAACCGCTCCAAAAACTCGGGCAAGAGCGGGCTCAGATAGATGTGGCCGAACAGAATCGGCGCGCTGACCGTGAGGCGGCCCGACGGTGTCGCATGCCGGGCCGAGAGCGTGCCCTCGGCCTCCTCGATCGCGGCCAGAATACGCTTGGCCTGTTCATAATAGGTCCGGCCGCCCTCGGTCAGGGCCAGATGCCGCGTGCTGCGGACCAGCAGGCGCGTGCGCAGATGGTCTTCCAGACCATCGACCTGCCGGCTGACCGAGGCGGGCGATAATGCGAGCCCGCGCGCCGCCGCCGACAGGCTGCCGGCCTCGACCACCTTGACGAACGTGGTCATCGCTCCGACCCGGTCCATTCGCCCCCTCCGCTGTCGTAAGTCGGCGTGTCGTCGCCGCCAAAGTCAGGATACTGATGTTCCAACCAAACCGACCAGCGCACCGAACGACCGGGAGCGTTGCATTTCTGGACCCATTCTTCCCTCATCCCGGCGCGACCGGCGCACTCTTGCGTGCATTGCAATGGTCCTTATCGAACTCTGGGGATAAATCGACGGCAAAGGCAACCCTACATGTCACTCAGTCCGGTGCGATACCGGTTCGTTCAAGTGCCAAGTAAAAGGAAGCAATCATGTCCATCGTCTCACCGAAGCTGCTACGCGGCACCGCTCTTGCGGCAGTTCTCCTGTCGGCGATTACTGTCTCGGTAGCCTCGCGCGCTCAAGATGACGCCGCCTCGAACGCCGGACAGTCCAGCGGCTGGGTCGATACGGCCTCGGTCCCGGTCGATGTCGCCCCGGATACTGCGCACATCTCGAATATCGATGCGGGGAACTGACGACCCGACCCATCACAGTTGAACCATGGCGGCGTCAGGCGGGCGATGAACCGCCCGCCCGACGCCGTCGGTCAGGATGATTTATCGGCGGAAAACGCCTTGTAGCAGACCACGGTGAAAGTATCATTGACGCCGGGCAGGGTTTGCAGCCGCTCGGTGACGAAGTGGCCGATATCCGCGTCGTCGTCCAAGTAGCATTTCATCATCAGATCCCACTGGCCCGAGGTGGAATACACCTCGGAAACCTGCTCGACCCGCTGCACCGCCTGATCCGCGACCTGGTAGGCTCGCCCGAGGTCGCACTTGATATTGACGAAGATCGTCTTCATCGCGAACCCTCCCGGTCAGCGGCGCTCCCCGATGCGCACCGGGCGAAGCAGGAAGGCCGGCTGATGGTCACCGAAACCGATCACGCGCTCATCATCCTCATCGTCATGGCGGTGCCGTGTCGCAGGACGGGCGGCGGTGAAC
>JBAVTK010000079.1:0-2510 GCA_049696095.1 Aliidongia sp. | reverse complement strand
CGCGGCGGGCTCTGGCACGCGGAATTAGAGGCGGTCGAGACCGGTGCGCGGCGCACGGTTTCCGCGCGGATTCTGGTCAATGCCGCGGGTCCCTGGGTCGCGCAAATTCTGCGGACGCTCGGGCTGGCCAGCGACAAGGGCGTCCGGCTGATCAAGGGCAGCCATATCGTCGTGCCGCGGTTATATGCGGGCGCGCACGCCTACATGCTGCAGAACCCCGATCGGCGCATTGTCTTCACCATTCCCTATGAGCGGGATTTCACCCTGATCGGCACGACCGACATTCCGTTTGCCGGCGATCCGGGCGAGGTTGCGATCGAGGCCGACGAGATTGCCTATCTCTGCGCCAGCGTCACCCGCTATTTCACGCGGACCGTGGCGCCGGCCGATGTCGTCTGGAGCTATGCCGGAATCCGCCCGCTCTACGATGATGCCGCGGAGGCCGCCGCCGCCGTCACCCGCGACTATGTGCTCGATCTGGAAACCGGGGCGGGGGCGCCGCTGCTGTCGGTGTTCGGTGGCAAGATCACGACCTATCGGCGCCTGGCCGAGCATTCGCTTGAAAAGCTGGCGCCCTTTCTGCCGCCGGCCAAGCCCTGGACCGCGACGGTGCCGCTGCCCGGTGGCGATATCGAGGATCTCAATGTCGAGCGATTTGTCGCGGCGCTGCGGCGGCGCTATGATTTCCTGCCATCGGAGCTGGCCGAACGGCTGGCCGGCGCCTATGGCACCAGGGCCGCGGCGATCCTGGGCAAGGCGACCCGGATCGAGGATCTGGGTCCGGATTTCGGCGGTGGGCTGACCCGGGCCGAGCTGGATTATCTCGTCGCCGAGGAATGGGTCACCCGGCCCGAAGACGTGCTGTGGCGGCGCTCCAAGCTCGGGCTGCATGTCCCGCCCGGCACGGCGGAGAAGATCGCGGCCTATCTCGCCGAGCGCATCGGCCGGCCGATGCGGATAGAGGAGCAAGCATGACCGGCTATATCGGCGCCATCGATCAGGGCACGACCAGTACGCGCTTCATCGTGTTCGATCGCGATGGTCGGCAGCGCGCGGTGGCCCAGTGCGAGCATCGCCAGATTTATCCCCAACCCGGTTGGGTCGAGCATGACGCGCTGGAAATCTGGGCGAACACCCAAAGCGTGATCGCCGAGGCGCTGGCCGGTGCGGGTCTGGCACCGGGCGATCTGGCGGCGATCGGCATCACCAATCAGCGCGAGACGACCGTGCTGTGGGACCGGCGCACCGGCCTGCCGCTCGCCAACGCGCTCGTCTGGCAGGATACGCGGGCCGACGCGCTGGTCGCCGACTATGCGCGGGCCGGCGGGCAGGATCGGTTCCGCGCCAAGACCGGCCTGCCGCTCGCCAGCTATTTCAGCGGGCTCAAGCTGCGCTGGCTGCTCGACCATGTGCCGAACGCGCGCGCCATGGCCGAGGCGGGCGACGCGCTGTTCGGCACGATCGATAGCTGGCTCTTGTGGAATCTGACCGGGCAGCATTTGACCGATGTGACCAATGCCAGCCGGACCCAACTCATGGATCTGGCGACGCTCGACTGGGACGACGGCATGCTCGGCGAATTCGGCATTCCGCGCGCGGTGCTGCCGCGCATCGTCTCGTCGAGCGAGATCTATGGCGAAGCGCTGGGCGGCGTGCCGATCGCCGGCATCCTGGGCGACCAGCAGGCAGCACTGGTCGGCCAGACCTGCTTCAAGCCGGGCGAGGCCAAGAACACCTACGGCACCGGCTGTTTCATGTTGATGAATACCGGCACCCGGCCGGTCGCCTCGACCTGCGGGCTGATCACCACCGTCGCCTATCGCTTCGGCACGGCCGAGCCGCATTACGCGCTCGAAGGCTCGATCGCGATCGCCGGCGCGCTGGTGCAATGGCTGCGCGACAATCTCGGCCTGATCGCCAGCAGCGGCGAGATCGAGGCGCTGGCAAGCAGTGTCGAGGATAATGGCGATGTCTATATCGTGCCGGCCTTTTCCGGGCTCTACGCGCCCTATTGGCGGGCCGGCGCGCGCGGCATCGTGGCCGGGCTGACCCGCTTCGCCCATCGCGGTCATCTCGCGCGCGCCGCTTTGGAAGCGACCGCGTACCAGACCAAGGAAGTACTCGACGCGATGGTTCAGGATTCCGGCATCGCGATCGGCGAATTGCGCTCTGACGGCGGCATGGTCCGCAACGACTTGCTGATGCAGTTCCAGGCCGATCTGCTCGACGTGCCGGTGGTGCGGCCCGAGGTCAGCGAAACCACGGCACTGGGCGCGGCCTACGCGGCCGGGCTGGCGACCGGGATGTGGAGTAGCGTCGAGGAACTGGTCGGCAATTGGCGGGCCGACCGCGTCTGGCGCCCGGCGATGGCGCCGGAGCGGCGCGACCGCCTGTTCGCCTCGTGGCAAAAGGCGGTGAAGCGGTCGTTCGATTGGGTTGAGTGAGGCGGCGATCTAACCGCTGCGCGGCAGCCAAAAGCGTTTGCCATCCTCGGTCGCGGCCAACAGGCC
>JBAVTK010000078.1:0-6032 GCA_049696095.1 Aliidongia sp. | reverse complement strand
CGGCGTTGCGGCAGCGCGGTTTCGGACGGGCTGGACGGCGTCGGCATCGCCTCGGGCAAAACCGCTTCTGGGCCGGTCGCCAGCGGGTCGCGAATCGCCCGACCGGGCGCGAAAGACAGCGGCAAGGATGCGGCCCAGCGCGGTTTCGCCGGGACAAGCTGCCAGACCAGCATGCCGCAACCCACGATCAGAGCGGCCGCCGCTAGCCCGATCCGGGCTTTTCCGCCAAGGCCGTCACGTCGTTGCCCCATAGACACCGCCCCTCCCATCCTCGCGCTTGTAGCCAGTTTCGAAGGACGCGTCAGCCCTGACGCGCACTGGCTGCGGCCGAAAGCGGTACTGCGGCCCTTCCTGACCGCATGCCATGCTGTTATATCGAACAATCGCCCACGCAACAGAACGGCTCAGATGTTCCTACTCCTCGATAACTATGACAGCTTCACCTACAATCTCTGGCATTATCTGTCGGAACTGGGGGCGGAGATCGTCGTCCACCGCAATGATGCGTTGAGCGTGGCAGAAGCACTGGCGCTCAATCCACAAGGCATCATCATCTCGCCCGGACCGGGTGTGCCGGCGAAGTCCGGCATCACGGTACCGCTCGTCGCCGCGGCCGGCAGCATTCCACTGCTCGGCGTCTGCCTCGGCCATCAGGCAATCGGCGAGGCGTTCGGCGGCCGGGTCGTTCGAGCACCGCTGCCGATGCATGGCAAGGTCAGCCCGATCGAGCATGACGGCACCGGCCTGTTCGCCGGGCTGAACAACCCGATCGCGGTAACCCGCTATCATTCCCTCATCGTCGAGCGCGCCACCGTACCGGCCTGCCTGCGGATCAATGCCTGGACCGCGGACGGGCTGATCATGGGGATGGAGCATCGCAGCCTGCCGATCCATGGCGTGCAATTCCACCCGGAGAGCATCGCGTCGGAAGCCGGTAAGCCCTTGCTGAAGAATTTCCTGTCGGCGGCCACCCGGCTGGTGCCGGCCGCGTGACCGCGCCGCCCGCCGCCTTCAGGGTCTGGCTCGATCAGCTCGCCACCGGGCGCAGCCTGACCGAGAACGAGGCCGAGGCCGCGTTCGAGACCATGATGTCGGGTGATGCGACGCCGTCTCAGATGGGCGCGCTGCTGATGGCGATGCGGGTGCGCGGCGAGACCGTGGCCGAGATCACCGGGGCGGCTCGCGCCATGCGCGCGCGCGCGCTACAGATCAACGCCCCGGCACAGGCGATCGACACCTGCGGCACCGGGGGCGATGGCGGCGGAACGTTCAACATCTCGACCGCCGCCGCCTTCGTGATCGCGGCTTGCGGTGTGCCGGTCGCCAAGCATGGCAATCGGAATCTGTCGTCGAAATCCGGCTCGGCCGATGTGCTCGCAGCACTCGGCGTCAATATCGATGCACCGATGGAAATCGTCGAGCGCGCCATCGCGGAGGTGGGCATCGGTTTTCTGATGGCGCCACGCCATCACGCCGCCACAAGGCATGTCGGCCCGACTCGCGTCGAACTGGGCACGCGGACGATCTTCAATTTGCTTGGCCCCTTGTCCAATCCGGCCGGGGTCACGCATCAGGTCGTCGGCGTCTTCGCGCCGCAATGGGTCCGGCCAATCGCCGACGTACTCCAACGGCTGGGCGCGACCGCCTGCTGGGTGGTCCATGGCGATGGCCTCGACGAATTGACCACGACCGGTCCCAACCGAGTGGCGGCCCTCAAAGGCGGTGCAGTGACTGAATTCACCATCGAGGCCGGCGAAGCCGGCCTGCCGCCGGCCGAGCGGGCCGATCTGGCCGGCGGTACACCGAACGAGAATGCCCAGATCCTGCGGGCGCTCTATGCCGGCCGAACCGGCCCGATTCGCGATGTCGTCTTGCTCAACGCCGCGGCGGCGCTGGTCGTGGCCAGGAAAGCCGGCTCCTTGCGCGACGGGGTGGCGCTCGGCGCCGAAGCAATCGACAGTGGCCGGGCGGCTCGGGTCTTGGACCACCTCATCACCTTCACCACATCGGTACCATGACTGATATTCTGGCCAAGATCATCGCGCACAAGCGCGTCGAAGTCGCTGTGGCGAAGGAAAAAGCGCCAATCGACGTACTTGAGCGACTGGCAGAAGTTCCCCGTCCGGGGGGAAGCAGGCCGCGCGGCTTTGTCACCGCACTGCGCTACGCGCTTGAAAAAGGGCAGTATGGGCTGATCGCCGAGATCAAGAAAGCCTCGCCCAGCCACGGCTTGATCCGTGCCGATTTCGATCCGGCGGCCATCGCCGCAGCGTATCAAGCGGCGGGGGCGGCCTGCCTGTCGGTCCTGACCGACCGGGCCCATTTCCAGGGCACCGCGGACGATCTGCGCGCCGCGCGCGCCGCCCCCTGCACACTGCCGGTATTGCGCAAGGATTTCATGATCGATCCCTACCAAGTCGTCGAGGCACGCGCGATGGGGGCGGATTGCATCCTGCTGATCATGGCCGCACTCAGCGACGACCAGGCGGCGGAACTGGAGGCAACGGCGCGGAAATGGGAGTTAGACGTGCTAGTCGAGGTCCACGACCGGGCCGAGCTCGACCGGGCGCTGCGCCTTAAGACACCGCTGATCGGCATCAATAATCGCAATCTCAAGACCTTGAAGACGGATCTGGCGACAACGATCGAACTGGCCGCCGCCTTGCCGGCCGATCGCCTGGCGGTGAGCGAAAGCGGCTTGCAGAATGCAACGGATCTGGCACGCATGGCCGCGATCGGCGTGCGTTGTTTCCTGGTCGGCGAATCCCTGCTGCGCCATGCCGATATCGCCGCGGCGACCCGCGCCTTGCTGGCGGTGCCATGACCGGCTTCACCCATTTCGATGCCGAGGGCAAAGCGGCGATGGTCGATGTCTCGGGTAAGGCCGAGACCGATCGGGTGGCGACCGCGCAGGGCCGTATCACCATGCGGCCCGAAACGCTGGCGCTGATTCGCGACCACGCCGTCGAAAAGGGCGATGTGCTGTCGGTCGCGCGACTGGCCGGAATCATGGGCGCCAAGCGCACGCCGGATCTGATCCCGCTGTGCCATCCACTCGCCTTGAGTTCGGTGCGGGTCGAGTTGACGCTGGCGCCAGAGGAAAACGCGGTGCTGATCGAGGCGACCTGTCGGCTCGTCGGTCGCACCGGCGTCGAGATGGAAGCGCTGACCGCCGTCGCGGTGGCGGCCCTGACCGTCTACGACATGTGCAAGGCGGCCGACCGCGGCATGGTCATCGGTGCGATCCGGCTGATCGCGAAATCCGGAGGCAAATCCGGGGTTTGGCAGGCCGAGCCGTGATTTCCGTCGAGGAAGCGCTGGCCCGGATCTGCGACAGCCTCGCGCCTCTGCCGGCGGAATTGATCGGCCTCAATGACGGGTTGGGCCGCGTGTTGGCCGAGGATCTGGCCTCGCGCCGGACCCAGCCGCCTTTCGCGGTGTCCGCCATGGATGGCTATGCCGTGCGTGCCGCCGATCTCGGATCGCTCCCGGCCCGGCTGAGGCTCGCCGGATATGTTCCGGCCGGCGGCCGGCATGACGGCATCGTCGGTCCCGGTGAAGCGGTGCGCATTTTCACCGGAGCGCCGATCCCGGACGGCGCCGACGCCGTGGTGATCCAGGAAGATACCAAGGCAGAGGACGGCTTTGTGCTGATCCGCGCGACCGCCCTGCCCGGCCAGCATATCCGCGCGGCCGGCACGGATTATGTCGAAGGCCAGATCGGGCTCACCGCGGGCACGCGACTTGGCGCCCGCGATCTGGGCCTCGCCGCCGGGATGAACCGGCCTTGGCTGACGGTCCACCGCCGACCGCGCGTCGCCATTCTGCCGACCGGCGATGAAATCGCCCTGCCCGGCGATCCAGTCGGACCGAATCAGATCGTCAGCTCCAACGGAATCGCGCTCGCCGCCTTGATCGCCGGGGCCGGCGGAGTCCCCGTTCAACTCGGCATCGGCCGCGACGACAGCGCCTCGTTGCGGCGCTTGGCCGAAGCCGCGTCCGGCGCCGATCTGCTGGTGACGATCGGCGGCGCCTCGGTCGGCGAACATGATCTGGTCCGCTCGGCCCTCAGCGAGGTCGGCCTTGATCTCGATTTCTGGCAGATCGCGATGCGGCCGGGCAAGCCGCTGATGTTCGGGCGCATCGGTCCGACGGCCGTTTTGGGCTTGCCCGGCAATCCGGTCTCGGCCCTGATTTGCGGGCTGCTGTTCCTGGTGCCGGCGCTCGAACGGCTCCAGGGCCTTCCGGGCGACGCGCCCGCGAGCGAGCCGGCACTGACCGCGGCCGAACTGCCGGCCAACGACCGTCGGCAGGATTATCTGCGCGCAAGGCTGCATCGCGACGAATCAGGTCGTTGCCATGCCACCCCGTTCCGCCGACAGGACTCCTCGATGATGTCCACCCTGGCCTCGGCCGACGCGCTGATCGTGCGGCCGCCCCACGCACCCGCTGCCCCGATCGGCAGCCCGATCAGCATTCTTCGCCTGTCGCGCCGCGGCATCTGGATCTGACACGAAATTCTCAACGGAAGTGCTTGACGGCGGCTTAGAACCAAACTAGAACATCACTTGACGTTTTTGTTTTGTTCCAAGATGTAACCGCCCAATTTGCCCGTGTTTCGGGCCGGCGCGGCTGGGGAGCGGCCCATGTTGACCAAGAAGCAACACGAACTTTTGATCTTTATCCAGTCTCGACTGGCGGAAGACGGTGTTTCGCCCTCGTTCGAGGAGATGAAGGACGCGTTGAATCTCAAATCCAAATCGGGGATTCATCGGTTGATCAGCGGCCTTGAAGAGCGCGGCTTCATCCGGCGCCTGGCGCATCGCGCGCGCGCGCTCGACGTGGTGCGCCTGCCGCCCGGCATACCGGCCGCCCTGGCGGATCGGACCAAATTCTCGCCAACCGTGATCAAGGGCGATTTCAAGCCGGTTCTGGCTGGCGCCTCGCCCTTGGGCGACACCGAAACGGTGCAATTGCCGCTTTACGGCCGTATTGCCGCCGGCACACCGATCGAAGCCCTGCGTGATGCGGCGACAACGGTGGGCATTCCGGCCACGATGCTGCACGGCGCGACCGAGCATTACGCGCTGGAAGTCGCCGGCGACAGCATGATTGAGGCCGGCGTACTGGATGGCGATACAGTGGTGATCCAGCGCTGCGACACTGCCGAGAATGGCTCGATCGTCGTGGCGCTAGTCGATGAGAACGAGGTCACTCTGAAGCGCCTGCGCCGCAAGGGCGCCTCGATCGCGCTGGAGCCGGCCAACAAGAGCTATGAAACGCGTATCTTCGGTCCCGATCGCGTCAAGGTCCAAGGCCGGTTGGTCGGGTTGATCCGGCGCTATTGATCGCCTTGCCGCTATTCGCCACCGCATGACGAGCAGGCCGCGCTTGCATTTTCTCCCGGACTCACCATCAAATCGGTCGAGGGAGTGTGACACGTCATGGATGAGACGCGTGAGATGCTCGCGGCCACGGCCGACCGGCTGTTGGCGCCGCATTGTACTCCAGCGAAACTGCTGGAGGCCGAAGGTGGGATCTGGCCGGCACTGCTCTGGGCGGCGCTTGAGCAGGCCGGACTGACGCGTGCTCTGTTGCCGGCAACCCTCGGCGGCGCCGATCTCGACCCTGAACAAGCCCTTTGGCTGGTCCGCATCGCCGGGCGGCATGCCGCCCCGGTGCCTTTGGCTGAAACCCTGATGGCCGGCTGGCTCCTGGCCGGTGCGGGTCTGGCGGTTCCGGATGGGCCGCTGACCATTCTGCCGTTTCAGCCGGCCGACTATCCAGCCTTGGTGCGCGCGGGTGTGGGCTGGCGCCTCACCGGCCTTGCCCGACGAGTGCCGTGGGGTCGCCACGCGATCGCGGCGGCGGCACTGCTAGAAGTCGAAGGGCAAGTCTCGGTGGCGTTGGTGCCCGCGACCGGCTGGTCCGCCGTGCCGGGCGCCAATCTGGCATTGGAGCCGCGCGACGATCTGACCCTGGATGCCCAACTCGAGAGCGAAGCCGTTGCGCCCGCCCCCGGCGGCATCGAT
>JBAVTK010000077.1:0-4945 GCA_049696095.1 Aliidongia sp. | reverse complement strand
CCGGCGATCGAAGCCCGATGGCTTGTTATTGCCGTCGATCGATTGATCTGCGGCCTCGGTCGCGGCTGCGCCGCGAGGCGGGCACGGAGGCCCGCCCCACTGGGCAATGATACTCTTTTGGCAGATTTCTGTGGTGGGCCGATTGTTCAGGACGAAACCTCGCATCATCGCCTCACCCGCCGGTCACCGGCGGGAACAAAGCCACCTCATCGCCCGGTGCCAAGATCTGATCTGGACTGGCATATTCCTGATTGACCGCGACCTTGACGATCGTGAGATCGGCCAGCGCCTCGGCATGGCCGGGGCTGCGCGTCTTCAGCCAGGCGAGCAGATCGCCAACCTTGCGCACATCGCACGGGAGTTCGACACGTTCCTCGGCCAGGCCGATGCGGTCTCTGAGCCAGGCGAAATAGATCAGTTTCATGGCTTCGGCCCCTCGATCGGCAGCGCTTCGGCGACGACCAGGTCGGCGATGCCGCCGATATCGCTTTCATCATAGATCGGCAGGTGGATCGCCGCGCGCAGGGCGGCGGGCAGGGGGTCGACGGCGTAGATCGCGCGGATCAGCGGATCGGACGGATAGAGCAGTTCCTTGCCCAGAGTCGCGCGCAGTACTTCGAGCTTGGGATGGGCGTGACGCTTGAAGCCCTCGACCAGCAGCAGATCGACCGGACTCATCCGGGCGACCAATTCGTCGAGCGCCGGCTCGGCCGCTCCGCGCAACTCGTGCTGCAAAGCCCAGCGGCGTGATGAGGTGATCATCACTTCGGTGGCGCCGGCTTCCCGGTGACGGAAACTATCCTTGCCCGGCTGGTCCAGATCGAAATCATGATGGGCATGCTTGACCGTCGAGACGGTCAGGCCGCGCGCGATCAATTCGGGCAACAGGCGGGCGAGCAAAGTGGTCTTGCCGGCGCCGCTCCAGGCGGCCAAGCCGAAGAGGCGCATCGGGCGGTCAGCCGAGGCCATTGGCCGCCTGCCGGGCCATCGCCTTGGGCTTGGCGTCCTCGGCTTCCATATGCATCAGCCCATGGGTCAGATAATCATAGCCGGTGATCAGCGTCAGCATCGCGGCCAGCCACAACAGCCCCTCGCCGACCAGTTCGATCAATGCGGCGCCGGGCAGCGCGCCGCTGACCAGCAGCACGCCGATCGCACCCATCTGAATTGCGGTCTTCCATTTCGCCAACCGACTGACCGGCACGCTGACCCGCAAGCCCGCGAGAAATTCGCGCAAGCCCGAGACCAGAATCTCGCGTGCCAAAATGATCAGCGCCGGAAACAGGGCCGGCGCGCTCAGCCGATTGAACGCGACCAGCATCATCAGGATCATCGAAACCAAGAGCTTGTCGGCGATCGGGTCGAGGAAGCGGCCGAAGGCGGAAATCTGCTGCCAGCGCCGGGCGAAATGGCCGTCGAGCCAATCGGTCACACAGGCCGCCGCGAACAGTGCGCCGCCGGACCAGGCGTCCCACGGATGCGCCAGATAAAAGGTGCCCACGACCAGCGGAATGACGGCGATCCGAGACAGGGTGAGCAGGTTCGGCAGAGTCTTCAGCATGCCTCCATCCTACTCATCTGCGTGAAAATGGGCGTAGATTTTTTTTGCCACCGTGCCGCTGATGCCGGGTACGGTTTCCAGATCGCTCAAGCCGGCGCGCGCCACCGCCTTGGCCGAGCCGAAATGGTGCAGCAGTGCCTTTTTTCGGTTCGGGCCGATGCCGGCGATCTCGTCGAGCGGCGAGCGGCCCATCGCCTTTTGTCGGCGGGCGCGGTGGGTGCCGATCGCGAATCGATGCGCCTCGTCGCGCAGGCGCTGGAGAAAATACAGCACTGGATCCTTCGGTTCGAGCGAGAAGGGTGGCTTGCCCGGTACGAAGAAACGCTCGCGCCCGGCATTGCGATCCGGCCCCTTGGCGATCGCGGCCAGCGTCACATCATCGATGCCGAGTTCGGCCAGCACCGCCTCGACCACGCCCAACTGTCCGGCACCGCCATCGATCAGCACCAGATCGGGCCATTGCCCGAGCGCGCGTTCGGGATCTTCCTTGAGCGCGCGGGCGAAGCGCCGCTCCAGCACCTCGCGCATCATGGCGTAATCGTCGCCGGCCGCGGCGGCACTCTTGATGTTAAATTTGCGGTAGGCGCTCTTCACCAGCCCGTCCGGCCCGGCGACGACCATCGCGCCGATCGCGTTGGTGCCCTGGATATGGGAATTGTCGTAGATCTCGATCCGCTGCGGCGGCGTCTCCATTTCGAAGACCCGGCCGACGCCGTCGAGCAATTTGCGTTGCGACGAGGATTCGGCCATCCGCCGGCCCAAGGCCTCGCGGGCATTGACCAAAGCATGCTCGACCAGCTTGCGCTTGTCGCCGCGTTCGGGCACCGCAAGCCGGACCCGGTGGCCGCATGCGGTCGACAGCGCCTCGGTCAGCAACTCGGCCTCGGCCGGTTCCTGGCTCAGCAGCAGCAGCGGCGGGATCGGCTTGCCGTCATAGAATTGGCCGAGGAAGCCCGACAAGACCTCAGCCACGTCGAGCTGCCGGTCATGGCTCGGGAAATAGGCGCGGTTGCCCCAATTCTGCCCGCCGCGGAAGAAGAAAACCTGGACGCAGCTTTGGCCGCCCTCCTGATGCAGCGCCACGACATCCGCGTCGGCCAGACCCTCGACATTGATGTTCTGATCGGCCGAGATTAGGGCGAGCGCGCGCACGCGGTTGCGGATCTGCGCCGCCGTCTCGAAATCCAGCCGATCCGACGCCGCCATCATCTCGGCCACCAGCACCTTGTTGATCTCGGTCGATTGCCCGGTCAGGAAGGCGCGCGCCTGATCGACCAGTTGCAGATAGTCGGCCTCGCCGATCCGGCCGACGCACGGCGCCGAGCAGCGCTTGATCTGGAATTGCAGACAGGGCCGGGTCCGGCTGTGAAAGATGCTGTCCGAGCAGGAGCGCAGCAAAAAGGCGCGCTGTAGTGCCGTGATCGTGCGATTGACGGCGCCGGCCGAGGCGAAGGGGCCGAAATACTCGCCACCCTCGGCCCGCGCGCCGCGATGCTTGGTCAGTTGCGGCACCGCATGATCGGAGCGCAGATGGATATGCGGAAAGGATTTGTCGTCGCGCAGCAGCACATTGTAGCGCGGCGCCAGCGTCTTGATCAGATTGATTTCGAGCAGCAGCGCCTCGACCTCGGTGTGGGTCGTGATGATTTCCATCGCGGCGGTCTCGGCCACCATCCGCCGGAGCCGGTTCGACAGGGCGGCGAGGTTGGTATAATTCGCCACGCGGTTCTTCAGCTGCCGCGCCTTGCCGACATAGAGCGCCTCGCCCTTGGCATTGAGCATGCGATAGACGCCGGGATTGGCCGGCAGGGTCTTGACCGTCTGGCGGATCACGGCGACACCGCCGGCGATGGCGCCATCCTCGGGCACGGATTCTTCGAGGGTCAGCCCGGCGCGGGCCGATGCTTGCCGCGGCGATTCGGCGGCGGTAGGAGGGTCGGGGATGGGCACCGGATCGATCATCGCGCTTGGATTTTTCCGCTAGAAGCCAGATTTGTCAGGATATTGTCACGCGATGGACATCTATCCACGGAAGCTGTGGGTAAGTTTGTTGAGAACCGAGAGATAGGCGGCTGCAATGCTTGGCTGGCCTAGTGTTTTGTGGCTCTGCCCAAAATTTAGGCTTCAAAATAAACTGTTGATTTTGTTGGTTATTTTTCTTGTCAATAGGCACTGGCCCGGCTTATTGCTCGGACCTGCGATTTTTGGGTCATTTTACGGCACTTCCAGAATGGCTGTGAACAACTTCTCACCGGAATCACCGGCCCCCCGTCGAAAGCTTGTCTGAGTCAAGCCGCTTCATGGGGTGAGGTTGCAGCGCTCAATGGCGATGCCGACGCTTGCGACACTGGCATAGACATCGAGTTTCTCGATCTGAACCCGCGCCCGGCGGATGCGCGGGTCGCCGAGGCACGCGCTGGCGATCCGCTCCGCCAAGGTCTCGATCAGCTCGACATGGCCGGCATCGACGATCCGGCGCACCGCCGAGATGATCTCGTCATAACAGACGACATTGCGCAGATCGTCGTCGAGCGGTCTCGCGTCCTCGACGGCATCCAGATCGAGATTGAGACGGATGCGCTGCTTGGCGTCATGCTCATGCGCATGGACGCCGATGCTGCACAGCATCACCAGATCGCGGATGAAGACGCGCCGGTGGCCAGGAATGAGGGCGACGCGCGGAGCTGGAGAAGATTCCTGATCCATGCTAATCCCTGGGCTCGTCGCGCTGCGGCAGCGCCCAGCCCAGATGCTGGCCGCCATCGAGCGCGATCATCTGGCCGGTCATTGACGGTGCCGCGAGGATGAATCCAACCGCCTCGGCAATCTCCCGCGGGTTGGTGCCGCGGCCGAGCGGCACCGAGGCGCATTGCCGGGCGAATTGGGCCGCGTCCTGATGCTGGCTCGGCAAAGCCGGACCGGGGCCGACCGCATTGACCCGGATGCGCGGGGCGAGCGCCAGCGCCAGCGTCTGGGTCAGGGTCCATAGCGCCGCCTTGCTGACGGTATAGCTCACAAAATGCGGCGTCAGATTCCAGACGCGCTGATCGATCAGATTGATGACGGCGCCCTCGCATTCGGCGGGCAATTGTGCCGCGAAGTCCTGGATCAGCACGAATGGCGCCCTGAGATTGGCCTCCATATGCAGATCCCAACTCGCCCGCGAAGTACTCCCCACCGAATCATACTCGAAGGTCGAGGCATTGTTGATCAGGCAGCCGAGCGGCCCGAGTGCCGCCGCCGCTTGCGGCACCAAACGGGCGACATCGGCCTCGCGGCCGAGATCGGCCCGGAACATTTCGGCCCGCCCGCCGTGGGCGCGGATCGTCTCGACCAGATCAAGCGTCTGGGCCGCCGACTCATTGTAATGCGCGGCGATGGTCC
>JBAVTK010000076.1:0-2695 GCA_049696095.1 Aliidongia sp. | reverse complement strand
GCCCGGCACGGCGCGCGTCGCCGGCAGCGTCTTCAGCCCGTCCAACTCCTTCAGCCAGCCGGTCAGGCTGCCATCGATCGCCGGCACCCGATCGACGAACAGCAGATCGCCGGCCCACAGCGTGCCGGTCTCGCCGTCGAAAATCGTCAGATCATTATCGGTGTGGCCGGTGCCATGCGCCGCTAGATCGAGCATCCGGCCGCCCAGATCGATCACGGCCCGATCGGTCACCAGCATCGTCGGCACGGCATAATCGCCGGCCCGTTCTGCACCCAGAATTTCGACGAGCCGGCGGTGATAATAGTGGCCGCGCTCGCCCAGCACGCCCGCAAGTCGGACATGGCCGACGAAGATCGGCCGATCCGGCTCGAACGCGGCACCACCGAAAACATGGTCGGGATGGGCGTGGGTCATGATGACATAGCGGATCGGCCGGTCGGTCTTGGCCGCGATCGCGGCGCGCAACCGCTCGCCATCGCCGAGACTGCCGCCCGGATCGATCACCGCGACCGCCTCGTGCCCGACGATGAAGCCGATATTGGCAATCGCGTCGTCATTCTCGGCGGTCGCATCCTCATGGACGCCCTGGCGCACGAAGATGCCGGCCGCGATCTCGGTCACGGTAAAAGGCGGGGCATCGGCGACAGCGCCGGCGGCCCAGCAAATCCCGGCGAGCACCGCCAGCCACCGCCGCGGCCTCATGCCTTGGCCGCAATCTTGCCGCCGATCCGGCGATAGACGAAATCCGCGGCGGGATCGGGTGCCGCATCGGCGATCGCCGCCAGCATGACGGCGTGATGCGGCGACAATGCGCAGGCCGGGTCGGTATTACCGGCATCGCCGGTCAAGGCCAGCGCTTGACAGCGACAACCGCCCCAATCGATCTCGCGCCGCTTGCAGCTGCGGCACGGCTCGGCCATCCATTCGGTGCCGCGATAACGCTCGAAGATCGCCGAATGGTGCCAGATCTCGGCCAGGCCCTGCTCAACCGAGGGGAAGACAAGCCCCGGCAAGGTCTCGGCCGCGTGGCACGGCAGCACTTTGCCGGTCGGCGTGACATTCATGAAGCGCCGGCCCCAGCCGCCCATGCAGGCCTTCGGCCGCTCGGCATGGTAATCGGGCACGACGTAGTCGATCACCATCCGGCCGATATAGGTAAGCCGCGCCGCCTCGACCTGGGCAGTCGCCGCGTCGAGCTGCGCCCGGCTTGGCAGCAGCAGGTCGCGATTGACCAGGCCCCAGCCATAATATTGCACATGCGCGACCTCGATCCGCTGAGCGCCCAGTTCGGCGCCGAGCGCGATCATCGCCGGCAGATTTTCGACATTCTGCCGATGGATGACGAAATTCAGCGTCAAAGGCAGCCGGGCTTCCTGGACCAGCACCGCCGTTGCGAGCTTTTTCGCCTGCGCGCCCGCCATGCCGCCGATCCGCTCGGCATTGCCAGTCTCGACATCCTGGAAGCTCAACTGAACATGGTCGAGCCCGGCCTCGACCAGATCGGCCAGCATCCGCTCGTCGAGCAGCACGCCCGAGGTGATCAGGTTGCTATAGAGCTGACGCTGGGCCGCGCGCCGCACCAGAGCAGCCAGATCGCGCCGCGCCGTCGGCTCGCCGCCGGAAAAATGCACCTGAAGCACGCCGAGATCGGCCGCCTCGTCGAGCACCCGAAGCCAGCTCGCCGTGTCGAGTTCGCCGGCCGCGCGCTCCAATTCGAGCGGGTTGGAACAATAGGGGCATTGCAGCGGGCAGCGATGCGTCAGCTCTGCCAGCAATCCCAACGGCGCGGCACCATTCATAACCGGATCGCCCCTTTCGCCGCGAGATCGCTCAGCATGGCCCGCACATCGCCCGCGATCAGATCGCGGGGCGCGTCGAACCGCGCCGTCAGATCATCAATGATGGCGCCCAGCGTGCGGACGCCATCGACCAGTTTCAAAATGGCAACGGCCGGCTCGTCAGGAACGAACAGCCGTTCCGGCGCCAGCAGCACCCAACTGCCGCGCACCTCGTCGAAGCGGAATTTGACACCGCGGGCCAATGTCGGGACCGCGCTGTCATCAGGCAGACTGCTCATCGCCGATCATCCGGCACAAAGGCGCCGGGCGGGATCCAGCCGGGCTCGACATAGGCGAAATGCAGCGCGTCCAACTGCGCCCAGAGCAGATCACATTTGAAGCGCAATGCGGCCAAGGCCGCCTGCTGCTGCTCTGCGGTGAGCGCGTTTTCGCGCACATAGGCCAGCGCGAAATCGGCATCACGCGGCGCCTGGGTCAAGCGTGGCGTGAAATAGGCCAGTGTCTCGGGCGTGATGAAGCTGTAATGCGCCAGCATGCCGGAGACGCGCTCGGAAATGATCGTTGGCGAGAACAGCTCGGTCAGCGACGAAGCGATCGCTTCGAGCACGCTGCGATCACGCACGAAGGCGACATAGGCATCGACCGCAAACCGCGTGCCGGCCAGAATGCCGGCCGTCGATTCGACGTAAGCGCGATCGAGCCCGACCCCTTCGGCCAGCTTCAGCCAGCGTGCGACGCCGCCGGTGCCGGGCGCCGTGCCGTCATGATCTTCGAGCCGGCTGCGCCAGATCCGCCGCAGATCGGCGGTCGGCAGACGCGCCAGCAGGCTCGCGTCCTTCATCGGTATCCGGCTTTGATAATAATAGCGATTGAGCGCCCAGGCCTGCACCTGGCCC
>JBAVTK010000075.1:0-1769 GCA_049696095.1 Aliidongia sp. | reverse complement strand
CGGCACATCCGGCTCCGCCACCGGCGGCGGAACGACCCGCTTCACCGCCCCAACACCCGGCCCAAGCACCCCATCCGGCCCCCAAGAAGGAAGAAGAGGAAAAGAAGCCGCCAGGGGCCTGATTGTCGCTGTGGCCCCGACTTTTCGTCGCCGGGGCCGCTCCGCTTCGCCTGAGCCGGGGCGGCAGGGTCATAGGCTGATCCTTCGCCCATAAAACTCTCGGGGGAACAAGATTGTCCAGAGGAGGCGAAAGAGATGTTTACTATCTTGATTATTGTCGTGCTGGTCGTGCTGCTCGGCGGCGGTGGTGGCTATTACGGCTACAACCGCTATGGCGGGTCAGGAATCGGCGGTGTCCTCGCGCTGTTGCTGATTGTCGTTCTCGTGCTGTGGTTCTTCGGCGGCCTCCACTTTTCGCGTGTATGAATCCGGCGCAACGGCAAACATGCGATCCGTCGCGTGAGCGACCCGCAAAACATCGGCTTTCGGCAGAGCCGAAATATGCCATACAATTGCGACGGCCGGCGCAATTGTATGGTCACATTCTCCAGTAAATGGCTAATACTGCGATTTACGATGAACGTATCAATTTCAATACGATAATAATCGCTATCGAACTCATGGAACTCGTTATTTGGATTCTTGTTGTTGTGAAACTCATCGTCCACGACAATAGGAGTTCGAGATGTCTTCACGCTATTGGGCGGGCCTGACCATTCCAGCACTGTTGGCCGTCGGCGGGATGGCTATGGCGCAGCCGCTCACGATGCCCGGCGCCCAGCAAATTGGCCAAGCGACCGTGATTTTGGCGCCGAACGCCCCGCCGCCGCCACGCGACGAGCCGCCGCCCCCGCCGCCGACCGTGACGACCTCGTCCACCACCATACAGATCTGGGAAACCGGGCATTGGATGTGGGACGGCAATGATTGGGTGTGGATGCACGGCCAATATGTTGCCCGCCCCGCCACGGTAAGTTCGACCGCGTCCTGGCAGCCTGGTCACTGGATCCAGCAGCCAAATGGCTGGGAATGGATTGACGGCCACTGGCAATAGTTTCGGCGAAATGCTGCGGTGTTCCGGCGCGGCGGCACACCGGGTCCGGCATGAATTGACCCGGTCACCCGCCGGAAACCGATCGGAGCGTAATCATGCCGAGAGGCGATAAATCCAAATATACCGACAAACAGATCCGGCAAGCGGACCATATCGCTGAAGGCTATGAATCGCGCGGCCTGAGCGACGCCGAATCGAAGAGTCGGGCCTGGGCCACCGTGAACAAGGAGAGCGGCGGCGGCAAGAAGAGCGGTTCAGGCCGCGGTCATGCGGCGAATCACGCACCGTCTCGCAAGGGCGGCGAACTTGGCGGACGGGCCACGGCCGCGCGTTCCCCCCAGGAACGATCGGCTTCGGCCCGGAAAGCCGCGGCGACGCGCAAACGAAATGCCGAAGCCCGCGCTCATTGAACCGCTGGGCCGCCGCTCAGATGGCCCGGGCAAAGCCCGCGAGCCAGCGACGCACGGCGGCCGGGTCCGGAAATGAGCCGGACAGGTAGGGCGCACTCCAACCGACCGAGAGCGCAAGACCGCCCAGCGCCAGCACCGCCGCGAATCCTGGCCGATCGGCCGGATCGTCGGCGATGAAGATTGGCACGCGGCCGGCAAAAGGCGGCGTGCGCATGAGGCAATCGATCGCTCGGCCCTTATCGAAGCCGGCAAGTTTGAGTTCGAAGCCGCGGTGGGTCGCAATCAATTCCAGGTCTAGTGTCGGC
>JBAVTK010000074.1:0-9350 GCA_049696095.1 Aliidongia sp. | reverse complement strand
GTCCACGCACCGTCGCCACCATCGGTGGCGAGCGCCAGGGCCTTAGGCAATCCCGCCAACCCTTGAATCTTCCGCAGCAGTTGATCATCGACCGGTACGCCCGCTGCGATGAAGGCGATCGGAACCGGCGCTCGCACGGGCACGACCACCATCCAAAAGGCGACACTGTCAATCATCACGATCGAACTGGCGCTGCCATTTGCAGCCGCAGTTTCGATCAATTCGGGGAATCCAAAACCGCTTTTGTCGGCCGCTGCGTCGCCGGTATCAACCTCGACCGTGCCGTCCAACTCGACAAGCTGCATGCGTGTCGCACCCACGCGTTTGCCGTGGTTGCGCAGCGCGGAAAGCACCGTGCCATGCTCGCGCTCGGCGATTGCCTGCCGCAGGGCGTAATCGAGCGTCAGCACCTCGACGCCCGCGGCGATCTGCACGCCAATCTCGTCAAGCTGCTGGACGAAAAGATCCTTGTCCAAGATCAGCTGCGCCTTGCCCTGCTCGACCAGGGTACTGCGCGTAAAAATATAGGTGAAGAGGGCCGTCGACGCTTGCAACAACGCAAGCGTGGCAAAGAGAAAGACAACAAGGCGGCGACGAAAGCTCACTTGGGTGCCACCTTAGTACAGCCCATGTTCACGATCGTGTCGTCTCGTCGGAAGCAGTGCCACGGTGACGGCCAAACTTGCCGGGGCATCGGAAATCGTCACGGCCTGCCCCGATCCAACCTTACCCGACCGCTGCGCCGGATGCCACACTTGTGCCGTAAACGTGCCAGGCGGCAGATCGGTGATGTGGGCCTGACCTTGACGATCCGTTATCGCGATCCAGGGCGTTTCGGTGACGTAGATATAGGCGATCATCTGGTCGTGGATGTTGCACCCGATCGCGGCGACACCGGGCTTGTCGAAAACCACTGGGATCGAGGCGGCGCCAGGCCGCAAGACGAATTCAAACGCCTTCACCGGCGAAAATGAATAGACATGATGCTGCGGTTCGTCGCTGTTGCGAAACACGACCTGCCCGCCGCGGGCGATAATCTCGACATACGGAAAAAAGGTTTCGTCGCGCTGATCGACCTCGCCCGTGCGCAAGGGGGCCCAAAGGGACTGCGGTGCCATGGCCAGCAGCGTCGGGTCGACCGGCGTCATGGCCACGACCGCATCTGCGACCGGTCGGCCGTCATCATCGCTAATCTGCGCCGTCAGCTCTCCGGCCCCAGCGCGATTGGTGCCGGAGATAATGGCCAGGATTGCCATCGCGCCGATAACCGCTTCCCTGACAGACCATCCGATTTGGACACTCATCAACTCCTCGCACTCCCACCCGGGCAAAGTCCGCAATGCTCACCCACCGTGCTTTTAATCGAGTATGCGACATCACGCCAATAATGTTTCAAGACCCGATAACAACGTACATTATTTCCACTTTTTACAATTCCAATCTCGCAAAAGTGATCTGGCCTGAAAAATATGGGCTGGCCCCGGTCACACCATCGGGCGGAACAGCGCTCGGCCTCGACACGCTCAGCCAAAACTGCCGCCCGTCATACCGGTTGTACACCTCCATTGAAAAGCCCGCTCATCTTGTTTTAGCAAATTAATAATAACGTTTCCCCATTGTAATATAGAGTCCCTCCGACATCAGTGATCTGTTGATAAATCGTCACACCAGCCACCCTTCGTCGCACTTTTAGAGTGGTATTTTAAGGTGAACGCACGGATTCGCGATATCGTACGATTCGGCTTGGGCTGTGGTGAAGGAACCTAATCGTTCTGAGGAATTGATATCGAGCCGGCACAACCACTGCCACCCAACCCGCCGTGAAATCGGTTTCCGAACCTTTCCACCCCGCTTAAACTCGGAGAAGAGACGGCCTCGTACAATGCCCGAATCGATTAAATCAGAACGGGTGCCGCGACGACGCGCAAAAATGTCTCAGGGCAGCGCCGAGGCGATTCACCAATTCTGGCCAATCGCCCGGACGCCCCTGCCGGAACAGCCGCAGGCTTGGGTACCACGGGCTGTCGTCACGGGCCATCAGCCAGCGCCAACAGGATGAAAAGCGGCTCATGACCCAAACCGGCGTACCGATCGCCCCGGCGACATGGGCGACCGCGGTATCGACCGTGATCACGAGATCGAGCGCCTCGATCAACGCCGCCGTTTCGGCAAAATCGACCAGATCGCCATGCGGGTCGAGCGCCGATACGCCCGGCGGGACAACCCATTGCTCGGCCGCCTCGCCAAGCTGAAGCGAGACAAAGCTCGCCGGCAGATCGAAGAGCGGCGCCAGTGTGGCAAAACTCATGCTTCGCCGCCGATCCAACCCGCCTCGCGGCGAACCGGCCCACACCAGCCCAATCCGCGGCCGTCGCAGCACTGCCAAAGCGGCCCGCCAGCGCCGCCGCGATGCCTCCGGCGGACGCAGATAGGGCACTGCCTGCGGACTGGCTTCGAGCGTAGTTCCGAAGGACAGGGGCAGGCTCATCATCGGGCTGTAAAAATCGAGCGCCGGCGGCATTTGGTCGTCGGTCAGAACCTGACCTACTCCGCCCACACTACCGGCAAGGCGCGCCAGCGGCGTCGGCATACGCAGCAAAACTTCCGCCCCGCGCGCCGCGAGCAGCGGCACATAACGCAGGAATTGCACGCTGTCACCGAAACCCTGCTCATGAAACACCAAAATCCGCTTGCCGGCGATATCGGCATCCTCAAGCCGGTTCGGCAAGCGGGCAATCCCGATCGACTCGACCGGATCTCGCTGTCGGCGACGGCATTCAAATAAGGGCCAACCCTCGGCCAACCGACCGGCCCGCAACAGAGCCATGCCATGATTGCAACGGATTTCGCGATCTCCGGGGCTGAGCGAGGCGGCGGCTTCATAAGCCGCCAAGGCCAGATCGAGCGATCCCGCGAAATCAAGGAAATTCCCTAGATTGGCGACGACGCGAGCATCCCGCGGCGCGCGCACGAAGGCTTGGCGGAACAAGGCCAGCGCCGGGCCGAATCGGTCGAGTTCGAAGAGTGCCACGCCGAGATCGGTCATGACGTCGCAGCGTTCAGGCGCCCGCGCAAGCGCGGACTCGTGCAGTGCCGCCGCCTCCTCATACCGTTCGAGCTTGACCAGAATCCGGCCATGCAGTGTCAGCAGATCGACATCGTCCAGTGCCGACCTCCGCGCCGCCACCGCACAGTCCAACGCGGCTTGCGGCTGATCAAGGGCGAGCAACGCCGCGGCGAGAAGCGCGAGCGCGGGGCCTGAGTCCGGCGTGCGAGCGAGGATCTCCCGGCACAACGCCGCCGCCTCGCCGGGACGATGATCGCGGAGCGCCGCATGGGCACGTTCGAGACCGGGCGGAATCGTCATTCACCGAACCCTGCTGACACGTCAACGGGCCGGCGCTCGCCCGCTCACGCTCTCGGCCGCCATATCGGTGAAAAAGCCGATCTGCCATTCGAGCGCTTCCTGAGAGAGCGGAAAGCCGCCATCGGTGCGCGGTTTCAACATCTGGGCAGTTGGCAGCCGGGCCAATATGGTCTGAACACGCACGGCGAACGCCATGGAAAGATTGGCCTTCCAGATCAAGGCGACGACGCCTTTAGCGCTGTGGGCTGAAAGGATCTTCTCGATTACCGGCAAGGGCAGCGTGGCCAGCACGCTCAAGGCGGCCAAAACCAGGGTCGGACGGCCGCCGACCAAGGCATCGACCAGCATTTCCTCGGTCAATTTCCCTTCAATCTTCAACCGGCGCGCCTCAGCCAATAGTTTCGTAGGACCATCAGGGGCCGTTGGTGGCGGCGCCGGCGGCAGCGCGCGCTCCGCATCTTGTTCCAACCGCTGGAGCACGATCTGCTGCAATTCCGCGATCGTCGTCGGCAGCAGATCGCTGCGCGCCTGGAGCCGGCCGATCAGATCGGCTGCCACGAAACGGGCGAGCTTTCTTACCGCTTCTCCCGACAGCTTGGGACGGGCGACCAGGGGTCGGTGCCAAGCCGGATATTGCGGCGCCCGCTCGATCAACCGATCCAGCGTTTCCTCGCGAAT
The DNA here is from genome assembly GCA_049696095.1 of Aliidongia sp. Taxonomy (GTDB): domain Bacteria; phylum Pseudomonadota; class Alphaproteobacteria; order ATCC43930; family CGMCC-115725; genus JAXDMU01. The sequence goes on along the minus strand of JBAVTK010000074.1, from coordinate 5,305 downwards.
CTGCGCGCGGGCGTTCGACAGCAATGCCGTAATCGCATCGACCTCCATGCCGTTGCCGATCTCATCGGCGACACCTGCGCCCAGTTGGCGCCGCCGAGCGATCGCGGCGGCGGCGCCCGGAATCGGCAATTGCCGGACAATGTCCAGCAGATCCTCGTCGGTCAGAACCGGAGAATATTGCAGCACCGGCCCTGCCACCGACAATTGGGCGTCGCGCGCCAGCCGCTGAATGAGGCCGGGCGGCGCCGTTTTCATGTCCTTCAAGGTTTCCGCGACGACCCGCCTGACCCGTACCGCCTGATCCTGGATCAAAGTCTCCAGTGCCTGATAGGTCATCGCCTTCAGCCTGTCGCTCTCATCCGGCCGAAGATCAGGGGCAAAGCGCGCGATCTTGCCGGCAAGATCGGCCCGCACCGCCTCATCAGAATCGTCGGCCAGGACAAGATCGGCCTGAATCGGTGTTGCCTGATTGCGCGCGATTGCGCCTCGCACGCCGACATCAGGGTCAGTCGCGAGGAAATACAGAACCTCCGGCTTGACCTGCTGATTCTCGGCAACCTTGCGCCGATCAGCCGGATTGCGGCTCTGGACGAGTTGCTTCGACTCTTCGTAGCCGATGATAGGCGAGACGAGCTTGCCTATGCTGAAAACGCGCTGGATCAGGCCCTTCATGCAGTCTCGCCACCTGTTTCTTGCGGCACATTGCCGATCGGGTGTGGAACGGCTTGCGCAGCTTCGGCCAATTCGTAACCGGACCGCAGCCGAGATTTGGCACGATACATCGCCTTGTCCGCCCGTGCGACAAGTTGTTCCACCATATCGGGAGAGGCGCCGTCAAACACCGCAATGCCGAACGAAACGCCCAGCGGCCTCTCCGGCGCGGCCGAAAGAGCGGTCAGCCGGTCGGCATGACCGAGCAGTGTCTCCGCCCTGCTCGCGGCACCATATTGGGTGACGCCATCGAGCCACAGTAGGAACTCATCACCGCCGATTCGCGCAATCAGATCGGTCGGTCGTGTGCAATGGCGCAGAATTTCCGCGCAGGTCAGAATGGCTCGGTCGCCGGCGAGATGGCCACCGATATCGTTCTGCGCCTTGAGATTATTGATGTCGAGATAGACGAGCGCGCCGGAACCCTTCGCCATGATCAGCCGCGACAGACGGCGCTCCAGATCGACGAAGAAGGCACGGCGATTAAGCAGCCCGGTCAGGCTGTCGGTATTCGAGAGCGTGACGATCTCGCGGTAATTGCACAACTGCGCAATGGCGAGGCCGACTTGGCCCGCGACCTCGGCCAGAATTGCGCGATCGCTATCGCCGAATCCACCATCATCGGCGCCGCGCCAGAATAGGACCGCACCATTGATGCGCGCATCACGTGCCGTGCCGTCCTCCGTGACATAGCCCATGATCTGCGCGCCGTCACGCAACATGTCGGCGAAACCCAGCTCGGCTAACCCGGCGAGGACCGCGGGAAAATCGGTCTGCGGCAGCGACGCGCCCCAGGTGACGATGTCATAACCGGCCGAAGCCGGATGCCCGGTGATGATCATGCCGCCATCGGCACCGATGGCAAGGCCGGTGCCCGACAGGGCCGCGGGTAAGGTTTTTTCCGGGTTGATTTCGTTGCGGATCGTGTCGGCCAGATAAGTCATCAGTCGATCGCGCAGCACGCGCTGCTTCTGCGTCCGCTCGCGCTCGCGCAGTTCGGTCACATCGCGCCCCATGCCGCGCGTGCCACACCACAACCCTTCCGGATCGTAAATCGGCACCGCAGTAATCGATTGGCATGAAATCTGACCGTCGGCACGGTGCAGCCAAACATCGGTCGCAAGAACCGTGTCGCGCGCCTGGAACACCGGATATACCAGCGTCGAGGCATCGACGACGAAATCCGCGGCAGCACGCCCGAGCAGATCGCGTGTCGAATAACCGAGCGCGCCGGCCACCGACACGAAGACGAAACGGCCATGCCGATCGGTCTCCCAAACGAAATCGCTGGCGGCATCGATCAGATCACGGTAGCGCTGACGGCTTTCGATCAGAGCACGCCGGAGCGCGCTTTCCGCAGGATTCGTCGCGATTACGACGAGCGCGCCCGCGCGCCCGACCAGGGGCATGATCACGGCGTCGGCGCATTCTCCCGGAAATGGCCCGTTCAACCGCTCCAGCCGCATGGCATCGGCCGCAATCGCCCGGCCGCCGGCCAGCGCAATTTCACGAATTGTTTCGTCATTGAGTTCCGCCATCAGGGCCGCGCCGGGATCGTTGGCATGACGCAAGACCCCCGCCGGCGAGACCAGCAACGCCGCACCGCCGAAGCCCGCCAGCGTGGTCTTGGCCAGAGGCAGGGTATCGGCAAGATCGAACTGAGGCTGAGACATCGGCACCAATTTCTATGTCGGCTCCGCGCACAATCGTCGGAGTTGATCGCCGACCCGCTTGGGAGCGAAGCCTCGCTCGGGCGCCATGGGGCGGAAACCCGGCAAGGCTTGTCTAGTAAGCCGGCAAATCCATAAGAACCCGTAAACCGACCACACGTTCGACGATGGTGAAACCGGCCGATCCATCGCCGACACTGTCGGCAATTCGAGGAACGACCGCGGCGCCCGCGGAGTCGAGGGACAGCGGCAGGCCGATCATTTTTCGAGCCACCAAGCCGGCGGTAGCGTATATTTGTCTCATGGCGCTCGCTTGCCTATTAACGTCATATAGGTGTCGCGCCGTATCTGTCCCACCGCGCTAGATAGAACCTTGGCTCCATGATGCTCCGATATGTCCCGCTGCTTCTTGCTTTGCTGTTCAATCCCGTTCTCGCCGCCGCCCAGACCGACAATAGCCAGACCACAGCGGGGGCGATCTATGCCGCCGCGCGGCCCAAGCTGATCCAGCTCCAGACCTTGCTGGGCAAGGACGGGCAAAAGCATTCGACCGGTTCAGGCTTCCTGATCTCGGCCGATGGCTTGGCGATCACCAACTATCATGTCGTGTCGGAGTATGCCCTGGAACCGACGACCTATCGGCTGGAATATAATACGGTCGATGGCAGCCGCGGCCCCGTGCAGATCGTCGCCCTCGATATCGCCGACGATCTGGCGCTGATCCGGGTCGATCGAACCGACCAGCCGTTCTTTCAGTTCGACGACCGGGCGGTGGCCGGCACGCTGCCCAAGGGCGAACGGCTGTTCTCGATGGGTTACCCGCTCGATCTGGGTTTCACGATCGTCGAAGGCACCTATAACGCGCTGGTCGATCGCAGCTATACCGACCGGTATCACTTCACCGGCGCGATCAATTCGGGCATGAGCGGCGGCCCGACCGTCACCTTCGACGGCAGGGTCGCCGGAATCAATGTCGCCAAGCAATTGAACGGCGAGTTGGTGAGCTTTTTGGTGCCGGCACGTTTCGCCGCCGCCTTGCTGAGCCAGAACAGCGACGGCAAGCCGGTCGATGTCAAGGATTTGAAGGCCGAACTCGGCCGTCAACTGACAGCTTGGCAGGGCGGTCTCTATCGGGCGCTGGACAAGGCCGGCTTTCGCTCGGCAGTCTCCGGACCCTACCGCACACCGGAAAGCGACGCATCTTGGTTCACCTGCTGGAGCCAGACCAACACCGATCAAACGCCGAAACCACGTGCATTCATCGACGCCACCAATTGTTTCAGCGACAGCCGCGTCTTCATCGCCGAAGGGCTGAATGCCGGCCTGATCCAACTGTCCCATACTTATCTGCGAACCGACGATTTGAACTCGTTTCAATTCTCTGCCCTGGTGTCGCAGCACGACCGCGGCGGCCTGTCGGCGAATTGGCCGCAAAAATGGTTGACCCGGCAAAGCTGCCGCGACGATTTCGTCGCCGGGACCGGCGAACGGCCGGTCCAGCGGATCGTCTGGTGCGCCCGCGCCTATCGGGATTTCGACGATCTCTATGATGTTTCGGTGACCACGGTGACCGAGGACCGGGCGACCGAGGCGATGGTTTCGCGGATGACTCTTGACGGCGTCAGCTTCGGCAATGCCATGGCGCTCAGCCAACATTTCGTCGAGGGTGTGAAATGGAGCTCGTAATGTGGGTCGAAATCCTGTCGCGTCACCATCACGACGTGCTGGCACGACATCGCTGTAACGGCGACGAAATCCGCATCGGCCGCGGCTACGACAATGACCTCGTGCTCGATGATCCGTTCCTGGCGGCACAGCATCTGCGCCTCAGGCGCGATGTCGAAGGCAATTGGGTGGCCGAGGATCTGGGCAGCGCCAATGGGCTTTACACCGCCCGCGGCAGGGACAAGCGCGACCGGATCGCGCTCGACGGCGACCAGATCATCCGCGCCGGCCACACGCTGCTGCGCCTGCGCGGCTCCGACTGGCCGGTAGCGGCCGAGCGTATCGCGGCACCGCAGCGCGCGCTCTGGCCGCTGATCATCGCACTCGCCTTTGGCATCATTGGGATCGAGGTCACGTCAAACTGGCTTGCAGAAACCGCCCAACCGCGGCTGCCAGCCTATTTGTCTGCCTTGCAGAACGTGATCGAGGTCACGCTCGCCTGGGTCGGTATCTGGACGATCCTGTGCCGGGTGTTCACCGGCGAGGCGCGCTTCCAGCGTCATTTGCGAATCGCGCTGGCCGGGGTTTTCGCCTATTCGCTGTTCGACGAAATTCTCAAATTCGTCGGCTTCTCGCTGTCCCTGCCGAGCTTGCTCAGCAAGGAATACATTGTGATGTGGGTGATCGTCGCCATGATCGGGTACGGCCATCTGCAACTGATCGCCCCGCGCCATCGGCGCTTGAATAGCGGCGGTGTAACCGCCCTGGCGATCCTTGCTATCATCACCGCGTCACTGTCCCAAAGCGAAGGCCATCGCACCTCCGATCCGCCACCGCTCCAGGGACGACTCTACCCGCCGTCGCTGCGCCTGATCCCGGCGGAATCCGAGGCGCAATTTTTCAGCGTCATGCCGGGCTTACGCGACAATCTTCAGAAAAGCCGAAAAACTCAGGAAAACTGACGGTGAATGCCCGGCGTCATCGGCACATTGACCGACGCCTCCAGGCGTCATCGGCACATTGACCGACGCCTCCGGCGTCACCGGCACGGCGCCGGGCCGGGATCGGGCAGCGGTTCCAGGAAATGCTCCGTGACCAATGCGGCTGACGGCTCGTCCGTTTCATATTGCGTGGCGCCGCCCGGCTCGTCGAACCAAGGCACCGCCTTGCCGCTGGTCACGGGCAAGGGCATGACCACCCGATACACCGTGTAGGTCTGCACTTCGCAGACACTCGGCAACGCGCGCGCATCGAAGGGT
>JBAVTK010000073.1:0-2365 GCA_049696095.1 Aliidongia sp. | reverse complement strand
CTCCCTTTCTCTACGAGCAGCCAAAGACGCCGGAATTGCGTCTTGTCCCATAGGGCGGTACATTAGGCTAAGGCGGAGTTGCGGAATGATCGTGAGCTTTCGGGAGGACTGGTTGCGGGAGGTCTTTGTCGAGGACATTCGATCGAAGAGAATTCCCCCCGACTTGGAAGGCCGCCTGTTCCGCAAGATCCAGATGATCGACGATGCGACGACGGATCAGGATTTGCGCGTGCCGCCCAGCAATCACTTCGAAAAGCTGGCCGGCAAGCTTGAGGGCTTCCATACGATCCGCGACAACAAGCAATGGCGGCTCGTCTTCGAATGGGACGGTGGCCGAGGTGACGCGACAGGCGTCTATCTCGACGACCACAGCTATCGGTGAGGTGATCCATGTTGACGACGAAACGCAAGCCGGCCAGCGTCGGCGAAATCCTGGTTGAGGAGTTCATGGCGCCGATGGGCCTGACGCAAGGCGCGCTTGCCGAGGCGATGGGCGTACAGCGCAAGCACGTCAACGAACTCTGCAACAACCGCCGCAACGTGACCGCCGCGACCGCGCTTATCCTCGCCCGCGTGTTCGGCAACAGCCCGGATTTCTGGCTGAACGTGCAGCGGCGCGGCGACCTTTGGGACGCCATGCATTCGCCGCGCGAGCGCGAGCGCATCGACCGCGCCCGGCCGCTGACAAACGCCGCATGACATGCGCGCCGTCGCGCCAGGGACCGCCGATGGCCTGTCTTCGCCGCCGGTAGCGCGCAGCGGGTTCTGGCGTAGAAATCGGCCGTTCCGCTGGTCGGCACTTCGGGCGACCCTGTCGGAATGTCCCGACCGCGTGCCCATATCCCCAAAGACCGCCGCGACCGCTCTAGATTCGGCGTGCTGCCGGACGATCTTTATATCAAGATCGAGCCTTGGCCGCGTCTCGGTCGGCCGCCGAAGCGCAATCCCGAGACTTGGCGGATTACCGATGATTGGCCGGCACGCGTGCCGGTCACGGATGCCGAGATCGACATCTTCGAGGCTTGGTTCGGCGATCTGTTCGACGACTTATTCGGACCCTGCCGATGATCTGAGAGGAGCTTTGTCATGACCGTGCCCTTGCGCGCCGCCCTCTATCTGCGCGTCTCGACCCCGCGTCAGGCCGAGCATGACATCTCCATTCCCGACCAGCGCCGGCAGGGCGAAGCCTATTGCGCGGCGCGCGGCTACCAGCTCATCGAGACTTATGTGGAGCCCGGCTCGACGGCCACGAACGGCCGCCGGCCCGAGTTCCAACGGATGATCGAGGCGGGATCGGCGACGCCCGCGCCGTTCGATGTCCTGCTCGTCCATTCGTTCAGCCGCTTCTTTCGCGACCACTTCGAACTTGAATTCTACGTCCGCAAGCTCGCCAAGAACGGCATCAAGCTGGTCTCGATCACCCAGGATATCGGCGACGACCCGATGCACGCGATGATGCGCCAGATGATGGCGCTGTTCGATGAGTACCAGTCCAAGGAGAACGGCAAGCACACCCTCCGAGCCATGAAGGAGAATGCCCGGCAAGGCTTCTGGAGCGGCTCCCGGCCGCCGATCTGCTATCGCACGGTGGCCGCCGAGCAACGCGGGACGAAGGTCAAGAAAAAGCTGGAAATCGACCCGCTGCACGCCGACACGGTGCGGCTGATCTACCGCCTTGCCCTCCAGGGCGACGGCACATCCGGCCCGATGGGCGTGAAGGCGATCACGACCTACCTCAACGCCCGGCGCATCTTCACCCGCGACGGCGGACGCTGGGGTATCGGACAAATGCACGATGTCCTGACCCGGACGACCTATATCGGTCGCCACGAATTCAACAGGCGCAGCGAGGCGGGAGAGATCAAGCCGGCCAGCGAACGCGTCGCGGTCGCGGTGCCGCCGCTGATCGATCAACCCACTTTCGACGCCGTTCAGGCGCATCTGCGCGCCCGCAACCCGAGAGTCACGCCCGCCCGAATCGTCAGCGGCCCCACCCTCCTTACCGGCATCTGCTTCTGCGCGGATTGCGGTGGTGCGATGACGCTCAGGACCGGCAAGAGCGGACGGTATCGCTACTACACCTGCTCGACCAAGGCCCGGCAGGGCGAGACCGGCTGCAAGGGCCGCTCGGTTCCGATGGAGAAGCTGGACAACCTCGTTGCCGGCCATATCGAAGAGCGATTGCTTCAGCCGGAACGGCTTGAGGAAGTGCTGGCTTCCGTCCTCGATCGCCGCCAGGAGCGAACCGAGCGCCGGCGGGACCATTTCGCCGAACTGAACAAGCGCGCCGCCGAGGCCGATTTACGGCTGAAGCGGCTCTATGACGCGATCGAAAGCGGCATCGCTGATCTTAACGACCCGGCGC
>JBAVTK010000072.1:0-3060 GCA_049696095.1 Aliidongia sp. | reverse complement strand
CCCGGGACTCGCGGCCGGGGCGGCCCAGGATGCCGGAATCGTACTGCGACCGCTGGCGGCACACACCGGGCGAATTGTGCGCATCGCCTGGCGGGCGCACTTTCCGCGGAGCGCCGTCGTCGAGGCGGTGGGCGAGGTGATCGCCGCGCGCCTGCGCGGCTTCGCGGCGGGGGCCGCGGCGGGAACGGTATAGCGCAAGCTTGAAATTTCGGGTGATCCCGCCCGAAATCACCTTGCTCCACGCCGAGCACGGCCGCCGAGCCGGGCGTTTCAGAACGGCGGTGGGCCGGCCTTGGAAATTGCGGTACAACATCGCTCATGAGTGAGACCGGCCCAAATTCTCCACCCTTCGAAATCGTCGCGCCGGCCGAGCAGCTGCTGCCGCTGGTCGTGGCGTCGCCCCATAGCGGCCGGTGCTATCCGGACGATCTGCTGGCCGCATCTCGGCTGGATCCGATGGCCTTGCGCAAATCCGAAGATTGCTTCGTTCAGGACATCTTCGCCGCCGCGCCGACGCTGGGCGTACCGCTGATCCACGCGCTGTTTCCCCGCGCTTATGTCGATCCCAATCGCGAGCCCTACGAGCTTGATCCGGTGATGTTCGAAGACGAACTGCCCGATTACGTCAATCGCACCTCGCCGCGTGTCGCGGTCGGCCTCGGCACGATCGCCCGCGTCGTGGCCGATGGCGAGGATATCTATCGCCGCAAGCTGCGCTTCGCCGAGGCCGAGCATCGCATCGACCGGCTTTATCGGCCCTATCACGCAGCACTCGAACAATTGATCGCGGTCACGGCTGTGCGGTTCGGCGCGTGTCTGTTGCTCGACGCGCATTCGATGCCGTCGGCGATCACGCGGGGCGAGTTGCCGCGCCGTCACGTCGATATCGTGTTGGGTGACCGCCTCGGCACATCCTGCCATCCCAGCGTCACCGCCACGGCGGCGGCGCGGCTGAAGGCGCTGGGCTACCATGTGGCGCTCAACGCGCCCTATGCCGGGGGGTTTACAACCCATCATTACGGCAAACCGGCCCGAGGCCGGCATTGCCTCCAGATCGAAATCAACCGCGCGCTTTACATGGATGAGCGCAGCCTTGTGGCCAAACCCTACCTCGCCACGCTGAGGGACGAGATGGCCGCGCTGATCACTTGCCTCGGCCAGCTCGATCCGGCAGTGCTCGCCGCGGCGTGACGGCCGAGCCATGCTGCCGGTTGCGATGGCCCCGCCCTTCTGCTTTGATGCGTGCCGAATCGTATCGAGGGTCGCCATTATGGAGTTTGCCGTTCCCCCATCGCCGATCCCGGTCGTGCCCGTGATCGGCGGCGCGGTGTTTCCGGTTCGCCGGATCTTCTGCGTTGGCCGCAATTATGCCGCCCATGCGCGCGAGATGGGTCACGATCCCGATCGCGAGCCGCCCTTCTTCTTCACCAAGCCGGCCGACGCGATCCTGCTGCCCGGCCAGCCGATGCCCTATCCGCCGGCGACCGCGGATCTGCATCACGAGATCGAACTGGTCGTGGCGATCGGCCGGGCCGGCGCCGAGATTTCAGTGACCGAGGCGCAGGACCATGTCTTCGGCTATGCCGTCGGCCTCGACATGACCCGGCGCGATCTGCAAGGCGAGGCCAAAAAGCTTGGCCGCCCGTGGGACATGGGCAAGGGCTTCGATTTTTCCGCGCCGATCGCACCCTTGCACCGGGCCAGCGAGACCGGCCCGATCACCAAGGGTGCCATCTGGCTCGACGTCAACGGCACGCGCCGCCAGGTGGGCGACATCGCCGATCTGATCTGGTCGGTGCCCGAGGTGATCGCTTCCCTGTCGCGTCTGGTCGCGCTGGCGCCGGGCGATCTCATCTATACCGGCACGCCCGAAGGCGTTGCGGCCACGATGCGCGGCGACCGGCTGCATGGCCATGTCGATGGGCTGAGCGATCTCGAACTGGCGATCGGCCGATGAGCCTCACCATCGCCACCTGGAACATCAATTCGGTTCGCCTGCGCATCGCCAGCGTCGAGCGGCTGCTGAACCAGGTTCAGCCGGATATTCTCTGCCTTCAGGAAACCAAGACCCCGGACGAATTTTTCCCCGAGGCCGCGTTCGAGGCGCTGGGCTATCGCCACCGGCTGGTGCACGGCATGAAGAGCTATAACGGGGTCGCGATCGTTTCGCGCATTCCGTTCAGCGAACAACTGACGCTCGATCGCTGCGGCCGGTCGGACTGCCGGCACGGCGTGGTCACGCTCGAAGGCGGCTTGGAGTTGCATAATCTCTACGTCCCGGCCGGCGGTGACATTCCCGATCCGGCGGTCAACGAGAAATTTGCGCATAAGCTGGCCTTTCTCGACGAGCTGACCGGCTATTTCGGCGCGGTCGATCGGCGCGGTCGATCGATGATCGTGGTCGGCGACCTCAATGTGGCACCGCTCGAACATGATGTCTGGTCGCACAAGCAATTGCTCGATGTGGTCAGCCACACCCCGATCGAGGTCGAGCGCTATAACCGGCTACAGGCGGCGTCTGGCTTCGTCGATGCCGTGCGCCATTTCGTCCCGGCCGATCGCAAGCTTTATTCCTGGTGGAGCTATCGCGCCAAGGATTGGGAAGCGAGCGACCGTGGCCGGCGGCTGGATCACGTCTGGGTGACGCCCGACCTGGTGCCGCGACTCGCCGGTTACGACATTTTGCGCGCGGTGCGCGGCTGGGACAAGGCGTCGGACCATGTGCCGGTGGTGGTGCGGCTCGGGGCGTGAAAGCCTCTCCTCCTACCGCCGTGCATCCCAATAGCCGCCTTCGAGCATGCGTGTGACCCGCCCGGACGGGTCGCGCTCGAAGATCACCATCTCGCCGATCAGGCTGCCCGAGGCCCATTTGAAGCGATCCGGCCCGGCCGGGTCGAGATAGATCCGGGCGCCGGCGCTGTCCTGCCAGGCGAGTCGGCCCTCGGCGATGATGATCGAGGCGTCGCGCCCGCCGGTGCCATAGGTGCCGAGATACGCTTGCCAGGCCGGATCGGCGCGCGGCGCCGGACCGAGCGGTGTCGCGGCGGCGAGGGCCGTCGT
>JBAVTK010000071.1:0-13064 GCA_049696095.1 Aliidongia sp. | reverse complement strand
CGATCGAACCGAACGGGTCCGGGACGGCGGGCGCCGTGATCTGACGGCTCGGTAAGAAGCTGAAGAGCAACGCAAAATTACTCAATTCGACCGGGGCCGGTCCAGCCGGCCAAAGCATTACGATTCCCGCTGCGAGGCCGATCGACAGACGGACGGCGGCTGATCGCCAGGTCCGCGCGCCGCGCGTTTTCGGCTTTTCCACGCCGTCGGCACTGGCCGCGACCCGCCGCACCCGAGCCGCGCCGACCGGCTTCTCGTCGGCGCCGAAGGCATCGATCAGGGTGCGGTTGGCCAAGATGTTGATCCGACGTGGCACGCCCTGGGCAAGTTCGACGATCGCGCGCATCGCGGCGGCCGACAGAACCGCCTCGGGATTATCGGCACCGGCCAGCACCAGGCGGTGCCGAAGATAGCGCTCGGAATCCGCCGGCGTCAGAGTGTCGAGCCGGGCCTTGAGCACAATGCGCTGATCGAGTTGGCGCAGATGGGGTTGGGCCAGCACCGCTTCGAGTTCCGGCTGTCCGACCAGCACGATTTGCAGCAATTTCGCCTGGTTGGTTTCCAAATTCGTCAGGAGACGTAAATTCTCCAGCGTATCTTCCGGCAGACGCTGCGCCTCGTCGATGACGAGAATTACCTGCCGTTCTTCGCCATAGAGCCGGATCAGCTCGCGCTGGATCGCGCGCAGTCGGTTGAAGCTGCTGACCCCCGCCGCCAGGGTCAAACCCAGCTCGTCGGAGACGAGTTCGAGGAGATCATCGAAGCTCAAGAGCGGGTGAAAGACATAGATCGGCAGTAGCTTGTCCCGGTCGTACCGGTCGAGAAAGGCGCGGATCACCGTGGTCTTGCCCAGCCCGACCTCGCCGGTCAGCATGATGAATCCCATGCGGGTCGCGACGGCATATTCGATCGACGCAATCGCCTCGCGATGCGCCGGACCATCGAAGAGAAAGCCCGGATCCGGGGACGATTCGAACGGCAGGCGGTTTAATCCGAAAAAGCGCATATACATGATGGCTGCCTTAACCGCGTCCGACCGGAAAAGCGCCAGATCGGCAGGGTGGCGAAACCGTCAAAGCCATTTGTAAAAGCTCTTGGGGATATATTGGCGGCGCTTGTTCAGGACCAGGCCGAGAACATGGCCATTGGCCCCGGCAATCACCGAACTGGTCGCCCGCAAAACAGCCGACCGGGACCGTTCCGCCTCAACCACCATGACCACGCCGTCGGGAAACCCCATGAAGCCGGTCCAGCTTTGCTGTTCGAGCAGCGGCGGCACATCGATGATCACCAGATCGAAGTTTCGCGAATTCTCGGTGAGCCATTCGCGAAAGGCCATTTTGCTGGCGGAGCCGGAATCGCGGCGATGGAGATCGGTGATATCGACCAGCACCAGGCGCTGCCGGTTGGTTTCCACCATCGGCCGGGTCTGGGTCGGCGTTTCGCTGCCGACCAGACGCACCGCATCCAGATCGGCCGGATCGCCGCACAACAGAACCGATCGGCCCTCGCCCGCGACGTAGTAGGCAAGCTCGCGCGCCACGGTCGAGGCGCCGGCGCCGGTGCCGGCGGCCGTGATCGCCAAGGTAACCGGCTTTCGATCATCGAACAGCGGTTGCAGACGACTCGCCAATATCCGCATTTCCAGCCCGAATACCGCCGGTTGGGGCTTGGAGACACGCGGTAAGGGCGACGCGATCAGGCCAGATTCCTGGCGTCCGCGCTGTAGCGCTTCGTAAACAGTAGCCATCGGCTGACCCGCTTCTAAGTGAAACTGGAACTGTGACCTGTCGCAAACGCGTCAACGGTCCTTAAGTTTCCTGTCGATATCGCAATATTCGCGAAACCAGCGGTAGGGTATCCGCGCTTTTAAGGCTGGCCTGGCGCAAAGCGCGCAGGATGGCCCGTACCACCGGCCGCCTCACACCGCACGCGCGAGCTTATCGCAGGTCATTGCGGTCTGTCATTGCATTGCGGGTGGCAATTCGCTAATTTGGCATATAAGATCACAATCACTTATCACCTAGCTCGGTACTGTTTCACCATTTGGTTACCCGGTGTGCAAAGGAAGCCTGGGACCTGTCGCCCGGAATGAGAACCATGAATGAGTTTTACAGCGATGAGCAGCGCGCCTTGCAGGATCGTTTCGAGACGCGCGAAATAGCAGACGCTCATCTCGCCGCCAACGCTGCGGGCATCCTGCATGACGAGGTTCGGGAACCGCAAAAGGCTTTTATCGAGAGCCGGGACATGTTTTTTCTGTCGACGGTCGACTCCATGGGCCAGCCCACTTGCTCCTACAAGGGGGGCGACCCTGGTTTCGTCAGGGTCGTCAACGCAAAAACAATCGTATTCCCGAGCTACGACGGTAACGGCATGTTTTTTTCGCTGGGCAACATACAGGCAACAAGCAGAGTCGGCATGTTATTCATCGATTTCGAGAGACCGAACCGGTTGCGCCTGCACGGTATCGCTACAGTGGCCGAGGACGATCCGCTGATCGAGGATTATCCCGGTGCGGAGATGATCGTGCGTGTGGCGGTCGGCAATCTGTTCGTCAACTGCCCACGCTATGTGCATCGCTATCAGAAGGTCACGGCCTCCCGCTATGTACCGAGAGCCGACTCGGCAACGCCGTTGGCCGAGTGGAAGCGCATCGACCTGCTCCAGGACGCGCTACCCCCACGTGATCGCGTCAAGATCGACCCTGCCGGCGGCGTTATCACCGTCGAGGAGTACGATGCCAAAGTCGCGGCCGGCACAGGTGAGGGCTGAACGCCGAAACGGCTTGTTACCGCCAATCGGTCGTTAACGTCCTTGTCGATTTTGCGGGCGATCAAGGAAACAATTGGGCTGGGGCCTCCGCACGCCAACACCTTGATTTTGTGCCGATCGGCTGGCCATCCTGGTTCGAGATCGGCTCGATCGATGCCTGGGGCGGCGTGACGCCGAAACCAACCTATGGCCCCGATCCGCAGCGACTGAGGCTCAATTAGATTGAGATTCGCTAATTCCTCATTGATTTCTTATGTTAACATGGTATACGACGCAACTAAACTGATATTCATCGCATTCCTGGCGTGTAATAGCCTGAGCAAACGATCGAATAGCGCTGCAATTAGGAGATCAAATGTCTTACGAGATGCCGCATACCGAGACGAGACGTCGGACAATCGTGGTTATTGGTGCCGGATATGGGGGCCTTCAATTCTTTTTGGAGAGCCTCGACCTTGCAATTCGGCAGGAGCTAAACGATTCTTTGCGGTACATTTTTGTCGACTCACGCCCCGTCTCCGAGTATGGCCGCGGCGTCGCATGGGCAACCGAGCAGAGCGATCGGATGCTTACAAACAATCATTGTCCAGAAATCGTGACCGATCTCGAAACACGAGAGACAGTTGGCAGTATTAGGGGAGTTTGTTACAGTCGTGAACCCACGGCGGGAGAACTTTTTGTAAAACGTACCGACGTTGGTGCGATATTTGTAGATAAATTTCACACCGCTATCACTCGTGCGAAACAACACGGAATAGAATTGCATACTTTAGTAGACGAAGTGATAGATGTTGAAAAAGTTGGTGTGAATTATGATGTAATACTCAAATCAGAACAACGCCTTCAGGCAGATTATATCGTTATGGCATTGGGGCATATTGCACCGACTACGTACTGTAAATTACTTGACTGCGAGAATTATATCGGAAATCCTTGGGTGCAAATTACCGATGAAAGAGTGATGCCCGTAGATGCCGAAATTGCGGTCATTGGGCTTGGGCCAACGGCGGTTGATACCATCATAAAATTGCGAGATTGCGGAATAAAAAACGTAAAAGCCTACTCAAGAAGTGGAACCATGCAATACCCACGGCCAATCCCGTCAAAATATTCGCTGAAAATTGCGACAGAAGATAATATTATGAAACTAGCGAGGGAAATGGGTCACCTCCGAATAGATACATTGATCGGTCTGGTGACCGCCGAATTTTTAATCCAAGAAGTTGACTGGATGCCATTTTTAGACGCCGTTAAAGCCTCAAGAATGCCACCGCTTGAAGCCTTACGACACGGATATGCCGTGTCCAACAAGGGGGCCGACTGGTTTGGCCTTATTTCGGCTCTGATCGATTGCATTCCAATTTCATGGCATCTACTGGAGGATTCGGAGCGAGGAAAGATGCTTAAAATACTGAATGAATTATCCAACGTTCTTTATGGCATGGCACCATCTAACGCGTTACGGATTTTACAAGAATTGGAAGATAAAACCTTGAAGGTGTTCGATAATTTAATAGAAATTGAGCACGATAAGAACTCCAATCAATTTTCGTTAATCCGCAAAACAGTGGATGGCAACATTTCAGACGCCGCGGATTATGTGATCAATTGTACAGGGTTTGGCACTGATATAACTCAGGCCGAGAGCCCATTGGTAAAAAATTTAGTGGCTCGTGAGATTTTAAAACCGCACGAATTTGGCGGTGCTATTGTCGATTTTCTTACTGGGCAAATTACCAGATCTGATAGCGACAAAGTACATCAGATATACTGCCTTAGTGGAACATTAAATATCGGAACGAGGTTGATAACAAATGGCCTTGTCGATGTGGCGGGTTCTGCCAGAAGGACCGCGCAAGCAATACATCAACGATTTTGCGAGACATTGTAGCGTCGTGATGTGGTGATCACGAAGTTCTTGGGGTTATGGTACCGGGAGCGCGCGTCGAAGGCCGATCACTTGGTTCGAGGCCTCCGAGCGAATTGGTCCAGGCGGCAGATCACTGCTTGCCCGGAATTTCCCATGCGTCGGGATGCGTTGCCAGACCGCCGGCCGACTGGTCGAAGAGCGGTCTGGCCGGCTCGGGCGCCGGTCCCATTTCGCCCGGCAAGGGAGCATGATCGAGGGCAAGTCCAGCCGGTGCCGGAAGATCCCACCGGGTGCGATCCAAGGAGTGCGGATCGCTGCGCAGCGTCGGCGCGGAGCGGTCGTCATCGACGCCGCCGCCGCCATGACGATGATACGGTATCGTTGCGACCCGCTTGTGGATGATCTTGGCCGGCGCCTCGTCCGTCTCATCGTCGGTTTGGGCATGACCGAGGCTCGGATGAAGGCCGAGCGCACACATCATCAATAACATTCCGATGGCGCGCGCCGGCCGAAGCCTCGATTCACAGCGGCGCATTGTAGGACCGGTTATCGTCATCACATAACCTCAACGGCTGAATTGGTAAGCGCCGGCGTCAACGGAGCCGGTGCGGGGGCGCGGGCGGTTATCGAGATCGGCGGCGGGGGCGTGCGCGGCCGAACCGCGCTTCACCGCCGGACTTGCGGCGGACAGATGCAAATCGTGGTCGCGGTCATCGACGAACCCCGCAAGCGCCGCGCTGAAATTATGGCTGCCCCAGGCAAACTCGCCGATCGATCGGCCGCGACAGGGCGATCCGCCGATCGTCACATTGTAATCCGCCTCGACCGCGTTCGCGTTCGTCGCCATCACGGCACATCGGCCGCTCGAATCCGCGGCGACGAGATTGTTGAAGAGCTGGCTGCGTGCGGCGAATGCGAGATAGATTTCACCGTAGCGGCCCGGCACCACATTCGGATCGAGCATGTTGCCGCGCACGGTATTGTTGATCACGGTGACGTCATCGCTGTGAAAGAGTTCGATGCCGCGGCCGCCATTGTCATAGGCGACGTTGTTGGCGATCAGGCTGGCCGATCGATAGGGCGCAGTCTTGCGGCCCTGCCAAATCTGGTCA
Organism: Aliidongia sp.; assembly: GCA_049696095.1. GTDB lineage: Bacteria > Pseudomonadota > Alphaproteobacteria > ATCC43930 > CGMCC-115725 > JAXDMU01. The sequence goes on along the minus strand of JBAVTK010000071.1, from coordinate 7,307 downwards.
TGCCGGAAATCGTCGAGAATTATGCCGTTGCCATCGGTGGTGTGGCCGGCGACCGCGGCCGGCAGCTTGGGATCCACAACCATGTTCAGATTTCCGTAGACGCGGTTTCCCTCAATGACATTGTGGAATCCGGGCGCTTCGTCGCTGTTGGCCGCCTGGTAAATGCTGATGCCGCTGCATTGCCACGGGGAATGCCGGCCATTGCCGTAAACCAGATTGTGCCGGATCGTCAGATAGTCGGTTTGAATGCCGGCGATTCCGGCACAGCCTGAATCATGGGCGACCGAGTCAGCGATCGTGACGTGATGATGGCCCGGCTCGATCGCGATCGCGCTGCCGAGCGGGCTGTCGGAGGCGACATCCAGCCGCGACAGCCGCACGTAATCCGCCTCCACGATGACCCCGTCATTGGCCGAGCGGATCACCGGCAGGGGGCCTTCCGCGCCGACGATGTCGATCGGTGCCGCAGGGGTACCGGATCGTGTGAGGTGCAGCGGGCCGTCATAGCGCCCGGTCCCGATGATCAGCCGATCACCTGGCTGCAAGCGTTCCGCGCCCGCTTCGAGCGTTCTGAATGCGGCGGCCGGCGTCAGCCCGTCCGCCGCATCCGAGCCATTTTCCGCGCTGACATACAGCACGGTCGCCCCGGCGTTCGGCGAGACCGGCATCGCGCTGAGGATGGTCATAGCCGCGGCCATGCTCCGTGTCAGGCGATGAGCAATCACGCGCTGCGCACTCCGCGCGGGCTGAACACATGTCCGGCATTGGCCAGCACGCGTTCCTGCTTGGCCAATTCGTGATCCGCCTCGACCATCATCCGCACCAGTGCTGCGAACGGCACGGTCGGTCGCCAGCCGAGCCGAGTGCGCGCCTTCGTGGCATCGCCTTGAAGATGATCGACCTCGGTCGGCCGGAAATAGCGTGGATCGATCCGAACATGGGCGCGCCAATCGAGGCCGGCGACGCCGAAAGCGTGTTCGAGAAATTCTCGAACCGTGTAGCTCTCGCCCGTCGCGACGACAAAATCATCCGGCGTGTCGTGCTGGAGCATCCGCCACATCGCCTCGACATAATCGCCGGCAAAGCCCCAGTCGCGCTTGGCATCGAGATTGCCCAGAAACAGCGCGTCCTGAAGCCCTTCCTTGATGCGTCCGATCGCGCGCGTGATCTTGCGCGTGACAAATGTCTCGCCCCGGCGCGGACTCTCGTGATTGAACAGGATGCCGTTGGCCACGAACATCCCATAAGCCTCCCGGTAATTGATACCGTACCAGTGCGCGGCGACCTTGCTGACCGCATAGGGGCTGCGGGGATAGAAGGCGGTCGCCTCGCTTTGCGGGGCCGATGCCGCGCCGAACATTTCCGACGAGCCGGCCTGATAAATCCGAACTTGCGAGCCGTGCTGCGCCATATGATCGCGCACCGCCTCCAACAGCCGCAAATGACCGAGGGCGACGACATCGGCGGTATATTCGGGAATTTCGAACGAAACCTTGACGTGGCTTTGCGCACCCAAATTGTAGAGTTCCGCCGGCCGGACCTTTTCCAGGACACGCCGCAAAACCGTCGCGTCGGTCAGATCGGCATAGTGCAGCGTGAAATTGGGCAGCGCGACATGCGGATCCTGGTAGAGATGATCCACCCGATCGGTGTTGAAGAGACTGGCGCGTCGAACGAGGCCATGAACTTCATAGCCTTTTTCGATCAGCAATTCGGCCAGATAGGATCCGTCTTGCCCCGTAACGCCAGTAATCAGCGCTCGCTTGGTCATTGAAGACTCCGAAATCGGGAAGTTGGTGCCATCGATTTTGCCGCCGCTCTTTCAACAAGAGCACTCCAATCATCTCCGGCACGGAACGAACACAGTGACCTCCGGTTTGTTCCTTATGGGCAATCGGACGTTTTTTCGGCATCGGCCGGAGCAAAGCGCCGGGTCGTGTGTTGATGTTGTGTCTTCGTCAAGCAGCCGGTGCCACATGACGATTGCCGACATTTCGTGTGGAGCAGCCATTATGGCATGGGACGCGGCCGAATTTGCCGCGAAATTTGGCCGTGAATCCCGCGATTTCGAACATGGTTTACTAAAAGCAAACTTGTCGTGTTTTGATTTTTTGCCACACTGGTAAATATTCTGTAATATTATTATTAAGGTAATTAATTTATTGCTTAACGTAAAGCACAGTTTATCCGATCGATATAACGTCGTATCTACCGAGCGCAATACCAAAGTCAACAATGAAAGATAAATTTTACGAGTGCCAACAACGACATCACGTAAACTACGGGGGCAGAACAGTATCAAATCGATCCTGGGATGAAATCCCGATCATTTAAGCGATTTGTCGCAATCGTTTGAGTCTTCGAACCGTTCCGGCAGTCGAAGGCTCCGATAAAAATAAAATTTCCACGCAACGTTTGAGAATTTATTCCGTTCTCGATCGCTGCATCCGTTAACCTAGACGAGAAAATGGCATGAAGTGCGAACCGCGCCGGCTTGAGATCGATCTGGGTAGTCCGCTCGGCGCGCTGCCGGTGCATGCTCTCTTCATGCAGACGGCGCGAAACCATCCGGAAAACACCGCACTTCTCCACGAGGGCGGCCGTCTCACCTACCGCGAACTGGCGGCGCAGACCGCGCGCATCGCCGCTCATCTGGCGGCGCTGTCGATCGGACCCGGCACTTTTGTCGGCCTATGCAGCGAATCCTCGCCCGGCGCGATCGCAGCACTCCTCGCGATCCTCCGGGTCGGTGCCGCCTATGTCCCGTTCGATCCGTCCTATCCGGAAAACACGCTGAATTTCATCCGTCAGGACAGTGCGCCCGCCCTCATGCTGCTGTCTCGCGGACAGTTTGAGCGGCGCCAAGGCGAAGCGTCATGGACCGAATCCGCGCTCATCATCGAGGATCTACTCGATCGGGCGGCGCCAGACAGCTGGTCCGGCGACGCGGCCGTCACGCCCGACGATCTGGCCTATGTCATGTACACTTCCGGCTCGACCGGCCGGCCCAAGGGCGTGATGGTGCCGCACCGCGCGATCGCCAGGCTGGTCAAGAACACCGATTACGCGCGCTTTGGCGCCGACGAAGTGTTTCTGCAACAGGCGCCGCTGGCCTTCGATGCCGCGACCTTCGAAATCTGGGGTGCTTTGCTGAATGGCGGCACGCTGGCGCTGCCGCCCGGCGGGCGGGCTTCACTCGATGATATCGCGCAGGCGATCGACCGGTTCGGCGTTACGACATTGTGGCTCACGGCCGGGCTGTTTCATTTGATGGTCGAGCACCGCCTCGCCGCCCTTGCGCCGCTGCGCCAGCTTTTGTCGGGCGGCGACGTTCTGTCGCCCGATCATGTTCGCAAAATGCGCGAAGCGGCGCCGAATTGCCGGCTGATCAACGGCTACGGCCCGACCGAAAACACGACTTTCACCACCTGCTATACGGTCCCGGCCGATCCGGCCGCCTTCAATGACAGCGTGCCGATCGGCACGGCCATCGCCGGTACCGCGATCCATATTCTCGACGAGGATGGCAAACCGGTGGCGGATGGCGATGCCGGCGAACTCTATGCCGGTGGCCTCGGCCTGGCGCTCGGCTATCTCAACCGGCCCGACCTCACGGCCGAGAAATTCGTCCCCGATCCGTTCGATCCGCGCGGCGATCGCCGGCTCTATCGAACCGGCGATCGGGTCCGCCGCAGACCGGATGGCAATCTGGAGTTCCTTGGCCGGGCCGATCGTCAGATCAAGATCAACGGCAAGCGCATCGAGTTGGACGAGATCGAGGCGACGGCGCGGCGCAGCGGGTTGGTGGCCGATGTCGCCTGCCTGGTCACCAAGAGCGCGACCGGCGTCTCGCGGATCGCGCTGTTCGCGACGTCCAATCGGCCGGAGACCTCGGACACGAGCGCGCTACGCCGGTTCATCGCCGCGGAATTGCCTGATTACATGGTGCCGGGCTTCCTGGAAATCCTGCCGGACCTGCCGCTCTCGCCGACCGGCAAGCTCGACCGGCTGGCCTTGGCGCGGCGGGCCGAGCCGTCGGCGGGCGCAATCACCATGCCGACAGGTGACGCCGCACAAAAAGTCTTCGCGTCCTGGAAACAGGCGCTGGGCACAGACTCCTTCGGGCCGGACGATAATTTCTTCGATCTCGGCGGCACCTCTCTCCAGCTTATGAGCGTCCATGTGGCGCTGGAAACCGCCTTCGGCCGCGCGCTGTCCCTGGTCGAGCTGTTTTCCTACCCGACCATCCGTGCGCTGGTCCGTTGGCTGGAACAATCATCCACGCACCGGCCCGATCCCTCATCGCAACGCAATATTGCGGCCAAGCGCAATGCCTTGCTCGCGCGCACCCGCCTCTCACGAGGAATACCCCTTTCATGACTAATGTTGAGAAAGTACTTGGTCCTGGGATCGCCATTATCGGGATGGCGGGGCGCTTTCCCGGCGCCGATTCAACCGAAGAATTCTGGCAGAATCTGTGCGCGGGCGTCGAATCGATCACGCGATTTACCGATGCCGATCTCGATGACTGGTTCGATGCCGAAGAGCGACAATCGCCGAATTACGTCAAGGCCCGGCCGATTCTGAAGAATGTCGATCGGTTCGACGCCGAATTTTTCGGCATGCATGCCAATGAGTCGACCCTGACCGATCCGCAGCACCGAGTGTTCCTCGAATGCAGCTGGCAGGCGCTGGAAGATGGCGGCTACGACCCGGCGGCCTATCCGGGTGCGATCGGCGTCTTCGCCGGATGCAGCATGAATACCTATTTCCTGAACAATGTCTGCGCCGACCGGCAGACGGTCGAAACTTTTACGACGAGCTATCAGGTCGGCTGCTATTCCATGCTGCTGGGCGGTGCGCAGGATTTCCTGGCGACCCGGGTCGCCTACAAGCTGGGTCTGACCGGGCCGGCGATGACCGTGCAGACGGCGTGTTCGACCTCGTTGGTCGCGGTCGCCCAAGCCTGCCAAAGCCTGCTGCTCTATCAAAGCGACATGGCACTGGCAGGTGGTGTTTCGATCACCTTTCCGCAGCAGCGCGGCTATATGCACCAGGAAGGCGGGCTTGCCTCGGGCGACGGCCATTGCCGGACCTTCGATGCGGCGGCCAGCGGCACGGTGTTCGGCAGCGGGGCCGGCGTCGTTTTGCTGAAGCGGTTGGAAGACGCGCTGGCCGATGGCGATCGGATCTATGCCGTCATCCGCGGCGTCGGCATGAACAATGACGGTGCGGCCAAGATCGGCTTCACCGCGCCCAGCGCCGACGGCCAGGCGAATGTGATCGAGCAGGCGCTGGCGCTGGCCGGTGTCGAGGCCCGCGACATTTCCTATGTCGAGTGCCATGGCACGGCGACGCCGCTCGGCGATCCGATCGAAGTCGCCGGACTGACCAAGGCGTTCCGCCAAACGACCGACGAGCGTCAGTTCTGTGCGATCGGCTCGGCCAAGACCAATGTCGGCCATCTCGACGCGGCAGCGGGCGTGACCGGCCTGATCAAGACGGCGCTGGCCCTGAAACATGCCACCCTGCCGGCGACCTTGCATTTCCGGACCGCCAACCCGCAGATCGATTTCGCGGCCTCGCCCTTCTTCGTCAATACCGCTTTGACGCCTTGGCCGGCGGGCGATCACCCGCGCTATGCCGGCGTCAGTTCGTTCGGCGTCGGCGGCACCAATGTCCATGTCGTGCTGGAGGAAGCACCGTCGGCGCCAGCCTCGGCGGACAGCGACGAACCGCAACTTCTGCTATTGTCCGCCCGCTCGCCCGTGGCCGTGGCCGAGGCGCGCGCGCGGCTCGACGCCCATCTGCGGCTGCATCCAGAAGCATCGCTGAGCGACATCGCAGCGACGCTTCAAGGCCGGCGGCGCTTCAAGCACCGTCTGGCGCTGGTGTGTGCCAACCGGGCAGATGTGTTGGCAAAGCTGGGCGATTCGACCTTGTTACCCAGCGCCTGCGCGGACAGTGCCGCAGCCCCGCAGCTGGCCTTTCTCTTTCCGGGGCAGGGGGCGCAGAGTCCGAAGATGGGCCGGGCGCTTTACGAGCACGAGCCGGTGTTTCGCCATGCGGTCGATGCGTGCGCGGAAATCCTGCTGGGCCTGACCGGGGCCGACATTCGCACTGCGCTTTATCACGAAACCGCGCCGGACGCGGCCGAGCGATTGATGGCGACAGCGGTAGCCCAGCCGGCGATCTTCACCATCGAATACGCGCTGGCGCAGCTTTGGCTCAGCTGGGGTCTGAAACCCGACACGATGATCGGTCACAGCATCGGCGAGTTTGCCGTCGCCTGTCTGGCCGGGGTCTTTTCGCTGGAAGATGCGTTGCGCACCGTCGCGGCGCGCGGGCGGCTGATGCAGGATCTGCCGCGCGGCGCCATGCTGGCGGTTCGGCTCGCCGCAATGGATCTCGAAAAACTGCTGCCCGCGACGCTGTCGATCGCAGCGATCAACGGGCCGGCCTTGTCGGTTGTGGCCGGGCCGATCGAGGCGATCGCCGCCTTCGAATCGCTGCTCGGGACCAAGGCGATATTCTGCCGTCGCCTCGCGACCTCGCACGCCTTCCATTCGGCGATGATGGATCCAATGGTTGATGCGCTCCGCCGGGTGGTGGCGGACGTCACCCTGTCATCGCCGCGCTTTTCCTATGTCTCCACGGTGACCGGGCGCTGGATCGAACCGGCGGACGCGATGTCGCCGGACTATTGGGCCGGTCACGCCCGCAAGCCGGTCCTGTTTCATGCCGCCTTGGCCACGCTCTTCGAGCGGTTCCAACCGATTCTGGTCGAGGTCGGTCCGGGCACGGTTCTGACGAACCTCGCCTGCCAGACCTTTCGCGAACTTCAGCCGCGCGTCGTGGCATCGCTGCCGGAATCCGAAGATCGGCTCGATAGCCGGCACGCGCTCTTGGCGGCCGCGGGCGAGCTTTGGACCCATGGGCTTGATCTCGATTTCCCGGCGATCCGCCACGGCAAGGGCGGGCGAATTTCCTTGCCGACCTATCCTTTCCAGCGCACGCGCCACTGGATCGATCCACCGGCCCGTGCCGCTGCCCCCGCAACGATTCCGACCGCTCCCCTGGCGCGCGATGGCTTCGAACCGAAGCCTGAATCGCGTTCCAACCTGTTGAACGAGGAACCGACACCGATCATGCGCGACACTCCCGCCTTGTCCCCGATGCCGGCCGCACCCGACGCGGCGCTGCGCCAGCTTGTCACGACGGTCCTTGAGGAATTGTCCGGCGAATCGATGGCGGAAGTCGATCCCGCCATGAGCTTTCTCGAAATGGGCTTCGATTCGCTGTTCCTG
>JBAVTK010000070.1:0-2263 GCA_049696095.1 Aliidongia sp. | reverse complement strand
AGATTATCCCTGGGTGCCTACCGCGCTCCATGCATTGAAGGGGCTACTGGTGCCGTGCTTGCCCGAAGAAATGATCCGAAAATGGCAAGGGACGGAAAATTTGATGCGGACATTGCGTACCGGGGTTCCGTCAGGCAAGCAGCCGGAATGGTTGGCGGCTCCTGACCAAGATGAGTTGACGATTTATGAAGCGCTCCAAGAATCGATGGCCGATATCGGCGTAATGGAGATTCGTCGAACAACCGGTAAGGTCGATGTGCCGGACATCTTCCGCATTCCAGCCGGCATCAAACGAAAGGGCGGTATCACGCAGCAGCAGCGGCGCAAGGCCAGAGTGGCAGCAAAGTAACATCCACATTCGTCGAACTCGTGATCGCATCGGATTTCGACGAGGCGGCAATCTGGCTCTTGGCGCGCAAGACCCAACTGCGCCTACCGGCTTGAACCAGGCGCATTCCTGTCCCATGATGCCGCGAAAGGGTTGTCGTATCAGAGCACCCGAGGAGGGATCGTGAGCCAAATCATTCGAGTCCTGCCGCACCCGCTGGCGCTGGCCGCCGCTTTGGCGCTCGTGCCGGCCGCACAGGCGGCCGAGCCGATCCGGATCGCGGTGATCGCCGAGGCGCAATCGGTCTCCGGCTCGTCGCTGCCGCCGGCCGCGCAACTGGCCGCGGCGGAGATCAATGCTGCGGGCGGGGTCGATGGAAGGATGATCGAGATCGTCACCTATGACGATCATTCCTCGGCCGCTGAGGCGGTGCGCGCCTTTCAGCGCGCGGTCAGCGAGGACAAGGCGACGGCGGTCATCGCCAGCTATACCAGCGAAGTGGTCTTGGCGCTCGAACCCTGGGCGGCCCGCCTCAAGACCGTGATGATCACGCCGGGGGCGGCGTCCGACGTCATCACGGAAAATATCGCCAAGGATTACGAGCAGAATAAATACACCTTTCACGGCTATCTGACCTCGACCTCGCTGGCTTCGCTGGTGTGCGACGCGGCGAAGGAGTTGCTGGTCGACGCCCACAAAATGAAGAGCGCGGTGATCGTCAGCGAGGACGCCGCCTGGACCAAGCCGCTCGATGCCGGCTATCTCGCCTGCCTGCCCAAGATCGGCATCCAGGTGCTCGACCATATCCGCTTCTCACCGGATACCACCGATTTCACGCCGATCTTCAACAAGGTCGAGGGGCTGAAGCCCGATGTCATGATCACCGGCATCTCGCATGTCGGAACCCAGCCGACCGTGCAATGGACGAGCCAGCAAGTGCCGATCGCGATGTTCGGCATTTCCTCGCAGGCGACCAACTCGACCTTCTGGCGGGATACCAACGGTGCCGCCGAGGGCGTGAGCTTCAACGCGGTGTCGGGACCGGGCGTCGCGGTCACGCCCAAGACGCTGCCCTTCGTCGCCGCCTATCAAAAGAAGAACGGCAACGAGCCGTCCTATGCCGGCTATACCACTTATGACGATGTCTACATGATCGCCGACGCGATCCACCGCGCCGGCTCGACCGACAGCGACAAGCTGGTGACGGCGCTCGAAGCGACCGATTATGTCGGCACGATCGGCCGGGTGAAGTTCCTGCCCAAGGGCGATCCGCATGTCCATGGCCTGACCATCGGGCCGGGCTACATCACCGGGCTGATGCTGCAATGGCAGAGCGGCAAGCAGGTCAATCTGTGGCCCAAGGAACTGGCCAACGCGACGCTGAAATTTCCGGCTTTCGTCAAGCTGACCGACTGATCGGCGCGACTACGCGCGCGGCTGGGGCGGCGCGTAATCGATGAGCAATCCGTCGCGATCGAGCGAAATTCCGGTGCTGCTTCAGCAGGCGCTCGCCTTGCATCAGCAAGGCCGGCTGTCGCAAGCCGAGCTTTTGTACAAAAAGATCCTAAAGCGCGTACCGAATCAGTTCGATGCGCTGAATTTGCTGGGCGTGCTCGCCTGTCAGCAACGGAATTTCGAGGTGGCTGCGTGGCGGCTGGGTCAGGCCTTGCGGGTCAATCCGGCCTATGCGCCCGGCCATTCCAATCTCGGTTATGCCTTGCGTGAATTGCGGCGCTTCGAGGAGGCACTGGCGAGTTGCGAGCGGGCGCTGGCGCTCCAGCCCGATCTGGCCGATGCGCTGAGCAATCGGTACCCGTCCGGCCGAGGCCGCCTTCCGCTGGCTTGTCTGATCTGGTGTGGTTAGGCGGTGGTGCAAACACCGATGTTAGCACCGGTGCAAAGGACGGTACGATCGTGGATGTGGAAGTTCTGGCC
>JBAVTK010000069.1:0-10034 GCA_049696095.1 Aliidongia sp. | reverse complement strand
ATGTCGGTCAGGGAATTCAACTGCTGAGTCAGTTTCTTGATCGCCAGATCCTGGTCGCTGACCGCGCCGCTCAGATAGAATTGCCCGACGGTGAAGACCAACAGCACGAAGACGATGACCATGACCAACTGGGTCAGGGCATCGACGAAGCCCGGCCAGATATTGATCGAGGTCGCTTGGCGCGACCGGCGGGACAGGGCCATCAGCGTGCCATCTCAGCGTTCGGCTTCGGCCAGCGCCGCGATCGTGCGCGCCAGCAGCCGAATTTCCGAGCGGATTTCCTGGACACTCTTGTCGCGGCCCATCGCCATTTCCTCGACGATCCGGCCGGCCAGCCGGTCGAGATTGCCGATATGATTGCGCGTCGCCTCGTCCAGCCCGAAGCCGGAGCGACCGAGATCGCCGATCTTGGCGAGCGCGGGTTTGAGTTCGGCATGGGTCTCGGCGATACGGACCAGCACATCCTGCTCGGTATGCATCTGCGCCGTCATCAGCGCCAAGCGCTCGGAGAGTTGCTGATAGGTGTGGTTCGCCTCGATCCGGCTTTCCTCGCCGCGCGCCATGATGCGCTGGAGATTATCGAGGCTGTCGGCGGTCTGTTCCAGCAGCGCCTGGGTATAGGCCGGGACCGATTGCTCACCGTCGAAACCGGGGCTGGCCGACAGCCGGGTCAGGCCGGACAGCCATTCCTCGAGATCGTTGAAGAAGCGGTTCTGCGCCTGGCCGGCCTGGAGATCGAGAAATCCCAGCACCAGCGAACCGGCCAGACCGAAGAGCGACGAGCTGAAGGCCGTGGCCATGCCGGCCAGCGGCGTCGCCAGGCTCTGCTTCAGACTATCCATGGCATGAGCGGCATCGGCGCCGCCGGCCGAAAGTCCCCCGACCACACCGCCGACCGAGCGCACCGTTTCGAGCAGGCCGTAAAACGTGCCGAGCAGGCCCAGAAAGACCAGCACGCCCGTCAGATAGCGCGAGGTTTCGCGCTGTTCGTCGAGGCGGGCACCGATCCCGTCGAGCAAGGTGCGCATCGAGACTGGCGACAGCGAGATCCGGCCATGCCGGTCGCCCAGCATATTGGCCAGCGGCGATAAGAGCCGCGGAAGATCGCCCGACAGAATCGTCCGGTTGTGCTGGCGGATACTATCGATCCAGCGCACCTCGGGGGTCAGCATCGAGACTTGTCGGAAAATATAGAGAATGCCGATCACCAGCACGGCGGCGATCATGCCGTTCAGCGCCAGATTGGCTGCGAAGGCATGGCTCAAGGCCGGTGCCAGCGCGACACCAATGGCGCCGACGACCAAAAGGAACAGCGCCATGCGCAGCAGGTAGGTTCGCGGCTTCAGCACGGCAACGCATTCCTTCGCCGGGATGGGACCGCGAAATTACACACCGGATTGTGACGGCACAAGGGCACCCGGTGGATTTAATCTGCAAACGCGGCGGAATCGGGCGGAAGAACCCCCTCTCGCCCCGTCGGAGGACGAAGCGAAAGGGGTATCATTAGCGATTTCCCGAATTATCGCCGGGCGTGCTCAGCCGTTTCGAGCAGTTCATGCGCCTGTTGGATCAGTTTTTCAGCCTGGTCCTCATTGATCTTCTGGCCGCCGAACTCGGCCGCTTCCAGCATCGCGATCATCTGAGCCGCGACGGTGTTGCGGGTCGCGGTCAATTCGGCAATCGTCGCCTCGGTCGCGGCGAAGGTCGCCGCATCGCCGCTCAAGCCGGTGGTCGACAATTTCAGCGTTGCCCGGCCGAGCGTGCCGACCGGTGCATTGATGTCCTTGTAAGCCGCCGCGAGGCGGGACAGGGTTTCCCGGTGCTCGGTCACCGAAGCGGGTAGGGCGTTATCGTCCAGCACCTCGAAAATGACGCGGCCATCATGGGCGTAATCGTCCTGGAGATTGGCCAGGGCCATGATGGTCGGACGGATGTCGGTGTGATCGGTGAAGACCGCGCCGGTCTGGCCGATCTGCCGGACGCCGGGGCCGGCCATGCCGAGCCAGGTCCGCGTGATCTGCTTTTGGAAATCGCCGTGGTTCCAGGCGAAACCCGCCTCTTCGACGAAGCAGCTGGCGGCATTTGCCGCAGGCGTACAGGCCGGCGTCGTGTTGCCCGATGCCGAGAGGAAAAAGTCATCGTTGGCGAACAGAATGAAATTCGGCGTCCGATTGGTGTCGAATGTGAGCATATGCAGTAGGGCTTGTTCGGCATGATCCGCCATGGCGGCTGTGACCGGGACGGTTCCGCCCACGCCATTGTTGGCGACCGGATCGAAACCCATCATCGCACCGGCCTGCTGTTCGAGCGTGCGCGTCAGCGGATCGGTCTGGCCGGTCGGATCGCCGCTGATATAGAGGGTCGGCGCACTGTCGCTATGGACCCGGAACGGCGTCGTATTGCCGAACTCGCTCGCAAAGACCTGGCTCAGATCGGCGTCGACCTCACCTTTCTTCGCATAGGTGCAGGGGACATTGATGCCGTCGCAATTGGCCGGGCTGGGCGGGCCGCCGACAAAATGGTCGTTTTCGTCGGCCGTGACGACGAACAGCGTATTGTCCTTGGTGATGCCGTCCTTCTGAAGGCGGGCGAAAAATTCGCCGAATGCCTTGTCATAGGCCTTCAACTCGGTGACATAACCCACCTCGCCCGGACCGAAGGTGCCCTCGACGCTCGACGGCACGCCCGAAAGGACTGGATCATTGTCATGGGCATCCTCGATCAGGAAATAGACGACCGGTACGCCGGCTTCGAGCATCTGGGCGACATAGCCCAGCGACTGAGCCGGGCGCGGGTCGAAGCCGGGAAAGCCCGGATTGCCGTGGCTGTCGGCGATGACATTGCCGTCGAGGTCATTGACTGAAGCCGCGCCGTTATTGATTGCCGGCGCGACATTGACATTGCCGTACAGGGCCTGAAAACCGGTATAGCCGCCCGGTTCGTCCGTCAGGAAGTCGGGCGCGCCATTCTTGGCGCATAAGCCGCTGCCTTGGGCGCAATGCACGGTGATGCCCTCGAAATCGGCTGCCGCCTTGGTCGGATTGGCCGCCGCTTCGGTGGCCTGGGGCGAGGTCGCGCCGAAGACGTTGGTGATGTCGCTGGTGATGTTCTCGAACTCGATATTGGCGAGCGAGAAGGCGCCGACATCACAGCCGGCACGGGTGAAGGGCACCCACGGGGCCGGCGTGTTCTTGCCTTGCTGATCGACCATCTCGAACAGGCCGTCGGCGAGTTTGTCGGTCCAGTAGGTGAAGGAGGATGGGAAAGTCGAGGCGACCCCGCTGGCATTAAACAGGCCGAAGCTGTTGCCGATGCTGAAGCCGAATCTGTCACCATAGACACCGGTCATCGCCGTCACGATATCGACCGCGGTGTGCGAGATCAGCGGCGTATGGTGTTCGGTCAGAACCGTGCCGTTATCTTGAAGGAAATTCAACAGATTCGGCATCTGTTCCAGATCCGACGGGACGTTCGGATTGGTACGGCGCAAATGCACATTGTCGAATTGCAGATAGACGATGTGCTTGACTGCACTATCGGCTGCCGAGAGTTTGCAGCTTGGGGTGACGCTGGCTTGGTTGCTCTCGCTGGCGACGGCCGCGCCACCGCCGAACAATGAGGCCGCCATTAACGCGCCGATTGCGCAAGAAGTCACTCTTGTCATGATCAATCCTTATGCCGCGACGATCCGCTGAGCGCCGAACCGCGACCATTCGGTTCTCGTCTGGGGAGGCGCAGCTTAGGTTTGGATTGCGACAAGCAGGTGAAATACCGGTTGCAAATCAGTGACACGTTCGCCACTAAACAGCTATGGCCGAGCGGATTTGCTTGCGACTCTATAACAAAGTCACATGAAAACCGTAGAGTCTGAAATTTTCATGTGGCTGAGGCGAACATTACGTAATGTCCGCGACAGAATGGCGTTTTTTATTCCACGGCCGGTCAGGCCTATGCCTTGCCGGCTTGCCGCAAAATCCGGCCGAGCGGCAAGTGCAGATGGTCGTTGGCGGCGAAGACATTGCCGCTTTTCATGACATCGTGGCCGCCCTCGAAATCGGTGACATAGCCGCCGGCTTCACGCACCAGCAGGATGCCGGCGGCGATATCCCAGGCATTCAGCGAGAATTCCCAGAAACCATCGAACTTGCCGGCGGCGACAAAGGCGAGATCGAGGGCGGCCGAGCCGAAACGGCGGATGCCGGCAGTTTCGGCCGCAACCGCGTTCAGCATTTTGGGATAGATCGGATTGTTGTGCTTCGCACCGAACGGGATGCCGGTGGCGATCACCGCCTCGCTCAGGTTGCGGCGTCCGGACACCCGCAGGCGCCGGTCGCTGACGAAAGCGCCGCCGCCTTTTTCCGCCCAATATTCCTCGTCACGCAGCGGTTCATAGATCACCCCGGCGACGATCTCGCCCTCGCGCTCCAGGGCCACCGAGATGCAGAAATGCGGAATGCCATGCAGGAAATTCAGCGTGCCGTCGAGCGGATCGACGATCCAGCGATTCTTGCCGTCGCCCGCCACCGGGGCACTTTCCTCCATGAGGAAACCATAGCCCGGCCGCGCCTTTTCCAGCTCGGAGCGCAGGATTTTTTCCGCCTTGAGGTCGGCCGTCGACACGAAGTCGGATGGCCCCTTTTGCGACACTTGAAGATTTTCGACTTCGCCGAAATCGCGGATCAGGCCGCGGCCCGCCTTGCGGGCGGCTGCGGCCATGACGTTGATCAGGGCGGAACGGACCGCCATGCGCTTAATCCTTCGCGCGTTCGAGATAGGTTCCGTCGGTCGTGTTCACGACCAGCCTGGTCCCCGACTCGATATGTGGCGGGATCATGATGCGGCGGCCATTTTCCAGCTTGCCGGGTTTGTAGGACGATGACGCGGTCTGACCCTTGACGACCGGATCGGCCTCGACCAGTTTCAGCGTCACGGTCTGCGGCAACTCGACCGACAGTGCTTCGTTGTCATGCAGCTTGACCTGAACGACCATGCCTTCCTGCAGGAAATCCGCCGGCTCGCCGATCAACTCGCGACTGATCTGCATCTGCTCGAAAGTTTCCTGATCCATGAAGGTCGCCAAATCGCCTTCGAGGAACAGGAACTGCATTTCCTTGTCCTCAAGCTGGGCGCGTTCGACGGTTTCCTGGGTCCGGAAGCGCTCGACCACCTTGGTGCCGGTGCGGATGTCCTTCATCTCGACGGCGGCAAACGCGCCGCCCTTGCCGGGCTGGACAGTTTCGCGTTTCAGCACGACAAACAGCTTGCCCCCGATTTCGAGGACGGTGCCGGGCCTAATATCGTTAGCAATGATCTTCATGGCTGCGCAGCAGTCCAATATCGCGGAAGGGATGGTATGATGGGGCGTTTCGTAGCAGCTTGGCCGCGCCAAAGGAAGCGCGAAGCGACTGGGCGGCCTTGCGGCAGGGTCAGAGGCGCGATGCTCCGCGCGCGGGCTGGCGGCCAATGAGTGCCGCCTGGTGGACACCCGAACGGTTTGCCCGGCGCCGGCCGCACCTCGAAGCGCGCGCGCGCATTCTGCGGGCGCTCAGGCTTTGGTTCGACTCCCAAGGTTTCACCGAGGTCGATACCCCGGCCTTGCAGGTCAGTCCGGGGCTGGAACCGCATCTCAAGGCATTCGCCACCTGGCTCGAAGCGCCGGAGGGCGACAAGCGTCTGCGTTATCTCCACACTTCGCCGGAATTCGCCATGAAGAAGCTGCTGGCGGCCGGCATGGAGCGGATCTACCAACTGGGCCATGTCTTCCGCAATGGCGAGCGGGCCGGCACGCACAGCCCGGAATTCACCATGGCCGAATGGTATCGCACGGGGGCGCCCTATGGCGCGCTGATGACCGACTGTGCGGAATTGCTGCGCGCAGCCTGCCGTGCCGCCGGGACCAATGAACTCAGCTTTCGCGGCCACCGTTGCGATCCGTTCGGGCCGTGGGAGGTGCTGAGCGTGCCCGACGCGTTCCAGCGCCATTGCGGCATCGATCTGCTGGCGACGGGCGGCGATGTCGCGGCATTGGCCGCGGCCGCGGCACCGATCGGCCTTCACGCGCATGACGGCGACAGTTGGGAGGATCTGTTCTTCCGCATCATGCTCGACCGGATCGAGCCGCATCTGGGCATGGGGCGGCCGACCATGCTGGCCGACTACCCGGTGGCGCTGGCCGCCTTGGCCCGGCAGAAACCCGACGAGCCGCGCCTGGCCGAGCGCTTCGAGCTTTATGCCTGTGGTGTCGAGCTGGCCAACGGCTTCGGCGAATTGACCGATGCCGTCGTGCAGCGGGCGCGCTTCGAGGCCGACATGGATCTGAAGCAGCGCCTCTATGGCGAGCGCTATCCGATCGACGAGGATTTCCTCGCGGCCCTCGCGCATATGCCGGACGCGGCCGGCATCGCGCTTGGCGTCGATCGGCTGATCATGCTGGCAACCGGGGCGGACGCGATCGAGGAGGTGCAGTGGCTGCCGGTGCTGTGAAGGCCCAGCCGGAAATTTCGGCTTTCCGTTGGACCAAGGGTAACTGCCCAGTCACACCAAGATGACAGTGTCGTCATTCCGCGGCCTGCGGAAAGGACCAAAAAACGGATAGGGGTAACGCCACCCGACCTGGCCCGAACGAGAGTATCTGGTCACCCAGGTACACCACGAAGGCAGATCCCGTGTACGACTTGCCCGGCCCTTCCGTGAAGAACCAGTCGAGGTGTTCGAAATCGTCGGCACCGACGGTGGTCGATGCCTTCATCTCGAACAAGGCGAGGGTTCGCCCCGGCGCCTGGGCGATGATGTCGATCTCCCGAGGAGCAAAGCGCCAGTGATACAATTCCCAGCGCCGTTTGAGGAATGGGAGCGCCTTCTCCAACTCACAAAAAACGAAACTCTCCAAGACATGCCCCAACGCGACCGGATCGGCGCCGAAATCGAAGCTTGTCGTGTCCTCGCCCCGCAATGCCGTCGCACAGCCGGTATCCATGAAATGGAGCTTTGGAGACCTCACCTCCTTGCGTGCGCCGGAAGCGGTCCACGCGCCCAGGCGGTGAACAATCCCGAGACGGGAGAGCACATCAAGATAGTTTGTGACCGTTTCCTTGCGCGCGCCCAGCACACTGCAAAGGGTCGTAACGTTGAGCTCCTTGGCGGTGCGATGGGCGAGCTGATTGATGAGCCGTCGCAGCGTATCCGGCCGGCGTACCTTGGCGACGGGTGCCACGTCACGCTCCACGATGCTGCCGATATAGGATTCGTAGCGAGCCATGCGGTCCGGGTCGTCGAGAGGGCGGATCTCCAGAGTATGCGATCTCAGAAAATTCGCTATTAGCGATCCAGAAATTCGGCGGTTTATCAAACGGAAAATTGCCTATCGACGGCCAATGAGTTACGGCAGCGTGGCTGCGTGACTCAAGAAAACCAGACTCCGGTAAACCCGGCGCGGTTCAGTACGCCACATTAAAAATTTCGTCGATGTGAGCTGGTGGCCTCGTGGCGTTGGGGGCGAGTGCCAATCTTGATCATGGCTCAACGGAGCATTGGGCTCAATCTATCGATTCGCATGTCGCATGACCGACACCTCTATCGACGGTAACCATCATTGGTGAATATCTGGGGTGAAGCGATCGAAACACTTTCGAATGCGGCTGGCAAAACCGGGGAGGGTTACCCCACTTTCCCAGTCGAATGATTTGTGATATAACCGCTTCTATAAATTCTATGAGCAGAGATAACGTCACAAACAGATGTCCGCTCCGAACACTCAACGCTCTCGGGCTCTCGATCTTCTCAAGGCCAGGGGAATGCTCCGGCTGAAGGATTTCGTGGCAGAAGGAATTGGACCGGAGACGCTGGCACGTCTCCTCCGGGAAGGGACGGTCGCGCGTCCGGCACGGGGGCTCTATCAACTCCCCGATGCCGAGCTTGAGGCTACTCATACGCTTGCCGAAGCTGCTTCTCTGGTCCCCAAGGGTATTGTCTGTCTGACTTCGGCGCTCCAGTTCCATGAACTGACACTACAGATGCCGTCCGCCGTGTGGATGGCGATCGAGCGAACCGCCTGGCGGCCGAAGATCGCCTCTCCGCCGATCCGTTTCGTGCGGTTTTCCGGGCCAACGCTGACAGACGGGGTCGTGCGGCACCGCATAGAGGGCGTTGAGGTTGCCATCACCGAGCCGGCACGAACCATCGTCGACTGCTTCCGCTACCGTGGTAAGGTCGGTCTCGATGTGGCTATGGAGGGGCTGCGCGAAGGCCTTCGGCGGCGTCGTTGCACGCCCGACGAGCTTTGGCGCTACGCCAGCACGGCACGGATTTGGTCGGTAATGCGTCCCTACCTCGAAGCCATGGTGTCCGATGCCGCGTGAACCCCGCAATATCGGCGCTTCGGTGCGGGCGCGGCTTCTTGACCGGGCGCGCACCGAGGGGGCGGATTTTCAGATCCTGCTGACGCGCTATGCGCTTGAGCGCTTGCTCTATCGGTTGAGCGTTTCGGAATATCGTGAGCGCTTCATCCTGAAGGGCGCGATGCTGTTCGCGACGTGGGTGGCTGATCCGTTCCGGCCGACGCGCGATCTGGATCTGCTCGGCTATGGTGACAATGACGTGGCGGTGATCGCCCATACCTTCCGCGCCATTTGTGCCGAACGGGTTGCCGACGATGGCGTGGTCTTCGATGGTGCCGGTCTGGAGACCACATCCATCCGCGAAGCCATGGAATATGGCGGTGTGCGAGTACGCACGACGGCGACGATATCCGACGCCCGCGTTCCGATCCAGGTCGATATCGGCTTTGGGGATGCCGTTACGCCGGCGCCAGTCGAGATCGATTATCCGACATTGTTGGACAATCCGGCACCGCATCTCCGGGCGTATCCCGTCGAGACTGTCGTGGCCGAAAAATTCGAGGCCATGGTAAGGCTCGGCATGGCCAACAGCCGGCTCAAGGATTTCTATGATCTATGGCTGATCACCCGGATTTTCGAGTTCAGGCAGCCTGTCCTCACTGATGCGGTGCGGCGTACCTTCGATCGGCGTGGCACAGCGTTGCCACTTGAGACCCCAATCGTGGCCGGGCCGATGAAATCGCCACCGCATGGGGCCGCCAATGGCGGACCTTCCTCCGGCGTGAACGGATGGCGGCTGTTCCGGACGACTTCGCAGCCGTCACGGCCGATCTTCGCAGCTTCTTCGTTCCGTTAACCGGGAAATCGACGGAACACTGGGTCTGGCCAGCCGGTGGCCCATGGTTGACGCAGAATGCGAGTAACGAATCATAGTCGGTGTTGTTTCGTGGGAGGCGCAATATGCCCACTGCCAAGATCACAAAACGCGTTGTCGACACGGCCCAGGCCAACGGCCGCGACTGTTGGATTTGGGACAGCGAGGTCAAGGGGTTCGGTGTGAAGATCACCCCGAACGGCCAGAAGATCTATGCCGTACAATATCGGACCGGCGGGCGTGAGACGGCAGCTCGCCGCTTCACAATCGGCAAACACGGGTCGCCATGGACTCCCGAAACCGCTCGCCAGGAAGCGATAGAGATCAAGGCAAGAGTGACGCAGGGCGAAGATCCTGCCTCTCAAAAGCTGCAAGCGCGCAGCGATCTGACCGTCGGCGAGCTGTGTGATCTCTATTTCGCGCAGCCGATCATCATTACCAAGCGCGGCACCCCGAAGCGGGCATCGTCTCTTGCAACCGACAAGAGCAACATCAGCCGGCATGTTCGCCCGCTCCTTGGAAACAGGCGGGTGGGATCCCTGGCCCGGATCGATATCGAAAAACTCCAGATCGACATTGCGTCAGGCAAGACCGCCGCGGATGTGAAAACAAAGAAGCAGGGCCGCGCAATCGTCCGAGGAGGTTCCGGGACGGCTGCCCGGACCGTCGCAATTTTCAACGCGATTCTGACCTTCAGTGTACCCGTCCGGCCGAGGCCGCCTTCCGCTGGCTTGTCTGATCTGGTGTGATTAGGCGGTGGTGCAAACACCGATGTTAGCACCGGTGCAAAGGACGGTACGATCGTGGATGTGGAAGTTCTGGCC
>JBAVTK010000068.1:0-2862 GCA_049696095.1 Aliidongia sp. | reverse complement strand
GGCCCAGATTCACCGACAATGCGGCCATGAAGCCGAGCAGCGCCAGGATACCGCCTTGGGCCACCTCGCCCGACGCCTTGAGGATCTGGATCGGTCCGCCGAGTTCGTCGGAGCTGCGCGCGCCGGTGATCATCTGCCCGACCGCCTGCAGAATGGCGGTTCCCATCGACCAGGTATCACCGACCGCGGCGATCACCGCCTCGGCCGGATTGAGCCGGACATAGGTGACGGGACCACCGCCGACGATGCCAAGCACGGCATGCTGGTGATTCCCGAAACGATCGTGCGTCTCGGTCAGGCGCGGCGTGATGTTCATCGGCAAGTCGGTGCCGTCCCGGCGGACGACGATATTCATCGGCGTCCCGGTATTGGGCATGACCGCCCTGATCACGTCGTCGAAGCGGGTAACCTGCCGGCCATCGATGCTGACGACGGTATCGCCAGCCTTCATGCCGGCCGCCTCGGCCGCACTGTCGGGCCTGACCTCACCGATATCGGGCGGAGTATGGGACTGGCCGACCGTCGCGAACAAGCCGGCCAGCACGACGATCGTGAACAGGAAATTGGCGCCTGGCCCGGCCGCGATGACGGCGGCACGCGCGCCCAGCGATTTGTGGTGGAACGAGACCGCGCGCTCCGCCGCGCTCATGGCCTGGACTTCCTCACCCGGCATCGAGGAAGGATCGGCATCGCCAAACATTTTCACATAGCCGCCGATCGGAATGCCGGAGAACCGCCACCGCGTCCCATGCCGATCGTACCAACCGAACAATTCCGGTCCAAACCCAATCGAAAAAGTCTCGATCCGCACACCATTCCACCGGGCCAGCAGATAATGTCCCATCTCATGGACGAACACGAGCACGGTCAGCACGATCAGGAACGGCAACAACGTGCCCCAGGCGAAGGTGAGAATGCTGAGAATGCCCATTGACTTACCCTCTTCTGCCGGTCAAGCCCGGCCACCCATGCTGACGAGGCGACCCGCAATATCGCGTGCCCTTTTGTCAAAATTGTGGACATCGTCGAGACTATGTATGGGCGCGATCGCAAGGTCCGCCAAGGTCTGTTCGACGATGGATGCGATGTCGAGAAAGCCGATCTTGCGGTCGAGAAACGCTTGCACTGCAACCTCGTTGGCCGCATTCAGCACGGCCGGTGCCGAGCCGCCGGCAATAAGAGCCTCACGCGCAAGGCGCAGAGCCGGAAAACGGGCCGGATCCGGCGCCTCGAAAGTCAGCTGCCCGATCGCGGCCAGATCGAGTCGCGGGCTGGGTGAGGCCATACGCCGCGGCCAGGCCAGCGTGAAGGCGATCGGTGTGCGCATATCCGGCGAGCCGAGTTGTGCCAGCACCGAGCCGTCGACATAGGCGACCAGGCTGTGGATGACCGATTGCGGATGCACCACGATATCGATCCGCTCCTGCGGCAGACCGAACAGGTGGGTGGCCTCGATCAGCTCGAGACCCTTGTTCATCATGGTGGCACTATCGACCGAGATCTTGGCGCCCATGCTCCAATTGGGATGCTTGACCGCCTGAGCCGGGGTCATGTCCGACATGGCCTGGCGTTCGAGCGATCGGAACGGCCCGCCCGATGCGGTCAGGATGATCTTTTCCACGGCATCGATCCGATCGAAATCGAAGACTTGGAAAATCGCATTATGCTCGCTATCGACCGGCAGCAGCGTGGCGCCGCACCGTTGCACCTCGGCGGCGACGAGATCGCCGGCACAGACCAACACCTCCTTGTTGGCCAGCGCCACGACCGCGCCGCGGCGGATCGCCGCCAGCGTGGGCGCCAACCCCGCAGCCCCGACGATCGCGGCCATGACCCACTCGGCCGAGCGTGATGCCGCCTCGACCACGCCTTGCGCACCGGCCGCGACCTCGATGCCGCTACCGGAAAGCCGGTCCTTGAGCGCACGATAATGCGCATCGTCGCCGATCGCGACAAAACGGGCACCGATCTCCAGCGCCTGTTCGGCAAGTTTGTCGGCATTGCTGTGCGCGGTCAGGGCTTCGACGGAAAATTCATGCCGATTGCGCTGGATGAGATCAAGGGTGCTGCACCCGATCGAGCCGGTCGAACCGAGAATGGAGACCGATCTGGGGGTTGCGGTCCTGTTCACACCTAGCGCCATGTCACTATGGTTCCGTCTGCAAAGAGAGTGAGCAACGTCACGGCGGCAACAACCGCAAGCATACCATCGAGACGATCAAGCAAGCCGCCATGCCCCGGAATGAGGCTGCCGGAATCCTTTGCGCCGAAACGCCGTTTCACCAAACTCTCGGCGATATCGCCGATCTGCTCGACAACCGCAAGCCCGCCGCTCAGCAGCATCATGCGCCAAGGTGAGCCAGTCTCATAGAACCATCCGGTCGCCAGCCCGACCAGCATCGCGGCAGCGATCCCACCCAACAGGCCCGACCAGGTTTTGTTCGGACTGATCCGCGGCGCCAATTTCGGACCACCGATTGTGCGCCCAACGGCATAAGCGGCGATATCGATACTCCAGACCAGCGCCAAAAGCCACAGCACGATCCGAAGGCCGGAAGGTTCGGCGCGCAGCCAATTGAACCCGATCGACGGCAGAATGATCCAGGCCATGCCCAAGGCAGTCCATCCAAGCCGCCGTCTGTTGCCGACCAAGGCGAGAGCGACGATGCCCGCGACGGGGATCACCATACCTGCCGCAACCGAGGCAAAGCCGGCGGTGAGCACAGCCGCCGTCGCGGTGCCGACCATCAATGCGGTGTCGCGCGTGCGGCCCGGCCGGCCGATCAGCCGCCCCCATTCCCAGGCCATGAGGCCGGCGGCGAATGCGGCCATCACGACGGTCGCGGGCGGGCCGTACCAGAC
>JBAVTK010000067.1:0-27949 GCA_049696095.1 Aliidongia sp. | reverse complement strand
CCCCGGCAGCGCCAAGACCCGCCTGGCGGACGCGCTGGGCACGGTCGAACACAAGACCGGAGAGGCCGCGCGGCCCGGGCGAGATAGCCAAAATTGAGCGTGATCACAATCAACGGATGAATAGTGTGGACAAGATTATTTATTCGATTGATTTTAGTCGTGCAGCTTGCACTACTTTGACGATCGCAGTATCGATCCGGTCGTCCACATAGCCCCAGAGCGCGTGTCGTCAGGAGAACGTTATGGCCGAAGTCACTATTCTGCTCGTCGAAGATGATGCGGTCGATGTCATGGCGATAAGGCGCGCTCTGCGCGAGCTGAAGATCGCCAACCGCCTGGTTCACGCGGCAGACGGGATCGAGGGTCTGGAGATGCTGCGTGGCCAGAACGGCCGGGAGATGCTGCCTTGCCCCTACGTCATCCTGCTCGATCTGAACATGCCCCGGATGGGTGGATTGGAGTTTCTCGCTGAACTGCGCAAGGACCCGGATCTGCAAAGATCCATCGTCTTCGTCATGACGACGTCAGCCGCCGAGGAGGATCGGTTCCGCGCCTATAATCAAAATGTTGCGGGCTATATCCTGAAGCACAATCCGGCCCGGTCGTTTCTCGATGCGATCAGCATGATCGAGCATTATTGGCGGGTGATCGAGTTTCCGGAGCAATAGAATGTCCGCTCAAACGTTGCTGATCATCGATGATGACGAAGTCGATCGAAAATCGATCGCTCGTACCCTCAAATTGCTCAACGGCGGCTACGAGTTGCACGAAGCAAGCGACGGCTTGAGTGGCTTGGCGATGGCCCAGGCCCAGGCGTTCGATTGTATCCTCGTGGATTACCACCTGCCGGATATTGACGGGCTCGATCTCGTCGTCGAATTGCGCGATAGCCTGAACGCCCAATCCCCGATCGTCATGCTGACCGGCGAAGGCAGCGAGGCGGTTGCCGTCGAGGCGATGAAGCGGGGCGTTTATGACTATCTGCCCAAGGCGCAGTTGGGACCGGACACCCTGTCCCGCGTCATCTGCCATGCGGTGGAAAAGCACACGCTCCAAAAACAACTGGCAGAAGCCCAACGCAAGCTTGAGCGTCTGGCGCTCTACGATCCGTTGACTGGATTGGGCAACCGCAATCTCTTTAATATCGAACTGGGTCGGGCGATCACCATATCGAAACGCAAACGAACGTTCTTCGCCCTGGCGATAATGGATCTCGACAAATTCAAGGCCGCAAACGACCGATTCGGTCATGAGGCCGGCGATGCCATATTGGCGGAAGTCGGGGCGCGATTGCGCGGTATCGCGCGCGCCTCGGACGCTTATTTCCGCTTGGGAGGGGACGAATTCGCCGCGATTTTCGATGCCGGATCGGATGGTGACGCAGCCGCGGCCCGGGTCAAGGGCGCGGTCGTCGCCCCCATCCTGTTCGGAAGCCATGAACTGACCATCGGCGTCAGCGTCGGCGTGGCAAGCTATCCCAACGACGACATGACGGCGGAAGATCTGATCCGCGCCGCCGACACCGCAATGTATCAAGAGAAGAAATTTAAGCGTACTATTATATCCAGTAATTGTATTGAACCGCTTCATTGCCCGCCCTGATGACCGTACTCGGCACGCCACTTTCAACCTCGATCCGCGCGCGCATTTGGCAGCTCGCCGGGCTGGCCTGCATCGCCGTCGTCGTGCTCGGTGTGCTCCTGGCATCGGGCCTGGAACGGAGCCGAGACGCCGATCGCTGGGTCGAACACACCCAGACGGCCCTGAAGCAGTTACAGAGCATTACAACCCAATTGCTCGATGCCGAAACCGGTCAGCGCGGCTATTTGCTCACCGGGCAGGAGGAGTATCTGGCGCCATACAACGAGGCCGTCGCCGGACATCGCGAACAACTGACACGACTGCTCGATATCGTCGCCGACGATAACGATACAAGGCTGAAAGTTCAGCGTCTGGCCGCAATTTTCGAAGACAAGCTCAATGAACTCAGCGAGACCATCGAACTGGCCCGTGCCGAGAGTCGGGAGAACTCGCTGGCGATCGTTCGCGACGGGCGCGGCCGACGTGACACCGAAGAGTTCCGGCGCCTGAGTCAGGAAGTCGCCGATAGCGAAGTGGCGCAACTCGAGGAGCGACAAGCCGCCGCGGAAGCCGAAAACAGGAAAGTCCTGGCCATCGTCATGTTTGGCGGCGGCTTGGCGATCCTTTCGATCATCGGCGCGGCGGCACGGACCGTCGTGCAGGTCCATCGCCCATTACGCGATCTTCTGCTCGGGATCGCCGCGTTGTCCGACGGGACGCTGAATCGACGCATTGAGGTGCGATCGACCGATGAGATCGGCCGGGTCGTAAAGGCCTTCAATGACATGACCGACCATCTGCTGGCTGCCAATCAGGCCCGGGAGCGGATCGAGGCCGATTTGGCTGCGACCAACCAGCGTCTGCTGGGCGAGGTCGCGGAACGCACTGCCGCGCAAACGCAATTGTCTCAGTCCTTGACCGAACTCGAACGCAGCAACGAGGATCTGGACAATTTCGCCTATGTCGCATCGCACGACCTCAAGGCACCGCTGCGCGGCATCCGTAATCTGGCGGAATGGATCAGCGCCGATGTGATCGGTAAGGTCGAGGACGATACGGTTGTCAATCTTACCCTCCTGCAAAATCGGGTCGAGCGGCTGGACATGCTGCTCGATAGTCTGCTGCACTATTCACGCGTCGGCCGCTCAAGCGGTGCGGTGGAAGAGATTGGTATCGCCGATCTTGTGGGCGATATTGCTGGGTATATTGCACCGCCGGACGGCTTCACCGTCGCGTGCCGCGGTGACATGCCGATCGTTCATACGAAAAAAGCGCCGCTCGAACAGGTGCTCCGCAACCTTATCGGCAATGGCCTGAAGCATCACGACAAGGACGACGGCACCGTGATCGTCAGCGCCCGTGATTTGGGCGCGATGATTGAATTCCGGGTCGAGGATGACGGGCCCGGTATTGCACCGGTTTTTCACGAGCGGATCTTCAAGATGTTTCAAACGCTCAAATCCCGCGACACGATGGAAGGAAGCGGAATGGGTCTGGCCATCGTCAAGAAGGCGGTCGAGCGTCAAGGTGGGATGATTGCCGTGGAAAGCGCACCACCGCGCCGGGGCACCAGCTTCGTCTTCACCTGGCCGAAATACCCGCTGGCCCAGGCCGCCTAACGCCGAAGTCGGATTATGGCACGAGACCATCACTATCGCGTGACCGTCGAATGGACCGGGGATCGGGAAACCGGAACATCGTCCTATAAGGCCTATGGCCGCGATCATGTCACGACGGCGCCGGGCAAGCCCGCGATCGCCGGCTCGGCCGATCCGACGTTTCGCGGCGACCGGACACGTTGGAATCCTGAAGAACTGCTGGTCGCAGCACTCTCGCAATGCCACATGCTATGGTACCTGCATCTCGCCGCCGATGCCGGCCTGTGCGTTCTCGATTATCGCGATACCGCCGAAGGCGTGATGGCCGAGGACGAGACTGGCAGCGGCCGGTTCCTCACGGCTCGTCTGAAACCGCACGCGGTTCTGGCCGAAGGCAGCGACCGGGCTCTGGCATTGGCATTGCACGACCGCGCCCATGAGAGATGCTTTATTGCGCAATCGGTCAATTTTCCGGTGATCTGCGAGCCGACTTGTACGGTCCCCGGGGACCGAAACGAACAGGAATAGCCCTGCCGTGGTGACTTGAGGGTTACCCGATCGAGATCCCGATGATCTCAGCCGGCCCAGACGACGTCCTGGACAGACAGATTCCCGGCCTCGCACAGAATCCCAACAAAAGAGAATAAATTTGAATAGAACATTCTAAGCGCGATTTTGACCACAATCGGTTGTTAAAATCTTGAACGAAAATTATGAGTTGGGATTATTATAAAGAAATTTTTTTGATTGACTTTTCATGCGATTCAGGCGACACTGCGGGAAAATAAGGCTGAATGCAAAGATCGCTTAGTTGCCAGTTAAAGTGGTTTATTTGCGTCACAAGAATGTAGTTTCGCTGCGATTTCTACATGGCTCTCGTCGTTGTTGACCGAGTTTGGAGAACGTTTCATGAAACCCATGCCTGGTATCGCTGAAGCCACCCGTATGCTCCTTGCCAGCGATGGATCGACCACCCTCCTTCTGGAGGCCCTCCTCCACTGCCGACTAAATGTCCATGTTGATTATCAGGGCTCGGCATCGGTGGAAAGCTTAACCCCGCTCATTATCTCCGCCCTGGATTTGGCGCCGCAAAGCACTGTCGTTGAGCGCAAATCCTCGCTGCGGACGCCCGACGGCACCGTCGTCAGCATCAATGTCGTGGTGCTCTTCGACAAGCGGAGCGATGGCTGGTCGGGGGAGCCGAGCGACCCGCTTCCCCTCGGCAAGAAATTGCGCGACAGACAGACCAAGCAGCACCGGGAGATTTTGTCGGCCGGGACGACGGAGTGGCCCGGTGACGACCGCCATCGATCCTGCGCCTATAAAGAATATGTCATCACCTGCGACGACGGTTCACGGATCTATATCCTAGAGAAATTCAGCCCGGATCACGTGCTGCCGCCGATCGTATAGTTCGTGACATAGGTCGGCGACGTTCTTGATTCGGTTCATTTCGGCTCTGCCCGAGATATTCGCCGACCCATCGATTCCAAAGGGAACCGCATAACGACTCTGCGGACGATCCTGGATGGTTTGACGCGTCTTAGCCGGCTGAAGAACGCATCAAACGGCCATTTGCATCCGGCAATTCTCTAAAATGCCGAGCAATACTCGCTTGACTTCAAGCCGCTTTAGACCAACATGGAATCGTAACGTTAAACTCACGGGCTTGAAGCCATGGTCGCCTCGGTCGGAAATCCTACGGATATCGCCATCAGCGGCGTTCTGGCGTCGCAGACGCAGCTTTTTGCGGCGGCCGATAACATCGCCAATGCCACTGACGGTACGCCGATTCAATCCACCGCCATCGGTTCTTCAAACGGGGCACCCCCGCTCAACGGGACACAGCCGGGCTCGGTCGCCGGACAAGTCTTCGATGCGCTGACCGCAACCAACACCGCCCTTCAGGGCGGTGGCGTGACTGCAACGCTGGGCACGACTGGAAATTCTGTTGTTGATCTGGCCGCGCAGGCGCTCAACTTCGCCCAAGCCAGTTTGAGTTACCAGGCCAATGTGGCGACATTCAGGGCCGTCAACCAAACCGATCAGACCGCCATCAATCTGATCGGCTAGAGCGCGATGTTTCGGGCCGAAATCTGAATCGCCCTCTGACTTATTCAAGCCGAACAAGCAGCCCTCATTCGGCAAGCACTGGCACTTACTGAACCAGTACCTCGCGAAACAGCACATCATCGACATGCGTTGGCTCCAATGCCGCGTTGATTCGCGTCAGCACCGCCTTGCGCAACTGCTGAATCTTCGGCACGCCTGTCACGTCCTCGACGCTCAACTGCCGGATATAGACCTGAAAAACATCGATAACACGCGGGATATAGGCCTGCACACGCGGCTGTTCCGCTCTGTCATCAAGTTCCAGGCTGACCGATAATTTGACAACATGGTTGCCGGGCAAACCCCGATTGTCGAGCGTCACCATGATGTCGGGCAGATCGCAATAAGCGACCTCGTCGGGCTTGACGACCCGCTTGGTCGGCGGCCCCGCATCGCCTGCAGCCCCCAAGATCATCGGGGTGAGCGCCGCCCGAAAATAGAAACCACCCGTCAATCCGCCGACAATCACCAGCAGAGCGACAATAAGAATGATCCTGCGTGGCCGCATCGTTCGCTCTCCCGCTCGCTGACATTGCAACACCTAACCCTTCGGCACCGGTACGGCAAGTCGGGGATCGGTATTTTCTGCCGCCCGGCATCGGCATCACCCGGCAAGGGTCGCCCCTGCAAGCGTCAGACATCGCCTAACAAACTGAATTAAAACGATTTATCCGTCTGGCACGAAGCGTGCTGAAGAGAACGCAGCGGCGATCGGCCGAGCGACCCCGAAGGACGGTTCCGATGCAGACGGCAACTTATATCTCCTTGTCTTCGCAGAAGGCGCTGGAAAGCGGCATGGATGTGCTGGCCAACAATCTGGCCAACATGTCAACCACCGCCTTCAAGGGCGAAAGTGTGCAGTTCAGGCAGTATCTGCAAGCGGCACCGGGCGGCGGCACCATCGCCTATGTCCGCGACAGTGGCGTGCAGCGCGATACAAAACAGGGCGATCTGAAGCTGACCGGCAACCCGCTCGATGCCGGGATCGACGGCGACGCCTATTTCACGGTCGGCACGCAAGACGGCCCACGCTACACCCGCAATGGCCGGTTTCAGCTCGACGCCAGCAGCACGCTGGTCACGTCGCAAGGCAACCAATTGCTGTCCGACCAGGGCCAGCCGATCATCATGCCGGCCAATACGCGCCGGATTACAATTTCCGATGACGGCCAAGTGTCGAACGAGACCGGGCCGATCGCCAAGCTTGGCCTCGCCCATTTCGACAATCAGCAAGATCTGGTCGATGCCGCCGACGGGCTTTACGCGACCGAAGATCAGCCGGATCCGGCCACGACCTCGAAGGTGCATCAGGGGATGCTGGAACAATCGAACGTCAATGCCATGGCGGCGCTGAACAAGCTGCTCGGCTTGCAGAAAGGCTATACCGGTGCGGCCGAAGTGATCAATGGCGAGGATACCCGCATCAAGAACGCCATCGACAAAATCTCGCGCGTCGTCTGAAGACAAAAGAAGGAAACCACCACCATGCGCGCCATGGACATTGCCGCAACCGGCATGCAGGCCCAGCAGTTGATGGTCGAGGTCATCTCGAACAACATCGCCAATCTGAACACGACCGGCTTCAAGGGACAGCGCGCCGAGTTCCAGGATCTGCTGTACCAGAACATCCGCGCGCCGGGCGACAGCTCGTCCGATGCCGGCACGATCGTGCCGGTCGGCGTGCAGATCGGCATCGGCGTCAAGGCCGCCGCGGTCTACCGCATGGGCCTGCAAGGCAATCTGAGCCAGACCGGCAATCCGCTCGATCTCGCCGTTCAAGGCGACGGTTTTTTTCAGGTGCAATTGCCGAACGGCACCACGGCCTATACCCGCGCCGGCTCGTTTCAGCTCAACAATGCCCGCCAGATCGTGACCGCCGACGGCTTTCCCGTGCTGCCCGCCGTCACCATCCCGGCCAACACCACCTCGATCACGATCGATCAGAGCGGCCAAGTCCAGGCCCAGGTCTCCGGCCAGGTCAATCCACAGGTCGCCGGCCAACTGACGCTCGCGGTCTTTCCCAACGAGGCCGGGCTGCTCGCCACCGGACAGAATCTGCTGACCGAGACCCAGGCATCGGGTACGCCGACCGTGGCCAATCCCGGCGTCAACAGCACCGGCGTCATACAACAGGGCTTTCTCGAAACCTCGAACGTCAATGTCGTCAATGAAATCACCAATCTGATCACGGCCCAGCGCGCCTATGAAATGAATTCCAAGGTGATCGAGGCGGCCGATCAGATGCAGCAGACGCTGAGCAATCTCCATTAACCACGGCTTCGGGAGCTTATGATGCGCACCACCCTGACCCTCGCCCTCGGCGCCGCCCTGATCGCCTTTGCGGCAACCGCCGCCGAACCCGACTCCCCGGCCCCACCGAACGCGACCCTGCGCACCGCCGCGCGAGTCGCCGCGTCTCAGGTCAAGCTCGGCGATTTGTTCGACAATGCCGGCCCGCATGCCGAAGACGTGGTGGCGACCGCACCCGTCGCCGGCACCTCGCTGTTGTTCGAGGCGCCCTGGCTCGCCGCGACCGCGCGCAATTACGGCTTGAGCTGGCAACCGCCCTCGAGCCAGACGGCAATCCGGGTCCAACGCGCCGCCCGGACGATCGACAATACCGAATTATCCACGCAGATCACCCGCCAACTCGGCCTCGCCGCCGCGAAGACCCAGATCGCCCTCGATACGCAATATCGCATCGAAGTGCCGGTCGGCGACCAGCCCGGCTATGGCATCGAGCATGTCGAGGTCAATCAGGCGACCAGCCGCTTCACCGCCGAACTGCGGGTTCCGGCCGACAATCAGGCGGCAGCGCCGATCCGCGTTTCGGGCCGGCTGATCGCGATGATCGATGTTCCGGTCCTGGCCCACCCGATGACCCCCGGCGAGAAGGTGGTGGCGGGCGACGTGACCTGGACCGCGGTCGCCAGTGCTGCGTTCCCGGCCGGCGACATCATGGATCCGCAAGAGATGATCGGCCGGACGCCACGCCATCCGTTGGCGGCCGGCCAGCCGCTGCGCCCGGTCGATCTTCAGGTGCCGATCGTGATCAAGCGCAACGACCCGGTGCTGATCGTGCTTGAGCGGCCCGGCCTCTATCTCACCGCCGAAGGCAAGGCGCTCGACGAGGGCGGCCGCGATGCGGTCATCCGCGTGGTCAATGTCCAATCGAACCGCACGATCGACGCAATCATACTCGAATCCGGCAAAGTCGCCGTCCGCACACCCGCGGTCCAGCAAGCCCTGGCCCGCTAGCTGCCTTTGGATCGGAACCAACCATCATGACTCGCCCCCTCCCCCTCGCCGCGCTGGGCATGTTGGGTCTGGCTTTGGGCGCGTGCAGTTCCAATGTCGGCACCAAGCTGAACGAGTTGGGTGGTGCGCCGACCATGACCGGAATCAGCGACCCGACCAAGGCCGCGGGATATCAGCCGGTCTCGATGCCGGTGCCCAACCCCCATCCGACCGAATTCCATATCGGCTCGATCTGGCAGCCGGGCGCCCGCGCCTTCTTCAAGGATCAGCGGGCAAGCCGGGTCGGCGACGTGCTGACGGTCAGCGTGACGATCAATGACAGCGCCATTCTGGCCAATGAAACCCAGGGTGCCCGCAACGACACCGACAATGTCGGCGCCGCCAATCTGCTGGGCTTCGAAAGCACGTTGCAAAAGATCCTGCCGCACGCCGCCAACCCCGCAACGCTGATCAGCACCTCGGGCGTACGCTCGACCGACGGCAAGGCCAGCATCAACCGTTCCGAACAGATCACGGTCCAACTCGCCGCCATGGTCACCCAGGTTCTGCCGAACGGCAACATGGTGGTGACCGCAAAGCAGGAGGTGCGCGTCGATTACGATCTGCGCGATGTCGCCTTCACCGGCATCGTGCGGCCCACCGACATCGACGCGACCAACACGATCGCCTGGGCCAAGATCGCCGAAGCCCGGCTGTCTTATACCGGACGCGGCCAGAGCGAGGATCTCCAGCAGCCGAGGCTTGGATCGCAGTTGATCGATATCTTGTCACCGTTCTGAGTTTGGGGGGGATTGGCGGGAAGCATCTTGGGCTGGTATGCTCGGGTCGAGGTTTTGATGGGTTGAATGGTGGGGCGGATTCGACTTCACGTCGGCCGCTAGACGACCAATCGGATAATCCCAAGACCGGACGTTCAGGGCTGCCGAACGGTGGCACCTTTGCGCCCATTACGGTCGCTCCTGGGCGTGGTCATCGCGCTCGGAAGCGGTCATTAACCGGCTTTGGAGCAGAGCCGTAACTCAACTTTAAGTCCACCTTCGCCTGCGCGCACTTGCCATCGGCACGCATCCCGCCTTTACTCTGCGGGAACATCGCGAGGTAGGTCATGGAGAACAGCACACCTGTTTGTAAGCCACGCGCTGTTATTGGTCTTGACGCCGCCTGGACCACGCGCGGATCCAGCGGCGTAGCGTTGGTTGCTGAGACGGTTAGGGGGGCATGGCGGACGGTCGCCGTCCACGGCTCATATCAGAACTTTATCGCAGCCGCTGGCTTCTCGGTGCCGGAAAGCTTCCAGGAAGTCCCGGGCGCGATCGTCGAGGCCGCGAACGTCCTGGCACCCGGTGCAGCCTTGTCGACCATCGTCGTTGACATGCCCTTATCGAAGCTCCCTATCACCGGCCGTCGAACTGCGGACAATCTTGTGTCGAAAACTTTCGGCGGTGCCGGATGCAGCACCCACACCCCTTCGGCCGTCCGACCCGGTTCCATCGCATCTACTCTTCGGAACGGCTTTGCGACAGCGGGCTTCCCCTTGGCGACCGAGCGAATCCTCTTGCCGGGCTTGTACGAGACATATCCCCACCCCGCCCTGCTGCATTTAATGCAGATAGCACGACGCTACCCTTACAAAGTCGCGAGAGCATCAAAGCTCTGGCCGGACATTCCAACAGCAGACCGGTGGCGGATAGCAGTAGCGCAGTTTCAATCCATCGTCGTGCAACTGGAGAAGTTCATCCAAGGCGCTGTATTCGACTGGCCTACCGAGCCGGTCCCAATCTCCTCTTTGAAGACTCTTGAGGACCAGATCGATGCGCTGGTCTGCGCCTGGGTTGGCACCCGGATCGTCGACGGTGCAGTTGTGCCATTCGGAGATACCGATGCGGCGATCTGGTTGCCGGCCACTCCGGAGGTTCGTAAGTTAAACCACCAGGCGACCCTCGCATAAACTGCGCTATAATGGCGGATTCGCGCCCATGTAGGTCATTTTGGCGAAAGTGCCTCTTTCTCGAAGGCGGACAGCCGGATCGCACCTCCTAGAGCCCGATGCGACCAGACCGGCCCGGTCTGGTCGCTGAATCGGTCTCTATCCATTTGAATCGAGAGCGGATTCACGCGATCCGCTCTAGGGTCTGTGGACATTTATCGGATCGCCAGGAGGGACCCGACGAGATGGATCATTGCTTTGAAACTCTCGTCAGTCTTGTCGTAGCGGGTGGCGATACGGCGGAACTCTTTGAGTTTGCAGAAGAAGTTCTCGACCAGATGCCGCCAGCGATACATCACGAAGTCGCAAGGGAGTCGCCTCGCACGGTCTGCCTTAGGCGGAATGACCGCGGCGGCGCCGCGTTTGTCGAGCTCGGTGCGGAGCCAGTCATTGTCGAAGGCCTTGTCGGCCAGAAGCGCGTCGAACTCGATGCCGGTGATCAACGGTTCGACGCCTACACTGTCGTGGCGCTGGCCCGGCAGCAGGATGAAGTGCGAGAGGTTACCCAGCGCGTCGACAAGCGCCAGGATCTTGGTTGTCAAACCACCGCGCGACCGCCCGATGGCCTGATTTTGAGTCCCCCTTTTGCGCCGGTGCCATGCTGGTGGACCCGAACGATCGTGCCATCGATGATCGCGTATTCGAAATCCGGATCTCCGGATAAGGCATTGAAGATCTTCTCGAAGACATCCTTCAGCGCCCAGCGGCGGAAGCGCCTGAACGTCGAGTTCCAGGATCCGAACTCCTTGTGCAGATCCCGCCATGGCGATCCGGTTCGCGCGGTCCACAAGATCGCCTCAAGAAACAGCCGATTGTCCGCGCCGCTGCGTCCTCGATCTCCCGGCTTACCGGGAAGTAGCGGTGCGACCCGCTCCCACTGTGCATCGCTCAAAACAGTCCGATCCAAGGCCAGCTTCCATTTGCTAGCCTTGAATCAAATTTCGCCGCTCAGGGGAATCCCTCTCAGCCAATCAAATGTCCACAGACCCTAGTGGGTTTGCGCCGACATTCGTGTCGTATATTCCGCGGGCATCCAGATAAACTCCGTCCCTCTAACCCCGACATGGCCCAATCCGGGGAAAGAGATGTGCGCTGCGCCAATCCAGAATCCGTCCTTCGCCGCTTCAGCAAACAATGTTCTGCGGGTAGTTTCGGCGAGCGCAGCGTCAGTGTCATATTCGACGGAAATCGAGGGGTCCGGGAATTGAATTGCGGCGACGTGAACTATGTCGCCCCAAACCAACAGCTTCTGCCCGCCGCTCTCGACTGCATATACCGTATGGCCCGAGGTATGCCCCGGCGCTGGTATCGCCCGAATGCCGGCGACAAGTTCCGCATCCCCGTCAAAAGGCTGGAACCGGCCGGCGGCAATGTAAGGTTTCAATGAGGTTTTATCGCCCTCGAACATCGGTCGTAAAAAGGCGGGGGCCACCTTTTCATTTGCATCGTTCAACCAGTATTCGGCATCCAGCTTGCTTGCGCGGACAATGGCGTTCGGAAAAGCCATCTGCCCGCCTGGAGCAATCCCGCCAACATGGTCCGCGTGGAGATGTGTCAACAAGACTTCGTCGACTTGCTCAGGTCGGTATCCCGCTGCCCTGAGGTTTTCAATCAGGTGCCCGCAACAGGCGCCGTAGAGCGTACCGGCACCGCTGTCGATCAATATCAGCTTGGTCCCGGTGTTTATCAGAAAGGCATTGATCGATCCTTCGGTCGGCGCTTTCAGATCGGCCGCCGCCAGGAGCGCATTGGCCTCCTGCGGGTTGTCGTCGAACAATTTCGAGCGTTCGGCGGACGTACCTGGCTTCGGTTTCATCAGCACCGCTTCATCCGGAAACGGATGTGTCCCGTCCAGCAGCGCCGTGATCTCAAAATCGCCCAGCATGATGCGATAAAAGCCGGGCGCCTGGGTACGAACCTGAGGGGCCGCTGCGAAGGCCGACGACGCGATGGCGATGCAAGCGGCAAAGCCAACGAGTAAGGCGGACGCTGGGGATTTGCGCAAGGACCTGTTCAACGCCATTTCATACTGACCTCTTCTTGGCAAGTCTTGCAGAAGATCGCTGAACGCTTGCTCGTTCGCGACTAAGCCGCTGCCATGGCATTGACCGACTCCGCGGCCTCTTCGATGACGGCCGCGACTTTGCCGGGCTGCGATAGCAATGACATATGGCTGGCATGCAGGGTGGTCACCCGCGCGGCCATTCGCTCGGCTTCCGTTCTCTGCAGCTCGACACTGACCACACGATCGTCGACGGTGACGATAAACCAAGAGGGCTTTGCCTTCCAGGCAGCCACGGTGGCTGCCTGCCCAAATGCAACCCCCGCGAGCCGCCCTTGTGTCGCGGCCAGTGTCCGCGCATCCGCTTCCGGAAGATCCGGCGCGACATTCCTGACCATGCCTTCGACCGTTTGATAGGTGAATCCGGCGCTATCGGTGACGACTGTCGACAGTGCCGGCGGTGCCGGATGCGCGCCGATCAGGCTGCTGCCGCTCTCGCCGATCTCCGGCGCAAAGGCTGAGACATAGACAAGCGCCGCCACCTTGGGGTCGTCGCCCGCCTGCGTGACGGCCATGCCGCCCCAGCTGTGACCCACCAGGACGATCGGCCCGTCGATCGTCGAGATCGTGCGCTTTGTCACGGCGAGATCATCGACGATCGAGGTCAGCGGGAGTTGGACGGCAATGACGGGCAGACCCTTGGCCTGAAGGAGAGGGATTACCTTGTTCCAGCTTGAGCCATCGGCCCAGGCACCGTGCACAAGCACAATGGTCGTGGCGGCTTTGGTCATGAGATGGCCCTTTCAATTCTAACGGCGTTGAAGTGAAGCGTGTCATCGCCTTCGCAACCCCCAGATCGCGGTCCCCCGGCTCCGGCTCGCGCAGTCATGCGCTCCACGGGCCGAGGATCGCGCCGCCTTCGCGCATCGTGGCGAAGTTGCTGTATTTCGCTGCCGCCCGGTGGCTGATGCGCCGCCATGGGCACAAGGTCTCAGGCCCGGATAAAGGCAAGCAGGTCGGAATTGATCGTTTCAGATTCGGTCGTGGGCATGCCGTGGGGGAAGCCGTTATAGGTCTTGAGCGTGCCGTTCTTCAGCAGTTTTGCCGACAGCGGACCGGCATCGGCGTAGGGGACGATCTGATCGTCGTCGCCATGCATCACCAGCACCGGCACCCTGATCTTCTTCAAATCCTCGGTGAAATCGGTCTGCGAGAAGGCGACGATGCCGTCATAATGCGCCTTGGCGCCGCCCATCATTCCCTGCCGCCACCAATTCTGGATGATCGGCTCCGACGCTTTCACGCCCGGACGGTTGAAACCGTAGAACGGCCCTTCGGGTAGGTCGCGATAGAATTGCGCGCGGTTGGTTGCGAGCTGCGCCTGCAGTCCATCGAACACCTCCTTGGGGAGGCCGCCCGGATTGGCCTCGGTCTTCACCATCAGCGGCGGCACAGCGCTGATCAGCACGGCTTTCGCGACCCGGCCCTCGCCATGGCGTCCGAGATAGCGCGCGACCTCGCCGCCGCCCGTCGAATGGCCGACATGGACGGCGTTCTTGAGATCGAGATGCGCCGTCAGGACCGCCAGGTCATCGGCATAATGATCCATATCGTGGCCGCTGGAGGTCTGGGTCGATCGGCCATGGCCACGGCGGTCATGCGCGATGACCCGATAGCCGTGGCGCAAGAAAAACAACATCTGCGTGTCCCAATCGTCCGCCGACAGCGGCCAGCCGTGGCTGAACACGATCGGCAGGCCCGAACCCCAGTCCTTGTAGTAGATTTCGATGCCGTCCTTGGTGGTGACGGTGTGGCTTGCCATGGTCTTGCTTCCTTTGTTGGTGCGAGGATCGGGATGGCGGTGCTCGGCCGCAGAATCCGCTGCCACGATCGAGCCTGTTCCTACCGGTTGGCGCCGCTGGCCGTTTCGCTGGAGAAATACGCGAAATGGAATGCATCCCACGGCGTTTCGAGCATCTGGTCCGCGAAGGTTGCTTCGGCATGGTCGCAGCTGTCGATGAGCGTGCCGTCCAACGTCTCGAGCGCGAGCCGATCGGGCACGAACACGCCGCGCCGGCTTCCGTTGGAACTTGGTCGAATTCGATACCCTGCTGATGGAATTTACAGTACCGAGCAGAGCAACACTGCCAGGCGATCATACGCCACCGTAGACTCGGAATCTACTTATACCATCCCGCAGAGAACCGGCCGCGCTGAACGCGGGGCAAACGCGGATACGCGTATGGTTTAAGCGGAGGCAGCCCGACCACAACGAACGGCCGCTTATTCCCGCGTCCCGCCGAGAAGCAGAACGACCGCCATCGGCCCATGGCGGTCGGCGAGCAACTGTCCGCTTTTGCATCTTCAGGCCTAAGAGCAGACATTCTATATCCGAACCAAGCCGGCCATCATCCAAGGGCACCCAAACCCACCGGCATCAGGCCTCGCCAGCCATGCCGCGCTCAATCCGTCAAAACCTATGAGCAGAAATACCAGGGCCGGGAAACGCACCTCGATCATCCGCGATACGGCATCCAACCCGGCGCAACACCCCGCGCGCCGCCCAGCGGCCGGTCGCGAAGCAGGCTTGCAGCAGATAGCCGCCGGTCGGGGCCTCCCAATCCAGCATTTCGCCGGCGAGATAACAGCCGGGCCGGTCGCGGATCATGAAATCATCGTCGAGCCCTGCGAAGCACACGCCGCCGGCCGTCGAGATCGCCCGCGCCAGCGGTGCGGTCCCGGTCAGGCGGAGCGGCATTTGCTTGATGAGCCTTGCCAGCGCCAGCGCTTCGGGCGGCAACTGGCTGACGGCCTCACGCAGCAATGCCCCGGAAATCGGCGCGAGACCGCCGGCTTTGCGCAGGAAATTGGCCAGGCTGGCGCCCCGGCGCGGTGCGGCCAAGCGCTCGGCCAGTGCCGTCACCGAGAGACCCGGTCGCAAATCCAGGTGCAATTCGGCCCCGCCCGGCCGCAGCGCGGCGTCGCGCAAGGCGGCGCCCAGCGCATAGATCACGCCGCCTTCGATGCCATAAGCGGTGATGACCGCCTCGCCCAGGACGCGCTCGGCCCCGAACTGGGCCGCGATCGTCTTCAGCGGTGTGCCGGCCCAGCGCTCGCGAAACGGCGCGGACCAATCGATTGTCAGGCCGCAATTGGCCGGCCGGAACGGTGCCAATGCCAGCCCCTCTTCCGCCAGAATCGGTGCCCAGGCGCCATCGGCACCGAGTCTCGGCCAACTGGCGCCGCCCAAGGCCAGCACGGTCACGTCGGCCTCGACCGTGATCGGGCCGGACGGTGCCTCAAACAAACAACCGCCGCCGGCCGCGAAACCGACCCAGCGGTGGCGCGTGTGGATGCGTACGCCCTGCCCGTTCAGCCGGGCTAGCCAGGCGCGCAGCAACGGCGAGGCCTTCAGCGCTCGGGGGAAAACCCGGCCGCTCGACCCGATGAAGGTTTCGATGCCGAGTCCGGCCGCCCAGTCGCGCAAGGAAGCGGCATCGAATGCCGAAAGCGCCGGGCGCAAATGCTCGATCGCGGTGCCGTAACGCCCCAGAAACCGGGCGGAACCCTCGCTATGGGTCAGATTGAGCCCGCCCCGGCCGGCCATCAGCAGCTTGCGGCCGACCGTGGGCATCGCCTCGTAGAGATCGACCGAAACCCCGGCGCCAGCCAGGGTTTCGGCCGCCATCAACCCGGCAGGGCCGCCGCCGACGATGATCGCCCGCGGCACGCCCGCTCGGTCGGTCATTCCAGCGGCTGTTGACGCACCAGCCGACCGTAATCTTCCATCAATTGCCGGCTGATCTGACCCGGCTGATAATTATGCGGGCCGATTTCGCGCACCGGGGTCACTTCCGCGGCCGAACCGGTCACGAACACTTCGGACGCGCGCGCCAGATCCTCGGCCGGAATATGACGCTCGACCACGGTGATGCCGCGCCGCTTGGCCAGATCGATTACCGTCTGGCGGGTGATGCCGTTGAGAAAGCAATCGGGCGTCGGGGTATGGATCTGACCATCGATGATCAGGAACATGTTGGCGCCGGTCGCTTCGGCGACGAAGCCGCGATAATCATACATCAGCGCGTCGTCATAGCCCTCATTCTCGGCCGCATGCTTCGACATGGTGCAGATCATATAGAGCCCGGCGGCCTTGGCGGCGGTCGGCGCCGATTGCGGCGAGGGCCGCTGCCATTTCGCGATCGTCAGGCGGATGCCGCGCATGCGCGCTTCGGGCGAGAAATAGCTGGGCCATTGCCATGTCGCGATCGCGACATGAATGCGCGACTGCTGGGCCCCCACGCTCATCATCTCGGAACCACGCCACGCGACCGGCCGGACATAGCCATCCACGATGCCGTTGGCGGCGACGAGCTGACGGGTCGCTTCATCGATCACCTCGACCGAATAGGGCAGTTGGAATCCCAGCAGCCGGGCGCTCTCATGGAGTCGGCGGTGATGTTCGGTGATCTTGAACACGGTGCCGCCATAGACGCGCTCGCCTTCGAAGACGCAGCTGCCATAATGCAGGCCGTGGGTCAGGACATGGATCTTGGCGTCGCGCCAAGGCACGAGTTGGCCATCGAACCAGATGACACCGTCGCGATCGTCGAAAGGGATGAGACTCATGAGCAGTTCCTTACGATGGCTTGAAGCCGGTGGTGCTAAGAACTACGGTCTTTATCGAACGAATGCCACCCCCGGCCGGACGCGGCAACCATGCCAGAAATATCACCCGCCACCGCCTTGCTGTTTCTGCGCGACGACGAACTTCGCCTGGGGTTCGAACAATTGTTCTTTGCGTTCCGCGATCTCGATGCTGAGGCCGACGCGCTGCTGGAACAGCACGGGTTGGCACGAGGTCACGGCCGGGCGATTCATTTTATCGGCCGGGCCGGGCGGAGCACGGTGTCCGATCTGCAAATCACGCTCGGCATCACGCTGCAAAGCCTGGGCCGGTTGGTGCGCGAGTTGACCGAACAGGGTCTGGTCGTCCAGCAGCGCGGCACCGATGATCGCCGACAGCGCATCCTGTCACTGACCGAGGCCGGCCGGGCTCTGGAAAGCCGGATCTGGGCCTGCCAGCGCGGCCCGATCGCGCGGGCCTACCGCGAATGCGGCCCGCAATCCGTGGACGGCTTTCGCCGCGTTCTGGCGGCTTTGACGGACATCCACCGACGTTCGCGCGGGGAGACGGAAGGATGAGCGAGTTGCCGGTCGATCCTGCCGCCGCGGAACGCGAACCGCCGCATCTGCTGGTGGTCGATGATGACAGCCGCCTGCGCTCGGCGCTCCGGCGATATCTGCTCCGCAACGGCTTCCGCGTCACCGAAGCGGCCGATTGCGCCGATGCGCGCGTCAAACTGAGCGCGTTCGAATTCGATCTCATTGTGCTCGACGTCATGATGCCGGGCGATAGCGGGTTCGACCTGCTGTCCGAGTTGCGCCTGACCAGCCGGGTTCCAGTACTGATGTTGACCGCGATGTCCGAGCCGGGCGACCGGGTAAACGGGCTGGAACGGGGCGCCGACGATTATCTGGCCAAACCCTTCGAGCCGCGCGAATTGGTCCTGCGGTTAAAGAACATTTTAACGCGCATGCCCCCGCCCCCGGCACCGCAGGTGGCGGTTCGCGAGCTTGTGTTCGGCGATTGCCGTCTGGATCTGGTGCGGGGCGAACTCAGCCGCAGCGGGCAGCGGGTCCATCTGACCGAGGGTGAAGCGGCATTGCTGATGGCGCTCGCGACCAACCCCGGCCAGCCAATGTCGCGCGAAACGCTTTCGGCCTACAATCAATTCGGCGGGAATGAGCGGACCGTCGATGTCCAGATCACCCGGCTGCGCAAGAAGATCGAGCGCGATCAGAAATATCCACGATATCTCCAAACCGTGCGAGGCACCGGCTATGTCCTCAAACCGGATTGACGCCGCGAAACCCGCGGGTCCGGCCGACACGGCAGGTGCCGAGCGTGCCGCCCCGCCAGTCCGCAAGCGACGGACGTTAGGCGGCATGGTCAAATGGATGCTGCCGCGCACGCTGTTCGGCCGCTCGATCCTGATCCTGATGACGCCGCTCATCCTGGTCCAGGCGGTCACCATCAAAGTGTTCAATGATCGCTTGTGGGATACCGTCGTGCGCCGCCTGTCGGGCGCGGTTGCGGGCGAGATTGCCTTGACACTCAATGCCCGCGAGCCTGATTCTGGTGATTTGTCGGAGCAGTCCTTCCTCGATGAGGCGGGGCTGGCGACCGATTTGCGCTTTACGCTCCTCCCCGGTGCCAAACTGCCCGAGCCGCAGTCACCGAGCGGCAGCATGGAGGAGGAGGTGCTGACGGCAGCCCTGGCCGAACGCCTCAGGCTGCCGTTCCTGATCGACGATACCGACAATCCCAATTGGCCGAGAGCATTGGCCGTGTCGATCCAGTTGCCGGACGGGATCATGCGCGTGCTGGTGCCCCGCAACCGCCTCTTTACCGGCAATGCTTATACGGTGCTGTTCTGGATGATGGGCACCGGCCTCCTGACCTTCGCGTTCGGCGGCATGCTGCTGCGCAATCAGGCCCGGTCGCTCCACCGTCTGGCCGTCGCGGCCGAGGCATTCGGCAAAGG
The DNA here is from genome assembly GCA_049696095.1 of Aliidongia sp. Taxonomy (GTDB): domain Bacteria; phylum Pseudomonadota; class Alphaproteobacteria; order ATCC43930; family CGMCC-115725; genus JAXDMU01. The sequence continues at coordinate 8,803 of JBAVTK010000067.1, read as the reverse complement.
CCGGGACGTGCCCGATTTCAAGCCCCAGGGTGCGACCGAGGTTCGTCAGGCCGCGGCGGCCTTTCTGGTCATGCGCGCACGCCTCCAGCGCCAGATCACGCAGCGTACCGAGATGTTGGCCGGCGTGTCCCACGATCTGCGCACGCCATTGACCCGCATGAAACTTGAACTGGAATTGCTCGGCGATGGCGAAGATATACAAGCATTGAAATCCGACGTGGATGAAATGCAGCAAATGATCGAGGGGTATTTGTCATTTGCGCGCGGCGAAGGCAACGAGGCGCCCCAGGTCACAGATCTTTTGGCGTTGCTTGAGGATGCCGTCGCCACCAGCCGGCGCGATGGTGCAACAATCAGCCTGATCATCCCCGCCGAATTACATGTCGCGGTGCGCCGCGACGCGTTCCGCCGCTGCATCATCAATCTGATCGGCAATGCCGCGCGCTATGGTGGCCATGTCTGGGTCACGGTTCTGCCGCAACGCACCGCCGTCGAAATCATGGTGGACGACGACGGACCCGGCATTCCCGAGGCCTTGCGCGAGGCGGTGTTCCGGCCATTCTTTCGCCTGGAAACATCGCGCAACCGGTCGACCGGCGGCGTCGGGCTTGGCCTGACGATTGCGCGCGATATCATGCTGAGCCATGGCGGCGATATCATTCTTGAAGTCTCGCCGCAGGGCGGGTTGCGCGCACGACTGCACATACCCCGTTGAGGAAGCGACCGAATGCCGCCGCCCCAGCGCAACCCTTCGCTACTCGTCCGCCGGGCGCACCGTAGGCGGTGCGGCATTGGCAGCGATCTCCTTGATCAGCGTCTTCAGGGCGACAAAATCGATCGGCTTGACCAGATAATCCGTGGCGCCGCGCTCCGCGGCAAGGCGCCGTCGCTCGGAATCGCCATAGGCGGTGACCATGACGACATGCAGTTCCGGCCGGTGCTGTTTAACGCGCTCCAAAAGTTCCAGCCCGTCCATTCCCGGCATATTGATGTCGGTCAGAATTAACACGGGCTCTGGGTCGAGCCCCTCCTTGATCAGGCGCAATGCCTCGTCGCCCGATTGAGCGAAATGGAGGCGGCATTCCCCGTTCTGCACCTCGCGGCGAAAGCGCTGCTGAAAAAGGTCGACAATATCCGGCTCATCATCGACCACGAAAAAGCTTAGCATCATAACCTCGTCCCCCACGCCGGCACAGTCTTGACGTAGAATGCACCGGTATCTTCCATCTCCTTCCGGCAAGGGCACCAATCACCGCACCGGAGCCTCCGACGTGCCGATGCCAGCTCATGCCACCGCCCGAAAATCACCCGCTGGGTGAGAAATCCAGCGGCTTTTTGTACACACATGGCGGGCACTCCCCGCAAATAGCTCTCGGCGTCATGAAGGCGGCATGCCAATTCCCCTACGTCGAGCAAGGCGCGTCGCACGGCCGGGGTCACCCGATACTTGCCGCTGATCGATAACCAGTGCCAGGTGGTCGGCAATCATGTAAAGTCGCTTGTTCGACTCGGTCGGCAGTGGAACTTTGCGGTTGATCGCATCCATCAAGAGTGCGGCCGCCAGATCGGTCTCGGCAACCTTGTGATGCACAATCTCGCCATCCATGGTTTCCACCGTCAGATCCACCGACATGACCGCGCCGTCGTCAACTTTGAAGTTTTGGATGGTCCCGACGGTCAAGGGCTTGCCGGCCCTGCGGAAGTATCCCGACAGCGCTGCGACGACCTCCTGATCGGTGTACATGATGACCCGAATTTCGATTGGCATCGCCGCTCCGGCTAAAGGCCCTAAGATAATCCTACCCTACTCCGACCGGCCGGTTGATAACAACAACAGCGTTGCGCGAGACGAGCGGAAAGCGAACTGATAAAATTGCGTGAAAGTTTCGCGCGGTCGGATCTGGAAGCCGGCCGAAAAGAGTGGCGAACCACCATTGCGATGGCCGAGTGACCGTGATAGGCGGATCGACGGAAATTCTATCGTTAACCTGACTTCCCCGCCGTGACGACTCGATCGGGTAAGTATCCCCGGCAGAGCCGGGGGCTTTCAGGGTGCGGCCGTGGGCGGCCCGAACGTCGTTCAGTGCTTGTCCAGAAATCCCTCCAGAACGGCGCGATACTCGGCCGGTTCCTCATAGGATGGCAAATGCCCGCTATGCTCGAAGAAGACGATCTTGGCACCGGGGATCAGGTGGCCCATGCGCCAAGCGGTCAGCGGGGCGACGTTCATGTCGTGGCGCCCGGAGAGCACCAGCGTCGGAAAGTCGGTGAACCCGGCCAGTTTCGGTGTCAGATCCAGCTCCGCTGTCGCGGTGGCAACCGCCTCCCCGACCGCGGGTTCGTAGCCCAAATCACCCATATGGGCCATATAGGCCGCGCGCTTGTCCGGTGAGTAGAAGATCATCTTGAAGTGATTGAGCAGGCTGGCGCGCGCGGCCGCCTCGGTCGTGTCGCCGAGCTTTTTCTGCTCCGCCTCGTCCTGCTCCTCGATATCGGGGAAGGTTTGCGGCAGCAGATGGACCATGCTGTTCCACGATGGCGCCGCCGAATCCGACAGAACCAGCTTGGCCACATGCTCGGGATGCGCGGCGGCGTAGGCCATGACCAGCATGCCGCCATAGGAATCACCGACCAGTGCCACCTTGTCGAGGCCGAGTTTGGCGCGAACCGCATCGAGATCGGCGATTTGGGCATCCATGCCTTGTGAGGCGCCGGCTTGCAGCTGCCTGGAGGCGCCGGTGCCGCGCTGGTCGTAGAACACGACAAGCCGGTGTTGGGCGACCTTCAGCCACATGTCGTTGACCAGCATATAGGCGTGCGACAGGCCGGGACCGCCATTGACCGCTATCACCGGCATCGCAGGACCGCGAACGCCAAAGGTCTCGTAGCCGATATCGACTTCGGGCGTATGCACCCGGCCCACCTCATGCGCGACGGCCTGCGATGCCAGAATGGTTGACGAAATGAGTGCTGCGACGCGGCGCAGAAATTTAGCCATGCAAGGAACCTTCAAGGCGGGCGAGTGAACTGAACCATAGCATGGTCAGGACATTCAGGCGCAATCACGTAATTGGCGAAATCTCCGGGTGCGGAGATTTCTATCTCGCCTCGTTCTCTGGTCTGCCCCAGCGGACTATGGCATTAACACATTTTGCTCTGGTCTTCCCGCGGACGCATGTCGGGCCGACGTCCGGCGTCGCCGCTCACGAACTCGCGCTTGGGGAAAGTGTCGGAACCGGGGCCGTCTCCTCGGCCAAATGCGCGGCCTTGACGCAGATCTCGACCGCATCCTGCAACGTCATGGCGTAGTAATTCGCACCGAATTCGGCGCGCAATCCCAGATCCGAGACCGATGAAGCCCCGCTCGGCCAAAGCCCGACGACGAACGGGGTCACCGGCATGCGTTGCCGCAGGCGCTGAAGCAAATAGCGCAAATGAGCGTTCCGCGTGCTGACATCGAGGTATGAAATACACACCATCGCCACGTCGTCCGTCTCCAGGTAGTTGATATTACCGCGCGTGGCAGCCTCGTAGGGCGCGATGCGGGCACCGATGCCGTGCTTGCTCAGCAACTGGCAGAGCATGGCCGCGACCGCCTCGTCCAACGGGCCGCGCCCGGCCACGCATAGTATCGGTGCCGTCCCGTGCCACGCCGTACCCGTGGTCTCGACTTCCGGCGCCCGGTCCAGATGACCGGCCAACTCAATGACGAGTTCCCTGATCGTATCCTTGATACGCGCCAACTGATCGACCGACAGCACGCCGCGTTGCGCATCGATCGCGGCCAGTTCGAGGCCGGGCAGCGCCACCTCGTCGTAATAGGCCAGCAGCGTCCGGTCCTTGAGCAAGGTCTCGGCATGGTCCCTCGCCTCGTCCTGATCGCCCGCCAGCATGCGCTGATAAAAGCCTTCGACCGCCGTCAACGGTGGACGGTCGCCGAGCAGAATGTCGAGAAACGCCAGATGCTCGACATGCCGGCCCAGAACCACCAGGCACAGCGTCAAGGGGGTCGAAAGAATCAAGCCGATCGGCCCCCAGAGCCACGACCAGAAGATCACCGCGACCACGACCGAGATCGGCGACAGGCCCGTGCTGTTGCCATAGACCAGCGGCTCGACCAATTGTCCGGCCAAAAGTTCCAGGACCAGGAACGAACCGCCGGTCCAGAGCAGCATCGACCAACCCGGATCCACCGCGGCGGCGAGCGCCATCGGAAACAGCGCGGCAATGAACGAGCCGATATAGGGTACGAAACGCAGCAATCCGCCCAGCACGCCCCAGAGCAGCGGACTGGGCACGCCGATCATGAACAGGATCGTGCCGAGCAAAATCCCGAAGGCGGTATTGACACCGAGTTGGGTCAGAAAATAGCGGCTGAGCCGCCGGCCGCCATCGTCGAGCGCCACGGTCGTGCGCCGCAAATCGTTCGAGCCGAACAGCCGGATCAGCCGATCGCGCAGATCATCCTGTTGCAGCAGAATGAAAATCGTCACGATGAAGACGATGCCGACCGTCCCGAGCGGAGAAAGGACGGGAGACAAATACCGCTCGGCCAGTTGCAGCGGCGACGGGTCCGGTTGATGGACCTCGACCGGCAGCGGTTTGGCCGCCTCGTTCAGGGCGGGTGCGGGTGCCGGAACGGGCGTCCGTCGCGTCTTGTTTTGCTGAGCCGCCGTGTAGCCGAGCTTGCCGATCGCCAAATCGATCCGGTCCGTCACATAGGTCCGAACGGTGCCGACCTTAGTCTCGATCGTCTGGGCGTAGGTCGGCACCTGATCGGCCAGTCCGACGATTTGCGTCGCGATCAAGCCGCCGATCGCACAGACAATGCCGATCGCCGTTACAACGGCGAGCAACACGGCCGTCACTCTGCCGACCCGCAATCGCCGCAGAACCGACACCAGCGGCGCCAGCAAAATCGCCAACAAGACGGCAAGCGTCAGCGGAATCAAGACATCCCGCGCGAAATACAAAGACGCCGTCAGGGCGAGAAAGACCAATATGGTCATCTGCGGCGCGACGACCGGCGGCCCGGTTCGGGGGGGCGCTGGTCCCGGTAGTTGCAGCGGCGGCGCATTCCGGGCCATTCTCGGTTTTCCAGAAAAGCACGGGCTTGATCACGCGAAAATTCGGCGACCGCCCGGCCCCCGTGATGGGCCGGGCAGCACCCGGACGAAATCGCCGCAGTTTGGCCGGTCACAAACCGATGAGGCTTCTGCCGATTCCGTCAGCGCCAAAGCAGCGCCAGCAAAATAATCACCGGGATTGGTACGCCCAGCAAAAACAGCAAGAGACCTCTGCCCATTATTTCCTCCGTTACAGCATCATGACAGTAACAGTTGAAATTTAATCTCGAACCTCACGGAAAGTAACAATCACTTCCGTGTAGCATCGCGCATACTGTCCTTGGCACCGCCGACGGCATTTTGGATTTTCCCGGCATTCTTCTCGATCGTGCCTTCGGTCTTGGTTTTGGTATCGCCTGTCATCTTGCCGACAGTTTCCTTAACGGCACCCTTGGCTTGGTGGGCGGCGCCTTCGATGCGGTCTTTGTCCATGATCGGTCTCCCCATTTGTGTGAACCCAACACGCCCCACCCGGATCGGGTTCCCAAATCAAATTGGGTCGGCACCGGCTTGCGGGCTGGCGATCGAGGCGTTTTGGCGGCACAATCGACCGATCCTAAACCCGTGAGAGAGACCGCCGTGACCTCCACCACTTCGACCATTAAGATTGCCATTCTCGATGACTATCAGGGCGTCGCCATGAAGCTGGCGGATTGGTCGCCGCTTACCGGCCGAGCTGAAATTACTGTCTTCAACGACCATGTCCGCGATGCCGACGCCGTCGTGGCACGATTGGCGCCATTTGACGTGGTGTGCGTCATGCGGGAGCGCACACCGCTGCCACGCCCGATTCTCGAACGGTTGCCGCGCCTGAAACTCATCGCCTCGACCGCGATTCGCAATGCCTCGATCGACCTCGATGCTGCCCGCGAACGCGGCATTGCCGTGGCCCATACCGGTTACGACTCGGCCCCGACGATCGAACTGACCTGGGCGCTTATTCTCGCCAGTGCCCGCCATGTCGCGGTCGAGAACGCATCCTTCCGCGCCGGCGGTTGGCAACACACGATCGGCAACGACTTGAAGGGCAAGACCTTGGGCGTGCTCGGCCTCGGCAATATCGGCGGCGCGGTCGCCCGGATCGCGCAGGTCTTCGGCATGCGGGTCATCGCATGGAGTGAGAATCTCACCGCGGAAAAAGCAGCCGCGGCCGGCGCCGCGCATGTCGAAAAGCATGACCTGTTCCGGCAAGCCGATATTCTTACCGTCCATCTCGTACTCAGTGCCCGGTCGCGCGGATTGGTCGGGGCCGGCGAACTGGCACTGATGAAGCCGACGGCGTGGCTGATCAACACCTCGCGCGGACCGATCATCGACGAAGGCGCGTTGATCGCGACCCTACAAGACCATCGAATTGCCGGCGCCGCCATGGATGTTTTCGATGTGGAACCGCTGCCGACCAATCATCCATACCGGTCGCTCGACAATGTGCTGGCAACGCCACATATTGGTTATGTGTCCGAGAAGCTTTATCGAACCTTTTACGGCGACACGGTCAACAACATCGTCGCTTGGCTGGATGGCGCGCTGCGACCGCGCTGATCGCGGGGTTCATGCGAAACGGCGGCGGGCTCTTCGGGCCGCCGCTGATACGCCAAACGACGGGCTCTGCCTGAAAAGCACCGAATGCACCGTCATCCGAGGCCGCCCATCGCGTCACTCACAGTCAGCCCCCGGCGCTTGTTCGGAAAACCGTCGAAGCACCGCCGCAACGATTCAAAAAGGGGTGCCAGAAGGGCGCATCCCTTTTTGAATCGTGTAAATTCAGCGGTGCCGCCCCCTAACCGCAGCCCAAGTCGCTCCGTCCCACCCAATCGCCGAAAAATACCGCCAATCGCGTGCGAGTCGATCGCATTGAGAACCGGTGGCTATTTGGCAGCGGTCTTGACCTTCTTCGCCTTCTTCGCGGTGGCCGGCGCGGCCGGGCAGACCTCACCGATCTCGCTGTGATCGACCACATGCTCCAGCGCCGCTGCCTCCAGCGCCGGCTTCTCGATCGCCAGTGCTTCCTTGAAGACCGAGCCGGAATTGGCGCAGAATGACATGTCCTGCATGCTGCGGCCGGACGCGTCGTTGGCAACTTTGGTCACGAAAATATCGAGTTCCTTGCCCGATGCGCCACCATAGACACGCTGAAAATGCGCCCGGAGGATCTTGCCTTCGGCCGCCAGCCGGTCGTTGAAGCGCGCAATGAACGAATTGTATTCATTGGTATAACTAGCCCCCTCGACATTGGCGCATTCCAGCGCCGCGACCTGAAGGTCGAGTTGCAGGGCCTTGACATGGGCCGCTTTCCATTCGGCATCGGTGAAGCAGCCGGCATCGGCAATCGCCGGCATCAGCGCGAGCGACACCGCCACCGCGCCGCACAAGATTTGTTTGAACAAAATTAATCCCCCGCCCCAAACGACATTGATCGAAGCAGAATGTAGCCGACCCGGCCGCACGCATTCTAGCGTTTTATTGCCGCGTCACTGTGTCATGATTGCCCAACTCCTTCGTCGGACCAGCCGATACGCCGCACGGTTTTTCGATCAAGAGGCAATTACGTTGATCGGCGCCGGCCCCGTTGGAACGACGCCCCGCCACGCCTTGGGGCCGCCCGCCCCTTGGCAACGGCGCCATTCGCCTCGATCAGCGCGAAGACCATGCCGCCAGCGATCGGATCGGCCTCGACTAGCCTGACCTCGACCCGATCACCGAGGGTAAAACTCCGCCGCGAGCGCTCGCCGATCAGGCAATGGCCTTCGGCATGATGGTGATAATAGTCCGCCGGCAGAGTCGCGATCGGCACCAGACCGTCGGCTCCCGTCTCGTCCAGCGTCACGAACAGGCCGAAGCGGGCGACCCCGCTGATCCGGCCGGCAAAACTGGCGCCGACATGGGCCGTCATGAAGGCGGTGGTGTAGCGGTCGATCGTGCTGCGCTCGGCCAAGGCGGCGCGGCGCTCGGTGCGCGAGATATGCGCGCCCAGCTCGGCGAAGGCCTCTGGCTCGATCGGTTCCAATGCACCCTCGCCCAGCTTCAGCCCGGCGACCAGCGCCCGATGGACCAGCAGATCAGCATAGCGCCGGATCGGCGAGGTGAAATGGGCGTAGCGCCGCAGCGCCAAGCCGAAATGGCCGAGATTTTCCGGCGCATAGACCGCTTGCGCCTGCGAACGCAGCACCAGATCATTGACCAGCGGCGCCTCGGGCCGACCGGCCGCTTCCGCCAGGATCTTGCCGAAATGATTCGGCCTGATCGCCTGGCCTTTTGACAGTTTCAGCCCGTGAATGCCCAGGGAATCGAGAAAATCCTGCAACGCCGCGAGTTTGGCCGGGTCGGGCGCGTCATGGACCCGGTACATGCAGGGCCGCTTGGCCTGCTCCAGCGTCTCGGCGGCGGCGACATTGGCCGCGATCATGAATTCCTCGATCAGCTTGTGACTGTCGAGCCGCTGGCGCCGCTCGATGCGCAGCACCGCACCATCCTCGCCCAGCACGACACGACGCTCCGGCAGGTCGAGTTCGAGTGTGCCGCGCCGCCGACGGGCCTGATCAAGCGCCTGATAGGCGCCGTAGAGCGGGGCGAGGATCGTGTCGCGCAAGGCGCCGGGCGGGCCGTCCATCGCCGCCTGAGCCTGCTCGTAGGTCAGGCGCGCGGCCGAGCGCATCAGGCCGCGCACGGTCTGATGG
>JBAVTK010000066.1:0-5735 GCA_049696095.1 Aliidongia sp. | reverse complement strand
GGCCTGACTTTCGGTTTGACCGGCGAGGCTTGTTCATCCGCCGCGATTACAGCCGCCTTGCCCACGGAGTCGGATCGCGCCTATGTCCGCTCGCTGATGGTTGGGGTAACCGAGATCGGCAAAATCGCCAACTGGATCGCACCCCCCGACCGGGGCATCAATAATCAGGGCTTCGATTACGATTATGTCCGGGCCGCGTGAGTGGCATCCGATGCAACCGGAGAGGCAGCCGATGGTTACAAGGCAATTCACGTCATGGCCTGCTTCTCCTCTCTGCCCCATTGGGGCGGAGAGGTTGGGAGAGGTGGGGTTTGTCTCTGTCGCGCCCGGTATCGATGCGGCTTTTTCGCTCCAAGATCAGCGCGCGCCCCACCTCACCCTGACCCTCTCCGCCCGACTGGGGCAGAGAGGGAGAATGACGGCAGCGGCGTGCAATGAGCATCGCCGATGAGTACCGCAGGCGCGCGCACGCTTGAAGATCTGCCGGAGCGTTTCAATGCGGCTGTCGATCTGCTGGAACCGAACCTTCGGGCGGGCCGGGGCGGCAAAATCGCCGTCATCGACGAGAATGGTGCGACGACCTACGCCGAGTTGGCCCGGCGGGTTGACCAGATGGCGGGCGCGTTTGCCGCTCTCGGCATCGGCCGGGACCGGCGGGTTTTGCTCTGTCTGCTCGACACGGTCGATTTCCCGACAGTCTTCCTGGGCGCGATCAAGGCCGGGGTTATTCCAGTGCCACTCAACACCTTTGCGGCGGCCGATGATTATCGGTGGATTCTGGCCAATAGCGGTGCCTCGGCGGTGTTCGTTTCGCCGGAATGTGTCGCGGAATGGCGGCAAATCGCCGATGAGCATCCGGAAATCACCTTCATCTCGACCGGCGACGGGCCGTGGCGCAGGCTCGACGCGCTGCTCGGCGCGGCCGAACCGCTCATCTGCGCCGCCGATACCCATCGCGAGGATATTGCCTTCTGGCTCTATACCTCGGGCTCGACCGGGCGACCCAAGGGCGTCATGCATATTCATGGCTCGATGCGGCTGACCGCCAATCTGTTCGGCTCGGCGGTGATCGGTTTCGATGAAGATGATGTCGTGCTGTCGGTCGCCAAGCAATTCTTCGCTTACGGCCTGGGCAATGCCCTGAGTTTCCCGTTCGCGGCCGGATCAAGCGTCGTACTGCTCAAGGAGCGCGCCGCACCCACGGCGATCAGCAACCTCATCAAGCGGCACCAGGTCTCCATCCTGGCCGGCGTGCCCAGCTTTTTCGCCAAATGGTTCGACAGCGCGGACCTGCCAGCGCCGGTCGAAGCGCCGTATCTGCGGATCGGCGTTTCGGCCGGCGAATATCTGCCGGCCCATCTGGGCGAGGCATTTCGGCGCCGCTTCGGCACCGACATCATCGACGGTCTGGGCTCGACCGAAATGCTGCATGTCTATCTGGCGCAGCGGCCGGGCGAGGTTCGGTTCGGCTGCACCGGCCGGCCGGTGCCCGGCTATGAGTTGCGGATCGTGGACGACGATGGCGAAATCGTGCCACCCGGCGAAATCGGCGAGCTTCAGGTCAGGGGACCGACCGCCGCCCAGGGCTATTGGCGCAACCGCGCGAAAAGCCTGGCCACTTTCGTCGGCGGCTGGACCCGTACCGGCGACAAATACCGGTGCGATGCCGAGGGTTGGTACCTTTATGCCGGCCGAAGCGACGACATGCTGAAGGTGAACGGTCTCTATGTTGCACCCGACGAGGTCGAGGAGGCGCTCGCCAGCCACGAGGCTGTGCTGGAGGCCGCGGTGATCGGCAAGGCCGATGGCAACGATCTGGTCAAACCGTGCGCCCATGTCGTCCTGCGGGGTAGCCATCGGGGCGACGACGCGCTGGTAGCGGCGCTGAAGGCCCATGTCAAATCCCGCATCGCCGGCTTCAAATGCCCGCATTGGATCGTCTTCGCCGAGACGCTGCCCAAGACCGCGACCGGCAAGATCCAGCGCTTTCGGTTGCGCGAAACGACATGACGATGATCTCGGTCGGCGGCATCCGGTTGGAGGTCGCCCGATGGCCCGGCCGATCCGACCCAATTCTTCTGCTGCATGAGGGGCTGGGCTCGGTTTCGATGTGGCGGGATTTTCCCGAGCGGCTGGCCGCGGTGACCGGCCATGAAGTGATCGCCTGGTCGCGCCGCGGCCATGGTGCGTCCGGGCCGATCCCGGTGCCGCGCGATCCGGATTACATGCATCGCGAGGCGGCGTTGCTGCCGACCTTGTTCGCGGCACTCTCGATCGACCGTGCCCATTGCTTCGGTCATAGCGATGGCGGCTCGATCGCGCTCATCGCCGCGGCGCACATGCCCGAACGGATCGCCAGCCTGACGCTGGAGGCGCCGCATGTCATGGTCGAGGATCTGACGATCGCCAGCATCGCGGCGGTCAAGGCGACCTATCAGGCGACCGATCTGCGCGACCGGCTCGGCCGGCACCATGCCGATCCCGATCATATTTTCTGGCGCTGGAACGATATCTGGCTCGATCCGCGTTTTCGCGACTGGAATATCGAAGCGTTGCTGCCGGCGATCCGGGCGCCTACCCTGCTGATCCAGGGGCGCGACGACGAATATGGTACCCTGGATCAGCTCGACCGGATTGCTTCAGTGCTGCCGCGCACGCGCCGGCTCGAACTCGACCGGTGCGGACATTCGCCCCATCGCGACCAGCCGCAGGCCGTGCTCGATGCCGTGGCCGCCTTTCTCGCCGATCTCGATGGCTGAGAGCTTTGATGTCCTGATCGTCGGCGGCGGCCATGGCGGCGCGCAGGCCGCCGCCGTCCTGCGGCAGGAAGGCTTTACCGGCTCGATCGCCCTGGCGAGCGCCGAGCCGGACCCGCCTTACGATCGGCCGCCGCTCTCGAAGGATTATCTCGCGGGCACCGCCAGCTTCGATCGGATGGTGTTCCGCACCGCGGCCGGTTGGGCCGAGCGTGGCGTCGATCTACTGCTCGGCCGCCCGGTCGTTCGGATCGATCCGAAGGCGCACCGGGTTCGCTTCGAGGATGGCGGCGAACTCGGCTATGGTCGGATGATCTGGGCGGCCGGCGGCGCGGCACGGCAACTCGACTGCCCCGGCGCCGATCTGGCCGGCATCCACCGCATCCGCGCCCGGCACGATGTCGATCGGCTGGCGGCCGAGTTGCCTGCGGTGCGCGATGTGGCGGTCATCGGCGGCGGCTATATCGGGCTCGAAGCTGCCGCCGTTCTGAGCAAGCTCGGCAAGCGCGTCACGGTGCTGGAAGCGCAACCCCGTGTCCTCGCGCGGGTGGCCGGCGAACCGCTGTCGCGTTTCTATGAGGCGGAGCATCGGGCCCATGGCGTCGAGATTCGGCTTGGCGCCAGGCTCGACGGCATTGAGGGCGAGGCGGGACGGGCGACCGGACTTCGCCTCGCCGATGGGTCGCTGCTGCCGGCGCAGATGATCATCGTTGGCATCGGCATCGTGCCGTGCGTCGAGCCGTTGCTCGCGGCCGGTGCCGAGGGCGGCAATGGTGCGCGGGTCGATGATCGCTGCCGGACCAGTCTGGCCGATATCCATGCCGTCGGCGATTGCGCCGAGCACGCCAATCCTTACGCCGCTGAATCCTTCATCCGGCTCGAATCGGTGCAGAACGCCAATGATCAGGCTACTGTCGCAGCGCGGACGATTTGCGGCAAGGGCGAGCCATATCGCACCGTCCCCTGGTTTTGGTCAAACCAATATGATCTCAAGCTTCAGACGGTCGGCCTGTCAGCCGGCTTCGACCGTTTCGTGTTGCGCGGCGATCCGGCGACGCGCAGCTTTTCGGTGATCTATCTGCGCAGTGGACGGGTCGTGGCGCTCGATTGCGTCAATGCCGTGCGGGACTATACCCACGGCAGGGCGCTGGTGATGGCCGGCGCCATTGTCGATCCGGCAATGCTGGGCGATGTCGCGATTGCGCTGAAATCCCATCTTTCGGCGCGATAAACGCTCAAGGCGGGCAAAATCGGTCGGTTTTCTGCATGTCGCAATGCGGAATGCCGTCTTCGAGATAATCCGGTGAGATCCGGACAAAGCCCAGCGCGGCATAAAATCGTTCGAGATAGGACTGGGCGGCGAGATCGACCGGAACCGGCCCATGCAGCCGTTCAATCTCGGCCAAACCGGCGGCGATCAGCCGGCGACCGACGCCGTTGCTGCGCAGAGGTCGGGTGACAACAATGCGGCCGATGCGCGCCGCCGCACCGGTGACGCCCGGCGCGAAGATGCGCAGGCAGCCAACCAGATCCGGCCCGACAAAGGCGAGCAGATGGCGTGCCAGCGGGTCGTTGCCGTCAATATCGGCGAAGGCGCAGGCCTGTTCGACGATGAACACGTCGCAGCGCAGGCGCAGCACGGCATGGAGTTCCTCGGGACGCAGCGCCGAGAAGTCCCGCCAGAGCAGGCGTTCGGTCACCGCGGCAATCAGGCCCGGCCTTTCCAACCGGGCTTCAATCCTGGCCGGCGGGTTTGCGTCGTTTGCTGGGTGAGGAAACTCTGGCCGCCATGTTTGCGGCCGGCGCGCGTACCCTCGCCGCCGCCCAGGCCGGTGCCCGCCGGCTGCCAGGTCGGGATCAATTGATGCTTGCCCGGCCCGATCAGATCCGATCGGCCCATGCGTTTCAGCGCCTCGCGCAGCACCGGCCAGTTCTCGGCGTCGTGATAGCGCAGAAACGCCTTGTGCAGCCTTCGCTGCTTCAGGCCCTTGGCCGAGAACACCTCGTCGCCGCCGGCGCGGCGCACCGGTTTCAGCGGGTTGCGGCCGCTGTGATACATCGCGGCCGAGATCGACATGGGCGAGGGCAGGAAGGTCTGCACCTGATCGGCGCGGAATTTGTTGCGCTTCAGCCAGAGCGCCAGATTCATCATGTCTTCGTCGCTGGTGCCGGGATGGGCCGCGATGAAATACGGGATCAGATAGAGTTCCTTGCCGGCCGCTTTGGCATATTTGTCGAACAGCGCCTTGAAGTCGTCATAGGCACCCATGCCCGGCTTCATCATCTTGGAGAGCGGCCCGGCCTCGGTATGTTCCGGCGCGATCTTGAGATAGCCGCCGACATGATGCGTGACCAGTTCCTTGACATAGGCCGGGCTGCGTACCGCAATGTCATAGCGCAGGCCCGAGGCGATGTGGATCTTCTTCACCCCCGGAATCGCCCGCGCCTTTTGATAGAGCTGAATCAGCGGCCCGTGATCGGTGTTGAGGTTCTTGCATATGTCGGGATAGACGCAAGATAGCCGCCGGCACACGCTCTCGGTCGCCTTGTCCTTGCAGGCCATGCGATACATGTTGGCGGTCGGCCCGCCCATGTCCGAGATGATGCCGGTAAAGCCCTTGACCTTGTCGCGGATCTCCTCGATCTCGCGCAGGATCGAACCTTCCGAGCGGCTCTGAATGATCCGGCCCTCATGCTCGGTGATCGAGCAAAAGGAACAGCCGCCGAAGCAGCCGCGCATGATGTTGATCGAAAACCGGATCATGTCCCAGGCGGCGATCTTGGCATCGCCATAGGCGGGATGGGGGGCGCGCGCATAGGGCAGGCCGTAGATCCCGTCCATTTCCGGCGTGCTGAGCGGGATCGGCGGCGGGTTGAACCAGATCTCCTTGTCGCCATGCCGCTGGATCAGCGGCCTGGCGTTGCCGGGATTGCTTTCGAGATGCAGCACCCGGCTGGCATGGGCATAGAGCACCGGAT
>JBAVTK010000065.1:0-10399 GCA_049696095.1 Aliidongia sp. | reverse complement strand
GGCCAGAACTTCCACATCCACGATCGTACCGTCCTTTGCACCGGTGCTAACATCGGTGTTTGCACCACCGCCTAATCACACCAGATCAGACAAGCCAGCGGAAGGCGGCCTCGGCCGGACGGGTACGACCTTGGCGTGACGCTCTTCGAGCGTGGACACTCGGGTGTCCGCCTGACCGCCAGCGGTCGGGCAATCATGCCGCATGTCAGGCGCGCCCTCGCCGAGTTGGACGCAATCGAGCGTTCGGGGCTTCAGAACGGGACAGGTGGGGTCGGCCATATCCGCCTGGGCGTCCGGATGCCGCCGATCGGCGAACCGGTCGGCGGCCTGCTGGCCGACTGGCGCGAACGGCATCCGAAGGTCGTGCTGACGATCATCGAGATGAACGAACGCGACATCCAGGCGGCGCTGACGGAACATCAATTGGACGTGGCACTGATGCCGAGCCACACCTTGTGGCCTCATGCGGTGTCGCAACTTCTCTACCGCGAGAAGATGGTTGCCGCGGTTCCGCACGGCCATCCGCTCGCGCAGCAGGAGGCGCTCACATGGGCGTCGCTGCGTGACGAGACGATTCTGGTTCAGGGCTGGGATGACAGCCAGACCGCTCGGGAACTCTACGCCTCGTTCATGGGCAGCGGCGTAAGATTCGAGGCGCATGCCGCCAGCAAGCAAAGCGTGTTCGCGCCCCGCCGATGCGGAAATCGGCACCGGTGGCCGCGATCAGCGCCTCGACCTGCGGCTCGATCAGGCCCGGTGGCGGGGGTGGTGCAACAGCCGCGATATCCTCGGACAGACCCTCACACTGGTCCGTGTTGAAGACGGTGAACCGCTTCAAGAACGGGATCGCGCCCGGCGCCTCACCGGTCTTCTCGGCCCGTCGGCGCTCGTCTTCCGGCGTGAACCGGTCGGCATAGACCACGGTCGTGCCGCGCTCGCCCTTGCGGACATTGCCGCCGAGCCCAAGGGCCTGACGAAACGTCAGCCAACTCTGGCCGGTGAAGCCGCACTCGATGGCGGCCCCCCAGAGGATCAGCACATTGATCCCGGAATATCGGCGCTGGGTCGAGGCGTTGCGCGGCATGGCGACCGGCGCCTTCGCCGCCGCCGTCCCCCAGGGCTGGACCCAAGGGACGCGGCCGGCTTCCAACTCGGCGATGATCTTGTCGGTGATCTCGGTATAGAGGCTCGTCCGGTCCTGGCCGGAACGGGCGCGAGCGGCGTATCTGGACATCGCGGATCTCCGCGACGGGCGCCGCGAGCCTCTCTCGCGACCTCCAACCCGTCACGGAAAACCGGGTCCGGCCTCTCACTCTTACACTCTTAGGGGGCGTTGCGGGGTCTCCCCGCAGAAGGGGGTGTGCCGGCGACCTGGGCGCCGGCCAGGGGGAAGACTTTTCCCCACTCGTCACATGGCCAAACGCGAATGGGCGGAAGCAACCTCCCGCGTCGATGCCTCAGGCCAGGACTGGCGCCGCCGACCAGACCCGTTAATGCCCATCAATCCATTCGTGGACACTTCCGACTCTCACCGTGACGGACCTCCCGCCATCATCGGCAAACGGCGACTGCGGAAAGGTGGTCCTCGACGCAGGAAGGCCCTTTTCATTCATTTTAATGTCGGCCCCTATGTGTCGGCGGCGGACAACGGGTGGATCTGGTGCGCAAGGGCGCACGCCGGGCGATGGCAAGGAACCGCCACGAGATCTGCGCTGGTCAATCAAGGAGACGTGACCATGGAAGCGAGCTGAAATCCCGTTTCCAGCAGCGTTGCCCAGGAAAGAGGTATCCCAATTCGGCGCCCATAGGGGGCGATTGGGGAAGGGGCCGATCGCTCTTCGCACCGCCATCACCGGCCGACCAGACGATGCCTGCGTCCAATGTGACGTCGGGCGTTGCCGCCGCCTTGAATTCCGTTTCCAAACCCACGATTATTCCTGGAAGTGAGCGGCCTGCCGCCGTACTTCCTCATCTTCCGCGTATTTCGCGCATACGCCATCATGAATCTGTCGAATTAGATTTTTCATCGCCGCGATCGCACCATCAAAGTAGACTCTGTCGGCCACTAACAGCTTACCTACCTCCGCTCGCGCACGGCCCCCCGCCTTCTCGACGTACCGATCGTTCACCCGGCCATCGGCATGTACGATAATGTCCCGCGTCGCCTTGATCTCAAAGAAGGCTTCGAGCGTGTCCTGAGGGACCTCGATCTCCATAATCATAGCCAGGTACTTTAGGTATTCAGCCGGCTTGCCATAGAGTACCCCGCTGATCCGAGCGCGAATGAGTTCCTCGATAATCTCGTCACGACCACGGCTCACGAAGTCCTCCACTTGAATGGTGGAGCGGGCGTCGCCACCCTTTACCCCACGGACCAAGCGCTCCGGATGCGCTCGGAGGAGGAGTTTCAGTATATTGATGATGTAATCCTCGGTTATCGAGACAGCGAGCACCAAGGACTTCTGATACTCGCCAGCCTCCATGGCACGCTTCACGAGCGCCTCGACGTCCCTCCGTTCCCGTCGAATCCGCGCCGTCGGCCTCCCCGCTGACGGAACCTCGTAGTGGTGAAAGCGATTCGCACCGGCCTTTTTTGACAACGACACCAGTGAACGTCTGTGAGCATCCAATGCGGCGCAGGTCACCTGAGCGGCGATATGAACGTCGTTGAGGCGCCTGAAATAGACCTGCTTGTAGCTCTCAAGGCTACGTTTTCGTGTAGTCGTCAGTCGCTTGCCAGCGCCATTAGCCAAGTACCCATTCCTCATGCCAAAACGGGTGGTGTCGGCCCCAAGGGTGCAAGCTGCCCCCTCATTGCCAACTACAGAAGCTTCACAAATTGAGCATGAAAGTAGCTTCGACCGCGCTCCAGCGTTCCATTTTCTCCGAACCAGTCGGATGTCAGACCCGCGCGGCTGAAGATCTCCTGGATCCTATCTCTTTCGTTCCTCACCCAGCGCGTCACTTCAGCGTTTTCCGGCAACTCGTCGTCATCTTCTGCACGCCGTTGTGCCAAGGCCTCGAGCGCAAAATTCAAGGCGCGCTGTTCTGGATAGTTATCAGTATTTTCGTTGAGGTGATCCTGCCGCCCTTGATCATACATTCGGATCAGCAAATTTCGGTAGGTCGGCCAGACTCTTGGTGCCGTGTCGCCACGGATGAGGGCGGGCCTCACCTCGCGAAAGAGCACAATCCAATTCTGAGCACTGAAGCGACCAAGGGCCGTCATTAACGCCTCGGCGGCACTCACGATTTCGCCGCCAGCGACGTTTTTCTCTGCCAGATAGTCGGCCGCCATGACGAATCCGACTTGGAAGGCCTTGGTCGCGAACGACTTCAGGACGGCGTCCGACGCCTGAACGTCAATCCCTAGGTTCTGCGCTCGCGCCTGGCGGAACCATCGCTCAACATCATCGCTGGCTTGGCGATAAACATTACGCTCGTCAACCTTCCGATCACGGAAGGTCCAGTAGAGCCCCTCGCCGCCCTTGAAGATTTTGTCCCAGGCGATGCGCTCGTAGATTCCGGCCTCACGCTGGACCCACTCCTCTGTCGAGGCCGCCGCACGGAAGTGTGGTCCCAACAGCGTGTGTCCCGCCATCAGCGACCACAGTACCGGCACAATTCGTTCGTCTATCAGTCTCCGATATCGCTCCGCGTGAATCGGGGCGTCGACCTGCACGACGTTTTCATCCTCTTCGGTGCCAAAACTTATATTCTCTGCCGTGCCCATCAGGCGAACGAAGCGATTTCGACTCCGCTGGGCACGCACTCGAGCGACCGACCATTCCGAGAGATCAGAGTAGCGATCAGATCCCAGCAATAGCCACAAGAAGGCCGCCTCGGCGACTTCAGGCGATGTCAGCGCGAATGCAGGAAGCGCCACTTCGGCTAAATCTGAATCCATATCAAAGGCGCTATGAAGCAACGAAAACGAGCCCGCCGCAAAGAGTGCATCCGCAGCTCTATTGTAGAAAGCCTGAGTTGCGATGGCCGAGACAGAACGGTCATCTAGCAAGATGGTACGGGCGGCGCTAACCGGCCTAGAGTTGTTGTTTACGTCGACAAAGAGCTGCCGAGAAATGAGCCTTGGGCGGATCTGCGCGTCGTTGAGAGCCTCGAACCATATGACCGTGACCGGAAGATCGGCGGAAAAGTCCTTGGGTCGCTCGACGCCGCTATAGAAGTCTTCGTAGATCTGATTTGTCGGATTGAACGCTCCAGCCAGATAGCGAAACGCATTGCTGCGATGCTGCCCGTCCAGCACGATGACATCGGTTTGATGGGGGTTGATCCTTAACAGACCTACTGGTTGCGGATTCCCATCGTCGTCATGATAGCGCTGTACCTGCCAGGCCGGATGCCGCTGGCCCTCTCCAAAGTAGTCGACCGTACCGTCTTGCTCTTCCTCGCGCGGCGGGGGGTAGCGAACGTCTTCCTCCTGGTCGCCGCCTTGCGCCAGGTAACCCTTCGGCACGAGAACGGCGAGCACCGCCGGGAAGAACCCAACTCTGGTCTGGGCGCTCTGTGCCGTTCCCAAGAGGTATGGGATCAACTGATCAGCTACACGTCGGTCGTTGAGGTCGCGCTGCAACAGCGCGGTAAGGTCAGAGATCGCGCTCGCGTCCACCCGATCGCGCATCGGCTTCAGTTCCGCGAGCAGCTCTCGATGTCCTTCTGAATCTCTGTTCGCGAAGGTGGAGGCGAAACGGACGACGAAATCGCTTCCTGGAACCTGAAAGCGGCCGAAGAGGGCGCTCAGGTCGATTGTGACCGGCCGCGGCGCAACCGCTCGAACTTTCTTCGCCATCAAAGTCTACCCAGCGTAGGATGAAAAGTGCGGTTTAGGATCAACTCCACCCGCTTCGTGGCAGCGTTGTCTGGCGCATAAACGACCTTTACGAATAAGCCCCTGTAGTCAGTTACGCCCCGATTGCGAAGGAGGGTGCCGACGCGGCTTCCGAACTGCGCAGATTCGTCGTCAGTATCCCCAGGAGCGACGGTCGCTGGATCGTCCTCAAGCTTCTTCTCGAGAGCGGTTTTGAGCGCAACAACATGCTGCTGTAGTCGTCCTCTGATCGACTTCGATCGCCCGATATACACCGGGGGTGCAAAGACTGCGAAGGCGCTCGCGAACAGCGCCTCGTTGAGGGAGCCGGCCTTGGGTGGGCTAAGGCCCTCTTGGTGTCGCGACAGGCGCCCGATAAGTTTTTCTCCCAACGGAGCAGTCGCGGCAACCTCGAATCGCTTTTCGGCAAAGACCTTTCGATATGGATCGCAAAGAGCCTCGGCTGCTTCAGTCAGCGGGGCGCGCACATACCATGCGTACACGCCCGGGTCCTTGCGCGCCTCGCCCACCGCATCGGCCTGAAACAGTGAGTAGGGGAATATCTCGCCGTAACCAAAATCGTACTCTTGCTCACTCATGATCTGTGCGCCCGCGCATAGCGATTATCGTCCAAGCACGCCCCTCCCTTCGTGCCCAATCCACAGGCGTTCTCGCCCTGTCTAGTCCAGCCGGACGGCTGAGTTCCACATGGCTGGGCCGCGCCCCGAGCATGGGGGTATAGAAGTCTTAACCCACCTCTCGAAGCCTGTTCTACTGTATGCACCGCCTGCCTTTGGTGTAGATTCTCGCCTGGGCGGAGGCGTGTTTTGATCTAGCCGACTCACGCACGCCAGATATCGGCGCGTCCAAATGTGACGTATATCGCAAGCAAGGCTCATTTTGTACGAATCAATTGACCCAGGGACACCATGAGGTACGACCGACTAAGTTGCGGGCACGAGGCTGAGAATCATGAGGCGCTATGACTAGCTCGGCAGCTCAGAGACGAGCGTTTCAAACTGCAGAGGTGGAAGCGGCGGCGGACGCCTTTCGGCGCATCCATCTCGACGCAAACGCGAATGCACCACCTACTGCCGCAGTGAAAGCCGCCGTTCTGCACGGCCTGGAGACTGGCGCTAACCCTTCCAGCGCTCACGCAGCGGGCGATGCAGCGCGGACGATGCTCACGGCGGCGCGGGACGCCGTCGCCGCGCTTTGCGATGGTCTCTTTCCTGAGAACGTGGTTTTCACTTCGGGCTGCACAGAAGCCAACAACCTAGTCGTCGCCTCGGCGCGCGCGGCAGGAGCGACTCTGATCACGTCGGCGGTCGAACATCCCTCCATTTTGCGGCCAGCTGAGGCCTACGAAGCTGAAGGCGGGTCGGTGATCGTGGTTCCCGTAGGGCGTACTGGTCTGCTCGACTTCGCCAAGCTCGATGCCGCTCTCCACAGCACGACCGGGCCCATCTTCCTTTCCGTCCAGGTCGCCAACAGCGAAACAGGTGTCCTGCAGCCGATCGAGATGATCGCCGCGATGGCGGCGCAGCGCGGCGACGTCTTATTCCATACCGACGCGGCGCAAGCCTTCGGCAAGGCAGCCCTCCAGATCGGTGGTGGGCATGGCCCTGACGCCGTCTCCGTTTCTGCACACAAGCTGCACGGCCCCATGGGTGTGGGCGCCCTTCTCCTTCGCGAAGGAGAAGCTCGAATGCGCCCTCTCCTGCTAGGTGGAGATCAAGAGCGTGGCTTGCGCGCCGGAACTCAGCCGCTTCCCCTAATCGCCGGCTTTGGAGCGGCATGCGCAGGTCGCCAGCGAAACTTGATCGCCGATACCACGCGGATGCACAGCCTTCGCGACAGACTCGAAATCGGCCTCTGCGCGGCGCTCCCAACCGTTCTCGTGAATGGCGCGGCCGCCCCGCGCCTTCCGAATACGAGCAACCTTCAATTCCCCGGTGTCGATGCTATGGCATTGATCGCGCTCCTAGACGCGGATGGTGTGCTCGCATCTCAAGGGTCCGCCTGCCATAGCCGTCGGCCCGAGCCATCACACGTTTTGATTGCCATGGGACTTCAAGAGGACCAATCGTTCGCGTCCGTCCGCTTCTCTGTCTCCCCTCTCAACACGGAGGCCGAGATCGACGCGGCGATATCCCTAGTCGTAGCCGCTAGCCGCCGACTGGGGATTCGCGGATGACCCAACCTCAAATCCGCTTCCAGTTCGGCGGCCATGCCACCTTCCCTGTCCGCTACGGTTGGTTACCGAAGGGCCTAGACCAGATGCTCTCCGCCGAAAGTTTCACGGCGAACACGGACACCGCCGACGATCTCGGAATCGGTTCGAAGATGGTCGAATCTCTAGCGTATTGGCTTAATGTTACGGGCTTGACGGCGAGTGGCGCCGACGGACTCAAGGCGAGCCCACTCGCCACGCTTGTCCACAAGTACGATCCTTTCTTCGAGCTGCCCGGGACCTGGTGGTTCCTCCATTTGATGCTTGCGCGGAGTGAAGGCACCGTCTGGGGCTGGTTCTTCAACGATTATGGCGACCGCATCTTTGATCGCCTTACCTGTGCCGATGCCTTCCTACAGTTTGCCCGAGCCAAGGCGCTGCGCCCCCCGAGTCCAGTCATGGTGCAGCGCGATATCGCGTGCTTGCTAAGCGCATATGCTTCACGGCCGGGTGTGGACTTGGTCGACCCCGATGAGATCGGCGCCTGCCCCTTACGAGAGCTAGGACTTCTCACGCGGCACGACGCTGTAAACCGATATGAGCGGACCCGAAGGCCATACGGCATGCCCCAGGAGGTCTTCCTCGCGGCTGCCTCCTTGCTCGCAAGAGAAACTGGCATCGGCTCGCTCTCTCTGCGGGAACTCGCGACCCTGCGCGGCGGCCCCGGCCGTCTGTTTTGCATGGGACTGGACTCGATCGAGACCGAGGTCGGGAAGATCGGCAATAAGCGCTACCTCGAAGCCATTCAGACGGAAACCGTGAACAGTGAGCGGCGACTTATGGTGCCACACCACGACCCGGTGCATTGGCTTGGGCAATTTTACCAACGCATTGCCGCGGGGACGCGGTCGTGAGCGAACCCTTCTTTCGATCTCTGAGCCTTGTCGAAGACCTCAGCAGTCCGCAGCGTTTCGCTCACTATCGACCGACGCGACGCGCTGCCCCGATCGTTGGGGCGATCCTGCAGCCCCGTAGTGCCACGATGGTCATCGCGCCTTACGGCAGCGGTAAGAGCCTCGCCGCCGGGGTCGCCGCCCTCGCACTTAGAGGGGGGAGCAAAGACCGTAAGGTAGTTGAGACCGTAGTCCCCAGATTGAAGAGCGTCGCGCCCGACCTGGCCGTGAAAATTAGCGACCGGCTGAACAACGACCGCCAGGGCAAGGTTGTCATCCTTACAGGTTACGAGCCCAATCCCCTCGCCGCGATCGCGGTCCAGCTCGGTTTGGGTCGGACGCCACAAACCATCGACGCCCTGGCGAAAGCCCTCAATAGCGTCGCCGGAGACCACGTTGCGATAATCTGGGATGAATTCGGACGCCATCTCGAGGGTTTGGTTGCGGAGGGCCGGTCCGCCGAAATGGACTTTGTCCAGCGCCTCGCTGAACGCGCAGTCCGCGCGAGCGGGCCGACGCTTAGTCTGACCGTTCTGCTGCACCAGAATTTACTCGCCTACGCTACGCGGCTGAATGAGACGACGCGCAGCGAGTGGCGCAAGATTGAAGGCCGCTTCACTCCTCTGCGTCTCATAGAAGACAGCCAGGAGATCTATGCCCTTGTGGCCGAAGTGGTCTCCGGCCTCCGGACTGGCCGCCCTCGCGGAAAAGTGAGCGCAGAGCTCGTTTCGCGTGTTCAAGCCGCGCGATGGTTCGACGGGTTGGAGGACGCTGCGGCGGTTGAACGTATTCTCTCCGACGCCCGCCCCCTCACAGCTGGCGCACTCCAAATTCTTCCAACACTCGTTGCGCGCGTCGGTCAGAACGAACGTAGCCTCTTCTCCTTTCTCCGTGAAATCGACCTCGGCCAACCCGTTGGCGTGGAGCAGGTTTATGTCGCCTTCTCGGACGCAATGCGTAGTGACGTTGGCATAGGTGGCAGCTATCGCCGTTGGGTCGAAGCCGAGAGCGCCCGCTCAAGGGCCCGCGATGCAGTGCAGCGCGAGCTTATTGCAGCCGCCTGCCTGCTGCAGCTCGGGGTCAGCGGAGAACGCGTACGCCTACCGCGAGAAGTCCTTGAACTTTCTGTCGTATCAATGGGTCGCGATGCCGGGGATGTAGCTCGTGCCGTCGATGACTTGATCGCCGCAAACCTCCTCCTCTGGCGACGCCATAACGACGATGTGGCGGTGTGGCATGGCGCCGACATCGATATTGGACTGCGGGTGAAGGAGGAGCGCGACCGTCAGGCCCGCACGTTTGATCTACCGGATTTTCTCACCACTCGTTTTCCCGCGCCTAACGTGCGGCCATCTGGGCACAATGCTCGCTTCGGCGTGAATCGTTATTTCCGTGGCGTCTATGCGACCGCGGATTCGCTCCCCGCTGAAACGGCTGGTGATCATCCCGTCTCCATCGCCTACATTATTGCAGGGACACGCGAGGAAATTGAGACGGCGCGAAGGGGGGCGCGCGCCAACACACGGTCAGGAGTGGTAATAGTCGTCCCCCAGAGACCGCTAGAGATCGAAAGCGCTGCCCTGGAGCTCGTCGCGCTCGAGGCGCTCCGCAGCGACCCAGATTTCATCGCCTCCGATCCCATGGTGACCACGGAGCTCGACGAGCTGCAGTCGGTCGCCTTCGAGCAGCTGGCGAACCTCCTTCGTCCACTGTTGAGCCCTCGCGCGCCGGCTGCGGACTGGTGGGCGGAAGGGCAAAAGCTGGACGTCACCAACGATCGGCCAGGAACAATGGCCGCGTCGCACCTACTCGACTGCTGGTACCCACTGACGCCAAAGATCGGCAATGAGCAGCTTATGCGCGAGCAGCCGTCCCGGACAATGCAAACTGCCCGGGTCCGGATAATCAGCGGGATACTCGAACGATCGGGGCGTTCTCGTCTAGGTCTCGAAGAAGGTGACCGGAGCGCCGAAGGATCGATTTATCGAACCGTCCTCGAAAAGACTGGCCTCCACCGAAACGACGACCGCCGTTTCGCTTTGGTCCACGAGATCGAGGAGCCCGGACTCGCCGCAGCTTGGACAGCTATTTCCGAGTTCTTCCAAACCTCAACGCAAGGCCGGGTTCGACCGCTGACCGAACTCACGGCCAAGCTGCAGGAACGGCCTATCGGCTTGCCTGCAGGCGTCATGCCGCTCGTAGTCGCAGCCGGCTACAAGCAGTTCGCACGGACGGTCGCGATCTATCGCAATGGTGTGTACGAGGGAGATCTCCTGGGTTTTCAGTTCGACCAGATGGCAAGCCGTCCGGACGACATTTCGGTTCGGGTAGAGGCGGCAGATATTCCGCTCTGCGAGTACCTGCGCGAGCTCTGCTATGCATTCCAGCATGACCATCCAGCGGCCGATGATGAACTCGTGCGGCGCGCGTCAGACGCCATCCACG
>JBAVTK010000064.1:0-2108 GCA_049696095.1 Aliidongia sp. | reverse complement strand
CGGTGTTTCACCGACCGCATCCTCGAAGGCGGCTGGGAGCGCGAGGGCGACCGGCGCAACACCGGCATCGCCGCCTGCGCCGGCCCCTGGGTGCTCGAAGTGGATGCCGACGAGCGCGTCTCCCCGGCTTTGGCCGCGGAGATCGCCCAACTGGTCGCGACCTCCGAGGCCGACATTCACGACATACCGGTCGATAATTATCTGGGCTCTCGTCTGGTGCGCTGGGGTTGGGGGGCGAGCTTCGGCAAATCGGCCTATGCCGGGCTGTTCCGCAAAGGCGCCAAACGCTGGGGCAATGATCGGGTGCATCCCAAACTGAGCTTCACCGGCCGGCGCGGGAAGCCGCTCGTGAACCGGCTCGACCATTATGTCGATCGCAATTTGTCCGATATGCTCCAGCGGCTCGACCGCTACACCACGGCGCGCGCGCGCGATCTGCGCGAGTCGGGCGAGATCGGCTCCTATGGCCACAATGTCCGGCGGATCGTCTCGCGTTTCTGGAAATGCTATGTCGGGCGCAAGGGTTATCGCGAGGGGCCTTACGGCTTCATGATCGCGCTGTGCGCCGGGCTCTATCCGATCCTGAGCTATCTCAAGGCCAGGCTGGACGAGGAGCCGTGAGCGCCGACATCGTCATGATCGATGACGGCGTGGTCTTTGACGGCCGGAGCGCCGAATCCGGGCCATTGGGCGGGGCCGAGACCGCGTTCATCGGCCTCGCCCGCGGCTTTGCCCGGCGCGGCCATCGGGTGCGTGCCTTTTCGCGCGGTGCTGGGCGGCTCAATGATCAGGGTGTCGCCTGGGCACCGATCGAGGCGGGCACGCCGGAGGCGGCCGACCTCTACATCGCCAATCGCGGACATCGCCTGCTCGATCTGGTGCCGCGCGCGCGGCGCACCGCGTTCTGGACCCATAATCCGGCCGGCTATATCGTCAAGCCGCGCTATCTGATCCGGCTGTGGCGGCGGCGGCCGGTGGTGGTGTTTCTCGGGCCGTTCCATGCGACGACCTTGCCGGGCTGGGTGCCATCCGGTGGACGGGCGACAATTTCCTATGGCTTGAGCGAGATCTTCCGCACCATGCCGCGGCGGCTGGCGGCACCGAGGCCGCGCGTGATCTTCACCTCCAACCCGCTGCGTCGGCTGGATTGGGTGCTGGAGCGCTGGGCGGCCGATATCCAGCCGAAGGTGCCGGACGCCGAACTTCACGTCTTTTCCAGCCTCGCGACTTATGGCGGCGGCTCGCCGAAAAAGCGCACGCTGGCTGCACCGATCCTGGCGCGCGCCCAGGAACTCGCCGGGTTGGGCGTGGTGCTGCACCCGCCGGTCGCCAAGCCCGCTTTGGCCGAGGCACTGATGCAAACCCGCTTGTTTCTCTATGGTGGCGATCCGGGCGAGACCTTCTGCCTTGCCGCCGCGGAATCCCAGGCGGCCGGTGTTCCTGCCGTGGTGTCGCGCTCGACCTGCCTCAGCGAGCGGGTGCGCGATGGCGAGACCGGTTTCGTGCTGGCCGACCAGGATGCGGCGGGCTTTGCCGCGCGTGCCGTCGAATTGCTGCGCGACGATGCGCTCTGGCTGCGGCAGCATCATGCCTGCCTCGATTTGCAGCGCGGACTTGGCTGGGACGAGGCGGCCGGCCTGTGGGAGCGGTTGCTGCCGTGACCCGGTTGCTTCAGGCCATGGCCGGCGGCCGATTCGGCGGTGCCGAGGCATTCTTTACCCGGCTTGCGCCGGCGCTGGCGCGAACCGGGCTCGACCAGCATCTGGTGATCCGCGCCCATGCCGCGCGCGCGGCGCAATTGCGTGCCGCGGGCCTCGCGGTGACCGAAGTGCCGTTCCGCCGCCTCGTCGATCTGCGCACCGGGCTGGTCCTGCGCCGGCTGATGCGCGACTGGCAGCCGCGCGTCGTGCTGACCTGGATGAGCCGGGCGACCATTGCCATGCCGCGCGGGCCGTTCGTCCGACTGGCGCGGCTCGGCGGCTATTACGATCTGAAATATTACCGGCATTGCGACCATCTGATCGGCAATACACGCGATATCGTGGCTTATCTGGTCCGGCAAGGCTGGCCGGAAGCGCGGGCGCATTATCTGCCGAATTTCGTCGAGG
>JBAVTK010000063.1:0-10695 GCA_049696095.1 Aliidongia sp. | reverse complement strand
GCGCACTCGTCCTTCTCCCCGATATTGATTTTGATCAAGATGATTTTCTTAAAGAAAATGGAGGTAAAACTATTTGGACACAAAAAGCTAAACAGTTTTCGGTTCGAATGATAAATACAATAATTGCGCTCGATAAGGCACTTCATTCCTCCGCAGAAGTTACGCCAGAACCAGATTGGGCTACCAATCCGATATATGTACTTTCTACTGAACAACAGTTACGATCAGAAATATTAGAATCCGAACAAAAACTCGAATCTGCTCAAAAAAATAAGGAAAATCTGTTAGATAAACTCAGAAACGCGGGGCACCTGCGTGCACTTTTATACGAAAAAGGTAAAGCACTTGAAAGTGTAATTATCGAAGCACTCAGAATCATGGGATTCCATGCTACGCAATATAAGCAAGCGGAATCTGAGTTCGATGTAATTTTTGAAAGTGAAGAAGGGAGGCTTCTCGGTGAGGTAGAGGGAAGAGATACGAAAGCGATCAACGTTGACAAACTTCGTCAATTATCGATGAACATTCACGAAGATTTGCTACGAGATGAGGTAAAATCCCCAGCAAAGGGTGTCCTTTTTGGAAATGGCTATCGCCTTTCACCTCCCGAAGAAAGACAAATACAATTCACAGAGAAGTGCATATCATCGGCTCGATCGACGTCTACCGCCCTATTAACCACGTCTGATCTATTTTTGGCGGCACAGTATCTCTCCGACCAAAAGGATGAGGCCTATGCAAAACAGTGCCGAGAGATACTTCTGACCGCGACTGGTCCAGTGACTTTTCCTCCCGCACCTACAAGCATCTCCGGTACTAATGACAGTGTTAGCGAGTAAGGAGTTTCCGTGATAGTGCGTTAATTAATCCCTTGCCACCCGCCCCCTCCGCCACATCCGCCGGCACCAGATCATCAAGCGTGATCCCCAACGCGGTAGCAAGGCGTCGATAGGCGGATACCGAACCGGGCTTCCGCCTTCCCTCAATCTCACAGAGATAGCTGGCTGGAACGCCCACCTTGACGGCCAGCGCGCTGCCGGTCAGGCCGCGGTGTTCGCGCCAGATCCGAACCGGATGCTCGCCGGCCCGGAGCCGATTTACCAGAGCACCGGACAGACAATCGGCCCGAACCGCCGCGGCCCCGCGCGTCTGCTCGTCGGCCCGAAATTTCGCGAGTTCGAGGGGATCTTCGAGATCTTCCAGCCGCTCGATCAGCGCTTCATGCGCCGCTCGATCTCGGGCCGGCCGGCGGCCAGCAGCGGCTTCAGCGCGGCGACGATCCGATCGGGCTCGACACCGATTCGGTCGCTGGCGCCGATGCCGGGGGTGGGAACCGGCCGAAGGCCCCGGCGGGTTCATCCAGACGACCATCATTGATATCGTAATGTTAAAAGTGATATCATACTGTCATCACGGACGCGGAGTGATATCCCATGCCTGCCGTCACGATTCGCAATCTGCCGGACGAAACCCATCGCGCGCTCAAGGCCAGGGCGGCCCGGCACGGACGCAGCACCGAGGCGGAAATCCGGGCGATTCTCGAGAGCGCCGTCCATCCGCCCGAGCGTGTGAAGCTCGGTTCGGCGCTGGCCGCGATCGGCCGGGAATTCGGTGGCGTCGATCTCGACATCGCGCGCGACAAGACGCCGGCGCGGACGGTGAGTTTCGAGTGATCGTGCTGGATACGAATGTTGTCTCCGAGCCGCTGAGGCTGGCTGCGGCACCGATTGTTCTGTCGTGGTTGGATCAACAGGACATCGAGACGCTGTTTCTCACGACGATCAGTCTGGCGGAACTGCGCTACGGGGTGGCGGCGCTGCCGGACGGGCGCCGGAAAGACGGCCTGAGCGCGGCCCTGGAGCAGCGCGTCATCGCCCTGTTCGGCCCGCGGATTTTGGCCTTTGATCTGGCGGCGGCCGATGCCTATGCCGTGATAGGCACCCGCGCGAAGGCGGAAGGCAAGGCCATCGCGGCGGCTGACGGCTACATCGCGGCCATCGCCACCGCCCATGGCTTCGCCGTCGCCACCCGCGACACGGCGCCGTTCGAGGCGGCCGGGGTGCGGGTGATCAATCCTTGGGGGGCCGGTTAGCCGTTGCGATCCGTGTGTCCGATGCTGGCAGGGTCACGTAGCACTGCGCCGCGCTTGTCCGCCGGTCGTGATTATCCCTTTGTTTGTCTGAGTGTCTTACGTCCCGAACACCTCGATATCGGACGATATGTCGAGCCAGACGACTTGATTCCTCGCGGCCATACACGGTAGATATTCTCGCCGAAGCCCTTGGCAAAACCGTGTTACCCAGTCGGATCAACTGCTATAGCTTCAAGCTTGGCCTGTAGCGCCAGAGCATCCGGCTTCGGGAGGCGATAAGGGCCTTAACTGCGTGCGGGCCGGTTTGCGGATTCTGGAGATCCCGATGCCGTATCGGTGCCGCAGCGGCGGAAGTTCGAAGGTGGCGGGCTCGCTCAAGGGGTCGATCAAGGCGGGGTATCGGATTGTCGCGACGTTTTTTCGGGTGGCGGGGGCGAGGCACAGTAACGATCACATCCTGAAAGCACCTTGACTTGTCCGGTGATTTTCCGTACATTCCGCGGGAAAGTGAGGTGCCATGGCATCGCCGCAACAAACTCGAACCGCCCGCATTGAGGCGCGCATCGCCCCCGAGGCCTTGTCCGTTGTCAAACGCGCCGCCGAGTTGCAAGGCCGGAGCGTGAGCGATTTCCTGGTCGAGTCCGCGGTCACCATGGCGGAAAAGACCATCGAGGAAACCTGCCTCATCCGGCTTGCCGTCGAGGATCAGCGAGCCATTGCCGAAGCACTGCTCAATCCGGCCCCGCTGGCACCGGCCCTGGAGCGGGCGATCGAACGGTACCGCACGCTGATCAAGGCGTCGACTTGACGGAAAGCTTCACGATCGAGGTTCTGAGCGGCACGCATCATCGCACAAGCTTTGCCTGCGGGGTTCCAGAACTGGATCGGTATTTCCGCGAGTTCGTCTCACAGGACGTCAAGCGGCGACTCAGCAATTGCTTTGTCGCCCTTGATGGCGCCGGCGACGTGGCGGGTTATTACACGCTGGCCGCAACGAGCCTTCCCTTGACCGAACTGCCGCCCGAGGACACCAAGCGGCTGCCGCGCTATCCGCTGCTGCCGGCGGGCCTCATCGGCCGCTTGGCGGTCGATCAACGTTTCCGGGGGCAGGGGCTCGGCTCGGCCCTGATCGTCAATGCGATCGACCGATCGATGCGGGCCGAACCGGCGATCTTCGCGCTGGTAGTCGATGCCAAGGATGAAACGGCGGTGTCGTTCTATCGGCATCTCGGGTTTCGTCGGTTCGTCAGCCAACCGATGCGCCTGTTCCTGCCGATCGTCGAGGCGGCGCGGCGGGGTTTGTCGTTGTGACGAGGGCGGGGAAAGGTATTCTTCCTCAAGCTCGGGAGTTCCGGGGACGTCTTACATTTCCTTCCTGCCCAGGTTGCCGCCACCACCCGAGGTCGGGCTCAACAGAGCTACACAAATGAAAACTGCGGCTTCTCCGTTTACCTACTTGAAATTTTCCTCGCGCGCGACCGTCGCTTCAATGTTTGGATTGATGCTGTGTGCCGCGGCGAGATCGCGTTCCGCCGCGTCCACGTCACCCCGGCGGCGCTCGACAAGAGATCGTCCATATAGGCTTCGGGCGGACTTTGGAGTGGCCACCAGCATCGCTTCGAAATCGGCTAACGCATCATCAAGCCGACCAAGTGCCAGTTCCGGCCACGCCCGTTGTCGGCGGGCCTCGATACGCTTGGGCTGAAGCCCGAATGCGTTCGTATAGTCCTCAATTGCCCGCTTGAATTCTCCCTCATTAGTATATGCGTTGCCGCGGACAATCAAGGCCACGGCGTTGTCGGGTTTCAATTTGAGAGCCTCGTTCAGATCATTCATCGCCAGCGCTAACTGGCCGAAATGCACGCGGACGGCGCCGCGGTACGTCAAGACGTCGGCATCATCGGGCTTGATCGCGAGCGACTCATTGAGATCTCCGAGAGCGCCAACATAGTCATTCTTCAAAGCATACGCCCGTCCGCGGCCGTAGAATGCCAAGGAGTCCCGTTCGAGCGCGATCGCGGCACCGAAGTCGGCGATCGCCAAGTCATAGTTCTTCATGAATAACCGTATATTGCCACGTGCCACAAAAATTATTGCCTTCTTGGGACACAGCACCAGTGCCCGATCTAAGTCACGGATTGCCGGGTGAACTTCGTGCTTGTCCACATAGGCAATCGCACGAAGGAAGTATATCTCAACCCGGTCCGCCTCCGATGCGAGGGGCACCGCCTGATCCAATTGTTCGATCTCCCGGTCGTATTGCTTCACACGGTGATAGGCGTCGGCGCATTTCATCAAAGAACCGGCGTCTTTCGGTGCGGCCGCGCACGCGACTTCGATCGCAGATTCGCTATCGGCGCCGGCATGCGCGGCGGCGCTCCGACTGTGGAAATCCTCTCCCGAGATGCCGATCCCATCGGTGCCGGTTTCACCGTCTATGGTAAGATGGGCTCTTTGGCTTGCGGTGGTGTCGCTGCCATGGTCACCGGTCAGGGACGCCGTCAGCAGGACGGTTGAGATGGCGAGCACCCAGGCTCGGGATATGCAAACCATACAAGCCGCCCTCGATCTTGCGCAACGCATGGAGGTTGAATGTGGGCGTCTTTTTGACGCCGCGTCAACACCCGCCTACATAACCCTCATGACCCAGATCACGAGATCCGACCTTGAGAAACTCGGCCGCGACGCCGCTTGCGAGGTCGCCGGACCAGAGGCGTTCGAGCAGCGGTGATTTCGACAACCGGCCGGTCTATATCTTCTCCTTCGTGATCGATCAGGACCGTGCGCGGGACCGCCCCGGTACGGTTCGCATCGGGCTGGGCCAGAAGTTCCGGGACGCCTTGGACGCGCTTGGCGATGAGCATTACCCGACGATCAGGATGTTGAGCCGGGAGGATTGGGACAAGCGAGCCCGTGCCTGATCCGTTCGGGTTACTCTCCGTCGCTCGTCTTCTCTTGAGTGCCGGCACGACGCCGCCCTCGGATGCCCAACTGCGCCGGGCGGTTTCGACCGCCTATTATGCGGTGTTTCATAACATCCTGCGCGGGGCGGCCGAGCGCTTCGTGGGGCCGAACCAGGACGTAAGTGCCGGCTACAGGATGCTTTATCAAAGCTTCGATCACCGGCATATGAAAGCGGTTTGCGATGCGTTGGATGTCGCCACGCTCAAAGACACGTTAAAACGCCAATTGGGCCGTGAGTCGGTCAGCCAAAATATGCGAATTTCGCGAACGCCTTTCCGGTGCTCCAGGAAGCCCGCCACCTGGCGGACTACGATCCCAAGGCATTCGTCCTGCCGGTTGATGTGGCCTCGTTGATCGATGCGGCGGAGTTCGCCATGGTGAACTTCGACCGGGCGGCGCCCGACACACGAACCAGATCACGCCACCTCGATCTTCCGCGGCCGGCCGCCCCATCTTCCATGGGCCTTCGACGCATTCGCCCACGCCACCGCCGCGTCATGAGGGTCGAGTCGAGTTGATCGGGCCAACAGCCGGGGGATCGAGCGGCCGGCATTCAGGCTCGGTCCATGCAAACCCGCCCTCGATGTCGATCCCGCCCAGATCACGCCGCCGTCGCGTACCCCTACTTATTCGTCTCGCCATTGGGGCTGCCATGGCCGGTGCAGAAGCTCCACGGGCCGAGGGCCAGATAGCCCTCATTGGGGCCGCAATCGCCATCGGTCACGGGATTGACGCCGCCGGCTGTGGCATAGATCGCGGTCAGTTCTGCGGCGGTTGAGCTATAGAAATGGCCGGCCGCGTTGATGATGCCGGCCCAGACCGGTGCGGCGACGCTGGTGCCGCCGACGATCAGCCACTGGCCGCCGGCAAAGACCCAGACACCCGTCGTCGGATCGGCGACGGCGGAAACATCGGGTGTGCCGCGTTGCGCCCCGGTGATGGCGGAAATCGCGCTTTGCCAGCTCGGACGGGCCTCGAAGGCCGAGGGGCCGCCGCCGGTCTGCTGCCAGGACAGTTCCGCCTGGAACGCCCCGGTGGTCGGGTTGCGGCTGAGCGCCGTGCCGCCGACCGAGACGACATTGGGCGAGGCCGACGGCCAAATGACGCCCGCCGAATCACCGGCCGAGGCGAGATAGACTACGCCGGGGGTGGTGAAGTATTTGTCGTAAGCGTTCTCGCCATTGAATTCGCTCGACCCCCAGCTCATCGATACCTCGCCGCCGCCGGCCGCGGCCACGAGTTGGCTCGCCACGCTGACCGCGGTCAGCAGGTCGCCGAGGTTGCTCGATGCCGCCTCGACCAGATAGATCTTGGCGCCGGGGGCCATGGCATGCGCCCATTCGATGTCGAGCGCCTCTTCAACCTGCCAGCCGCTATTGGCCGCCGGCTTCTTGCCACTGGCATAGACCACCGTGAAATTGGCCGCGGCCAAGCCGAACTGGGTCGAGAAATGCGCCAGATCCGCGGCGGCGGTCGGATCGTCATAGGCATCGACCAGTGCTATCGCCTTCGTACCGCCGGCCGGGTTGAGCAGCGCCAAATAGGGATTGCAGCCGGCGACCGGCGTTGCGACCAGATTATAGACGCAACCGAGCGAGGCCGGGGTTTCCAGAAAGAAGTAGCCCGGTGCCGGCGCGCCGTCCGGCATGGCGCCGCGGTTCAGCCGATCGACCCTGGGCGGTTCGACCTCTGCCATGCCGCCGGTCGGAACAAAGATCTGTAATGTGGTATGGGCGCGAAAACCGATCTCGGCCGGATCCTCGATGCTGCTGTCGGGGGTGACAATCTGGCCGCCGCGCGCCGGCTGACTCTCGGCCCATACGATCGTCGGGGCGAACAGAAGAGTGCCAGTAATCGCGATAGACGTGACTGCATCGGTAATCATTGAACGCTGCATTTATCCCTCCACGATCGAATGCTCGTGAGTTGGATCTTAAGTTTGGCAAATGAATAAGAAATGAACCATGTTTAGAATAACTAATCCGTTTTATCGCGTATTTTATAGTATTTTTATGGTAAGAGTGCGTCGAGTTTGAGATCAGAAAGCAGTATTTTCTATGCCGTCAGCACCGGGCCTGGCCCAGCGCATTCAGCACAATTCGAATCCGGCGAAGAGAAGCAACGCCAGCGCCAAGGCCGCGTTGCGCATCGTTCTCGACACCAATGTCATGGTGTCAGCTCTGCACTGCTCTGGGCCGGCGTATCTCGTCCTCCAGGCCACCTGGCGGCAGGAGCGCCTCCGGCGCTTCACCAGCGCCGTGCTTTGTCGGCTCATGCCCCGGCCGATGCTATCGAGCCGACCCTCGGATCTGGGCCGCCACGAGCATCCCGATTGCCAGGGCGGCCGCTCCAGGGGTACAAGCGCCTTGATGAAACCCGATGCGGCAACATCCCGCACGCGACCGATCCGTCCGATGAAGGCGTCTTGAGTTTGAGCGAAACCCCGCCGCCGCGCCCGCAGGCCACGACACCATCACCGCTCAGCACCGGCAATCGGGCTTTGTCGCGGCGGTTGATCCGCGAATTTATGCGGCCGCATTTTCCACGAATGGCGCTGGCTGTTCTGTGCATGATCGTGGTCGCGGCGATCCAGCCGGCCAATACGTTTCTGATGAAGGAATTGCTCGACAAGGTCTTCGTCGCCAAGGGCGGCTATCAGTTGCTTTATGTCTTTTCCGGTGCTGCCTTGGTGCTCGCCGTGGTCAAGGGTTTCGCCGATTATTTCCAGACCGTGTTGATGACCACGATCGGCCAGCGCATCGTCGCCGATATTCAGGTCAAGCTGTTCGAGCGGCTGATCCATGCCGATCTGGCGTTTTTTCACAATACGCCGACCGGGCATCTGATCTCGCGCTTCACCAACGATGCCAACATGCTGCGCAATGCCGCGACGCAATCGCTGATCGGGTTCGGCCGGGATGCGCTGAGTGTGATCGGGCTGGTCGGCTACATGTTTTATACCGACTGGGTGCTGGCGTTGGTCGCCTTCATCTTCTTTCCCAGCGCCATCCTGCCGATTCAGCGCGTCAGCCGACGCATGCGCAAGATCTCGATGAATTTCCAGGAGGAGATGGGGGCGTTCAACACGCTGCTCAATCAGGTCTTCCAGGGCGCGCGTCATGTGAAGGCCTATGGCATGGAGGCGCATGAAACGGCGCGCGCGGTCGCGCTGACCGATCGGGTCTACACGCTGGTCGAGCGGGTGTCGCGGGTCCGCTCGGCCTCATCGCCGTTGATGGAGACGCTCGGCGGCATGGCGATCGCGGCCATCATCCTCTATGGCGGTATCCGGGTGATGGACGGCACGCGCACGACGGGCGATTTCCTGTCTTTCGTCGCGGCCCTGCTGCTGGCCTATGCGCCCTTCAAATCGCTGGCGAATTTGCAAGTCAGTCAGCAAGAAGGGCTGGCCGCGGCCGAGCGGATTTTCCAAGTCATGGATATCGAGCCGGCGATTCAGGATCGCCCGGATGCAAAACCGCTCGCCATCGCCGGCGGGGCGATCCGGTTCGACAATGTCCATTTCCATTACGGCGAACATGCCCCGGCACTGAACGGCGTCGATTTGGAGATTCCGGCCGGGCGCAAAGTAGCGCTGGTTGGTCCGTCCGGCGCCGGAAAATCGACCATCCTCAACCTCATCCCGCGCTTCTACGATGTCGAATCCGGCATGGTCTCGATCGACGGCAGGGATGTGCGCGGTGCCACGCTCGCCTCGCTACGCGGCGCGATCGGGCTGGTCAGTCAGGAAATCAGCCTGTTCGACGATAGCGTCCGCGCCAATATCGCCTATGGCCGGCCCGGCGCCGCCGAAGCAGAGATCGTCGCCGCGGCCAAGGGGGCCGCGGCTCATGATTTCATCCTCGAATTGCCACAGGGTTATGACACGCTGGTCGGCGAGCATGGCGTGCGCCTGTCGGGCGGCCAACGCCAACGCCTCGCCATCGCGCGCGCCATGCTGAAGAGCGCGCCGATTCTGCTGCTCGACGAGGCGACTTCGGCGCTCGACACCGAATCCGAGCGGCAGGTCCAGGACGCGCTGCGCCGCCTTGCCGCCGGGCGGACCACCATCGTCATCGCGCATCGGCTCTCGACCATCGTCGATGCCGATCTGATCCATGTCATCGATCAGGGCCGGGTCGCCGAAACCGGCACGCATGATGAATTGCTGGCACGGCGCGGCCTTTACGCAAAGCTGTGGGACATGCAATTTTCCGAGGATGCGGGAACCGGCATTCTCGACGATGACGCTTTGGCGCCGCTGCTTCGCGTCAAAGCGTGAGGGGGGTGCCGGCGATGGGGATCGGCCGACGGATCTTGCGCGGCGAGCGGACGCGCCGTGCCCTGTGTGGCCTGATCGCGTTGTGGATACGTTTCGTCTATCGCACCAGCCGCTGGCAGACGATCGGCGGTGCGGCGCCGCTGCCCTATTGGGACGCGGGCCGACCCTTCATCCTCGCCTTCTGGCACGGCCGGCTGATGATGGCGCCGATGGCGTGGCGGCCCGGTGCCAGTATGAATATGCTGATCTCGGGTCATAATGATGGGCGGATCATCGCCGACGCGATCGAGCATTTTGGCCTGGGCACCATCACCGGCTCGCGGTCCAGGGGCGGGCTGGCCGCCCTGCGCGCGATCTTGCGTGCGCTCAATGCCGGGCAGAATGTCGGCTTTACCCCGGACGGGCCGCGCGGCCCGGCGATGCGTGCCAGTACCGGCATCATTGCCGCCGCACGGCTGTCCGGTGTGCCGATCCTGCCGCTGAGCTATGCCACGACCAACCGGCTGATACTCGGCAGTTGGGACCGTTTTCATGTCGCGCTACCGTTTTCGCGCGGCATTTTCATCTGGGGCGATCCGATCAACGTCGCGCCCGACGCCGATGCCGCAGCACAGGAAGCCGCGCGCCGGCAACTCGAAGCGGGGCTAAACGCAATCACCGCCGAGGCCGATCGGCGCTGCGGGCGCGTCCCAGTCGAGCCGGCGCCATGATCGCAGCTGCCTCATATCGCCTGGCGACGTGGGCGCTTGGCCCGGTCGCGCGATTGGTGCTCGCGCGGCGGGCCGCGCGCGGCAAGGAGGATCCGGCCCGGCTCGGCGAGCGTTGGGGCCGCAGCAATTTGGTGCGTCCGCCCGGCCGGTTGATCTGGCTACATGCTGCCAGTGTCGGCGAATCCCTGTCGCTGCTGCCGATCATCGAGCGGTTGTCGGCTCGACTGCCCGCCGCCGAGATATTGGTCACGACCGGTACCGTGACCTCGGCCCGGCTGATGGCCGAGCGGCTCACATCCGCGTATACGCGTCATCAATATCTGCCGCTCGATCACCCGGCCGCGATCCGCGGTTTTCTCGATCATTGGCGCCCGGATTTGGCCATTTGGGTCGAATCGGAGCTGTGGCCCAATCTTCTGCTCGACACGCATCGGCGCGGGATTCCGATGGCGCTGCTGAATGCCCGCATCTCGGCTGGTTCGTTTCAGGGCTGGCAGCGAGCGCCGGGATTGATCGGCGCGCTGCTCGGTTGTTTCGATCTGGTATTGGCGCAGGATGCGGTGCAGGCGGGGCGGCTGGCCCAGCTGGGCGCGCGCAATGCCGGTACGGTTGGCGATCTCAAGGCCGCGGCCGATGCGCTTCTGGCC
>JBAVTK010000062.1:0-6400 GCA_049696095.1 Aliidongia sp. | reverse complement strand
CGCCGGCACCGCCCGCCGCGGCCTGGTTCTGACCCGCGCCGTCCCGGCCGCCGCCATCATCTGCGCGGTCCTGGCGCTCATCGCCGTTGCCGTGCCCTTCGTGCGGCAGGCGATCGAATTCGGCCGGGTCGATGGCCGTATCGCCGAATTGCAGCCCACAGTCGATGAGGCCGAAGGGCTGCGCCGAAAGATCGAAGGCAACACCGCGGGTGGTGACGTGCTGGCCGAACAGCGCGCGAAGGTGGGCGACGTGCTGAAGCTGCTGGCGGCGATGACCCAAGTGCTGCCCGACGACACCCATCTGACCGATTTCACCTTGCGCCAGCACAAGATGACGCTGAACGGCCAATCGGCCGGTGCGGCCAAGCTGATCGGAGCACTCAGCCAGGAGCCGAGCATCCAGAACCCGACCTTCGCAGCACCGGTCACGCGCAACGAAGGCGTCAAGATGGATATCTTCACG
Organism: Aliidongia sp.; assembly: GCA_049696095.1. Taxonomy (GTDB): domain Bacteria; phylum Pseudomonadota; class Alphaproteobacteria; order ATCC43930; family CGMCC-115725; genus JAXDMU01. The sequence continues at coordinate 5,937 of JBAVTK010000062.1, read as the reverse complement.
ATCACGGCGGAGGCCCGGCCATGAGCCTCGCAAGCAGCCTGCCGACCGGGCGGCGCGGGCATGCGCTGGCGCTCGCCTTGCTGGCGATCCTGTTGCTGATCCTGTGGCAGGGCGTGGCGGCGCCACTGGTCGGCCTCTATGGCGACCGGGCCGACGAGCTGGCCTTCCTCAAAATCCGCGCCGCCAAGATGGCCAATCTGGCGGAACAGGTCCCGGCCTTAAAGAAACGTGCCGACGCGGCGGCCCATGCCGGGCCGGCACCGACCATGGTGCTCGAAGGGTCGAGCGACGCCGTGGCCGCGGCGACGCTCCAGAACCGGGTCCAGGATATGGCCGGTGCCGCCGGCACGGCGCTGGTCAGCGTCGATTACCTGCCGGTCGAAACAGTCGGCGGCAGCTATCACCGGATCGGCCTCAAGATTTCGCTCAACGCTCAGTGGCCGGCGCTGGTCGCTTTGCTGAAATCGGTCGAGCAAGCCAGCCCGCCGATGCTGATCGACGATGTGCAGATCCATGGCTCGCCCTTGCCGGCGCTGAACCGGACCCGCGGCCTGGAGGCGAGTTTCACCGTTTACGCGCTTCGTGCCGGCGGCGCCGGAGACCGCAAACCATGAGCCGTCAATTTCTGCTGTCCTTGCTGGGCGTGCTGGGCGTCGTGCTGGTCGCGATCATCGGTTTCGAAATTTTCGCAACCAGCTCCGATACCGCGATAGAGGCCGCTCCGGCCGCCCTCGCCGCCGCACCGGCAGGACGCGTCGCGGCCATGCCACGGCCGGCCGAATGGGCCGCGACCAGTCTCGCCCGCCCGCTCTTCAGCCTGATGCGTCGGCCCGAGGCGGAAAAGACCAAGGATGTTGCGGCCGGCCCGGACCAGCCGACCAACGATCTGCCGCGTCTGGCGGGCATCCAGTTGGTCGGCGCCAACAAGCATGCGATCTTCCAGCCGACCGGTGACGTGCCGCCGCTGGTCGTGGCCGAAGGCGATACGCTCAAGGATTCGGTCTGGAAGGTCGAAACCATCGGCCTGACCTCGGTGACTTTGTCCGGTCCGAGCGGCGAGACGACGGTCGAGCCGAAATTCGACGAGAATGCCGTGGCGCCGCCGCCGCAGCTTCCGGTCCAGCGGCCACGCCTGCCGCAGCGCGGCGCCGTCGTGCCGACGCCGCAGCCGGCACCGCCGACACTTCGCCCCAATCCTGCCCCAAATGCCGTCCAGCCTCAGCCGCCCCCGGTTCCGGGGCAGCCTTCGACCTCGCTTCGCTTTCCTCTCGTTCCCCGCACGGCGCAGCAGCAGCCCGCCCCGACAACGCCGCCTGGAGCCCGATAATGGATATTCGCTCGACCTTCCTGCTCGCCGCCTCGGCGTTCGCCCTGGCCGCCTGCCAGCCGCATCCGGGCGCTACATTGGCGTCGCTGCCCCAAGCCGGCGATCCCAATGCCGGCGTCGCCACGCCGCGGATCAGCGGGCCGGTCGGCGCCGATGCCCGCACGCAGCCCGAACCGGAAATCTCGCTCGGCACCGGCGGTACCGGCAAGGCCCCGACTTTGCCGCCCGGCAAGGAGGTGGCCGATGTCCAACTGAACTTCGCCGATACCGATATTCGCGAGATCGTGCGCCAGGTGTTGGGCAATATCCTTCAGGTCAATTACTCGATCGACCCGGCAGTGCACGGCACGGCGACGATCGAGACGGTGAAGCCGCTGAAGCGCGACGAGCTGTTGCCGACGCTCGAATTGCTGCTGAATCAGAACGGCGCCAGCCTGGTGCAGAACGGCAATCTCTACCGGGTGCTGCCCAGCGCCACCGCGGTCGCGACTCCGGCGCTCGCCAACGAGCACACCACCGGCAGCGAGATCGTGACGCTGCATTACGCCTCGGCCAAGGATCTGGCCAAGGTGCTGGAACCGTTCGTCGCCGAGGGCGCCAAGATCGCGCCCGACCCGAATCGCAACATGCTGCTGATCAGCGGCGAGCCGGCCGCGCGCCGCACGCTGATCAGCCTGATTTCCGGCTTCGACACCGATCTGCTCGCCGGCCAATCCTTCGCGCTCTTTCCGGTGAATAATGGCCAGCCGGCCAAGATCGCCACCGATCTGCAAAAGGCGCTGCTGACCGAAGGCGACAATGCGCTGGCCGGCGTGGTGCGGGTCATTCCGATGGACCGCGCCAATGCCGTGCTCGTGGTGTCCTCGCAAAAGCGCTACATCGACGCAGCCCAACGGCTGTTCCGCCTGATGGAGCGCGCCCGCAAGGATACCGAGCGCACTTGGCACGTCTATTACATCCAGAACGGCCAGGCCAATGATGTCGCCAACATCCTGCAACGCGCCTTCACGCCCGATAATGTCACCGCAAAAGCCGACAGCAGCAGCGGCCCCGGCTCGACCGCGCCCGGTCAAGGGCAGAGCCAAATTGGCGGGGGTGGCGGTATCGGCGGCGGTATCGGCGGTAGCTCGGGCGGCATCGGCGGCGGATCGGCGCTGGGCGGTGGTTCGGCCTTGGGCGGCAGTTCGGGCATCGGTTCGCCCGGCGGCGGCTCGTCCGGTGGACTTGGCACGCCGTCTCTGCTCGGCGGCAGCTCGGGCGGCGGCGGTTCTTCAGGCGGCGACAGCGCCTCGACCGAATCACTCTCGGCTTCGACCCAAGGCGGCGGCGGGCAGCAGGCCAATGCGATCCGGATCATTCCGAACAAGCAGAACAATGCGCTGGTAATCTACGCGACACCGGAGGAGGAAAGCACGATCGAGTCGATGCTGCACAAGATCGACATCATTCCGCTTCAGGTGCGGATCGACGCGACCATCGCGGAAGTGGATCTGAATGACACACTACAGTATGGGACACAATTCTTCTTTAAGAACCAAGGGTTAGCTGGCGCTTTGACGCAAGCCAACCCAATATCCGGTGCACCTACTCCCAATAATTTTGATGCTCTTACCAATGCCACGGGTTTTGTTCTTAATAAAACGAGTAGTGCAGTACAGTACGCCTTGTCGGCACTACAAGACGTTAGCAACGTCCGCGTTCTATCGTCGCCACAACTGATGGTGCTGGACAATCAAATGGCCATGCTTCAGGTTGGCAACTCTGTACCATTTAATACCGGATCACTTAATACTGGCGTGGCGACAGGTACTACCGGTGTAGTCGCCGCCACGACGACCAGCTATCAGCAGACCGGCGTGGTCATGCAGATCCTGCCGCATGTTAACAGTAGCGGCCTTGTCACGCTCGATCTCGCGCAGGATGTAAGCTCGGTCGCGGCGCCAAGTGCGAGCGAGGTTCCTGGTTCCCCAGCCTTCGCCGAACGCAAGGTGACAACGCGTGTGGTTGTCCAGGACGGTCAGACAGTTGGGATCGCCGGTCTCATTACCGATAACGTCTCGAACGACAATGCCGGCATCCCGTTTCTTAAAGACATTCCTATTCTCGGGACTGCATTTAGTCAGCAAAGCAACATCCGCATGCGGACCGAATTGCTGATCATGATCACGCCGCATGTCATTCAAGATCAACGTGACGCCATGAAGCTCACCCAGGATCTGCGGGAAAACCTGCCCGGTGCCGGCCTGGTGCCGCAACAGCTCAAGGATCTGCCGCCCAGCGGTTCCTCCAACCCGAACGGCGATCTGACCAATTGACCACCCGCCGCGCCGATGCCATCGACAGGCCGGGCAACCGGCGCGGCTTTGCCTTGCTCATCGTGTTGTGGAGCCTGGTTCTGCTCGGACTGCTGGTCACGCATCTGTCGGCGACCGGGCGCAGCGAGGCGCGGATCGCGTCGAATTACGCGGCCAATGCCGCGGCCGAGGCTGAGGCTGACGGCGCCGTGTTCGAGGCCGCGTTCCGCGTCATCGACAATGACTGGGCGACCGACGGCAAGGTTCAGCAATTGCAACTGGCCCATGGCACGGTGCGGCTGACCGTGCTGAGCGAGACCGGCAAGATCAACCCGAATGTCGCGACGCCGGAATTGCTGACCTCGCTGATGCGGGTGCTGGGCGTCGAGGGCGATCAGGCCGCCTCGATCGCCGCCGCGATCGCCGATTGGCGCGAACCGGGCGATCAAGCCCGGCCGAACGGCGGCAAGGCCCCCGAATACCGCGCCGCCGGCCTCGATCACGGCCCGCCCAACGCGCCCTTCGAAAGCCTCGACGAACTGGGCCGGGTCATGGGCATGACCCCACAATTGCTGGCCGCGATGCGCCCGCATCTGACCCTGTTCCAGTTCACCGACACCGACCCGACGCTGGCCGACCCGGTGGTGGCCAAGGCCTTGCAGCAATTGCCCAAGAATCCCAACCAACAGGTCATCCCCGCCTCACTCGCCAACGGCCTGCAAACCATGACCGTCACCGCCGAAGCGCATAGCGACAATGGCGGAATCTTCACCCGCCGGGCGGTGATTCGGGTTGGCCCGGCGTTCGAGCGCGGGTATCAGATCCTCGCTTGGGATGGGAATGGCGGGGAATAGGCACACCCGTCTCTTGCCCCATACCGTGATGAAGCCGCTTGAGCGTCGGCGAACATCTCGCCCGCCGGCGTCGCCCATCATGCCGAGAGGCTCTCGAACAATGCAACCCATGTCGGGCCGTGGCACATATTGCTTCAGGCAAAGGGGCGGCGGATCGACGTCGATGACCCGAACAAGTCCGGTCGTGACGATAAAGGAGCTTAATCTTAGCGCCTATGGGGACAAGCCCGGTTATGACGGGTTTTTAGCTGGTGAAGCACGTTATTGGCCATCATCCCGCTCGCTTCGAATTCCATAGGCGATTGCCCTGACAGTCCCAATTGATATGCTGGCACTTCGGCGCGGCACCCGTTACCGTGTGCCCGGTCATTCATTCGCCCCCTTCCTGCGAGGCCCCATGTTCCGTTTCAGTTTCGCTTCCGTCGGCCTTGCGACGGTGCTCGCCGCGGCACTGCCCGGTATCGCCCAGGCGGATGGCCTGATCGATGAAGTCCAGCTCGGTGTTTATGAACATGATGCGAGTATTCTCGGCCATCAGAAGGAGCATGGCGAGGATGTCGGTGCCGAGGTGCTGTTCGCATCGCCCGATTTTCTCGGCATCATCGGTTCGCCGCGCCCGACACTGGGCGGTTTGATCAATACCAACGGCCAGACCGATCAGATCTATTTCGGGCCGACCTGGACCTGGACCTTTCTGCATAATGTGCTGAACAATGGCGACGGCTTCTATGTCACCGGCACGTTGGGCGGCAGCCTCAATAACGGTCATATCAACGTGACCGATCCGTTCGAATCGCAGCATGAGAAATCGCTCGGCTCGAATATCCTGTTCCGCGAGGATGTCGATTTCGGCTATCGCTTTACCCCGAACTGGTCGATCGCGGTCAGCTACAACCACATTTCCAACGCCGATCTGGCGATGCGCAATGAAGGGCTGAACGATATCGGCGTGCGTGTCGGCCTGACGTTCTGACAGGCCACCGGGAGGCATCCAGACCGTGATTCGAACCTTGTTGGCCCTCGTCGAACTCTGTCGGCGGCGGGCCTGGACGGTGCTCGTGCTCGCAGCGGCGGCGGCAGTGCTGAGCGGCGTCTATGCCGCGACCTCGCTCGGCGTGAACACCGACACCAGCAAGCTGTTTTCGCCCGACCTGCCCTGGCGCAAGCAGAGCGTCGCGTTCGATCAGGCCTTTCCGCTGAGCGTCAACCAGACGATCGTCGTGCTCGACGGTGCCTCGGCCGACGCGGTCGAGGCCGGCACGGTGGCACTGACCGAGGCGCTGAAACAGCGCCCGGATCTGTTTTTGACGGTGTACCGCCCCGATGGCGGGGCGTTTTTCGACCGTTACGGCCTGTTGTTCCTGCCAACCGAGGCGCTGGGCCAACTCTCCAACCAGATCGCCGAGGCCGAGCCGCTGCTCGGGCCGTTGAGCGCCGATCCGAGCCTGCGCGGCCTGTTCAC
>JBAVTK010000061.1:0-5028 GCA_049696095.1 Aliidongia sp. | reverse complement strand
GTGCGGCGCTGCCCAGATTGACGATCACTGTACCGTCGGAATATTCCATCGCGGAAGAAACGCTGCCGGCGGCGGCCAGACCACAGAAATCAAGCACGCCATGGGCGATGATCGCCGGCCAAATCGAACCGGCGAGCAGCCGGGCCGAACCCAGCACCAGCCCAAGACAGCCGGCCGCCACCGCCTGGGTCACGACATAGCGATAATCGATCGGGGCCAACAGCCCCGACAGATGCAACGCGCCGAACAGGATCGACGATCCCGCCACCGCCAAGCGCGGTCGATCGGGTCCGAACGCATCCATGATCAAACCGCGGAACACCCCTTCCTCGCCAAAGCCGATGGCAGCACTGATTGCCAGCCAGCCCAGCAACCGCCACGGATCGCTCTCCGCCCCGTCTTGCACCGCAGACAGAGCCGCGATCAGCCCGATCGGCCAGAGCAGCCCCAACCGATCGAGGCGCAGCCCGCCGGCAAAACCGCAGCGCCGCCACAGCCCGCGCCCCGTCAACACCAAGCCCAGCGCCCAGGCAAAACCAAGCTTGTCGACCGCGACCAGGGCGAATTCGGAAATTCCCGGCACGAACCACACGAGAGCCAGCGGAACCGCCGCCTCCCAACACAGCACCGATGCGCAGATCCGCAGCAGAATAAGCCCCGTCCGTACCATCCGCCCCTGCCCCTCGGCTTACCTACCGCTCATGCATGACGGCCCGCACGCCGAAACGCAAGTTCCGGGTTGCGCTTGGCCGGCCGATCTTCCTATAGTCCCCCCAGAGCGCCCGGCACCCACCCGGCGCGGACGCGGTAAGTGTTGGCGGACGGGCATTAGCGCAGTCTGGTAGCGCATCAGTCTGGGGGACTGGGGGTCGTCGGTTCAAATCCGGCATGCCCGACCAACACACCGCGTCGGCAGCGCGATTCGCGATCGCGGAATCATTGCATCGTGATGGCATTCCGTTCGATCGGGCGATTGGGCCAACAATGCGTTCCAGCGACGAGATTGATCCAGCTTTGCAAGCTGCGCGCCCGCAGTCTATACTATGGTATAGACCATGATTTTCGAGGCCGCCATGCCGACCACCCGCATTGCCAAGCTCTTCAAGAATGGTGCCAGTCAAGCCGTGCGGCTGCCGGCCGAATTCCGGTTCGAGGGCGATGAGGTCTATGCCACGCGCGATGAGCGAACGGGGGATGTCATGCTGTCGAACCGGCCGGGTGCCCAAAGCTGGGCCGAGTTCTTTGAGTTCATGGCCTCGGTTCCGGTGCCGATCGATTTCATGGCCGATCGGCCATTGAACGCGCCGCCGCGCGAACGCGCCTTGTTCGAAGAGGGCGAATAGCCATGCTGCATATGCTCGACACCGACATGGCGAGCTACATCATCAAGGGGCGCTCGCGTGCGATCAATGCGAAACTCGCGTCGATCCAGCCATCAATGATCTGCCTGTCCGTCATCACGCGCGCCGAACTGCTCTATGGCCTCAAGCGCCTTCCGGCCGGACACCGGCTGCATCTCGGGGTTCGGCAGTTCTTGCGGATCGTGCGGGCGCTGCCCTGGGATGCCGACGCGGCCGACTATTATGCCGATATCCGCTATCAACTCGTGACCACCGGTCAGCCGATCGGGGAAATGGACATGATGATCGCCGCGCATTCCCTGTCGGCCGGCGCGATTCTGGTGACCAACAACATCCGCCATTTCGAGCGGATCGAAGCGCCCTTGCTGATGGAGAACTGGGTCGAGGCCTAGCTTCAAGCACGGCCGATAGGGTGTTTAGAACATCGTGATAGCATTCCATTCGATCGGGCGATTGCGCCAATGCTCTCCGATCACCTGGGCAATGTCCGGACGAACGAGTTTCGCCCGTGCTTCCAGAATTTCGGCATTCTCCCGTCGAATGACGACACCCTCCCGGTTTGTTAACTCCGTGTCCCTCGTGAGCTTGGTGGTAAAATCAGATTGACGTGATTGCCCCAAATTTGGAACCAAGCCCAGCGTAAAGCCCGAACATCACACCTCAACGTGGTCATCCTATAACACCCAGACAAAATCATCGCCGCGGCAATGCCTCGGCGAGCGCCAGAAGCTGTTGGGTCGTGACCAGGCGATCGCCGACCTTGTGCGCGGCACCGGAGCGATAGACCAAATCGCCGGCCCGCCGGAGCGCCAGGACGGCGCGATACAGGGCCGCATCCTCGGGGCGTGGTGTCACGGCTTGTCCATAGCGCACGCGCCGGGGCGGCCCCAGGGGCAGGTCCATCTGATCGCGCATCGGTCCCGGTATCCTCGTCCGTTCGTCAGGTCGGCCGAACCTAAAGCGCCGATGTCCTCCCGTCGATCCCTTCGTCGGTACAAAAAGCATGGCCGATGCACCGGAAATGCTGGCCCGGTCCACGGCGAGCGCCGCCTAACCTCTTGGCTCGTTCCCGAACCGAGAGAGGATGTTCCATAGCCCCGTCGCTGCTCTCGCCGATCGAACTGAGCGGCCCGACGCTGCCGAATCGCATCGTGATCGCCCCGATGTGTCAGTACAGCGCCGAAGACGGCCGGGCAACCACTTGGCATCTGATCCATTTGGGGTCGCTGGCGCTGGGCGGTGCCGGTCTGTTGATGCTCGAAGCGGCGGCGGTCGAGCCACGCGGCCAAATCAGCCCGGCCGATCTTGGCCTCCATGACGATGCCTGCGAGCAGGCGTTGGCATCACTCTTCACACTGTCGGCAGCCATGGAGGGCTATTCGGCCGGAACGTGGTCGGCGCCATTCATCGCCACCAAGCGGACGCCGCTCGAGCTAGTCTCGATGCAATCGACCGGCACCACCAGATCAGAATCTGGCGCAAGTTCTTCGGCATGCCGCCTGCCCCATTCGCACAACGTCATGATCACTGCCCTGAGACTCGAGCCCAACGGGGTCACCGTATAGTCAACCCGCACAGGCACTTGCAAATAAGCCTTGCGGCAGACGACGCCATGCTCCTCCAACTCGCGCAATTGCTCAATCAACACCTTCTGACTCGCAGCGGGCACAAGCCGCCTTAGAGTCTGACTCGAAATGATTTTCAATGTTATCAATGCCTTCCAGCAAGTGTTGGCACGCTGATGTAGGGGCCAATCCAATAGCGTGACCAGATTTCAGCGACTGCCACCCGATCCTGCCTGCGTGGGTCTGCGGCTATCCCATTGTTAACAAAGGAAATCATTATGGGTCAGCCTCTTAGCTCCGACAGTCGCTTCGGCCCGTCAAATAAATAATAGAGAATAGTCGCCTTCCAACGTCCCGATATAACTCTAAGAGTTCTCTCCGCTGGGATATCGGGCAGACGCTTGGTCACTTTCGCCATGATTACCTCAACGTTTATTACATACAATTTCGTATGATGGACACCAAAAAGTGTACCGATTTATCGAAAAAAAATCCACCATTAATGATGATTTTGTGATTAAATTACCAACTATGGCGGTGAACGAGGCGCCTCATGCGTGTATGTTGTACACAGTATCTCTCAATTGACAATCGCAAATTAGGAGAAAGCTATGAAAAGTCTAACTTTTGGCGCAGCTGTACTTTTTTCAACCTGTTGCACGCAATTTGTGCAAGCGGCACCGGCAAAGACTGAATACATCTATATCGAGAGCAACGTGCAGGCTGCTGGCGGCAACTCGATCCTGGCATTTTCGCGTACCGGGAACGGCACCATAACGCCGCTGAACGGGTCACCTTTCGCGACCGGCGGAACCGGCGTGCAGGACACCAGCTTCGTATTCGGCCCATATGATTCCGATCAAAACATCGTCATAGATCAAGACCGTCAGTTGCTTTTCGCAGTGAACTCCGGTTCCGACACCATCGCCGTTTTCCATATCAACGGGAATGGCGCGCTGACCCCGGTCAATGGTTCGCCGTTCCCGTCGGGCGGCGTCAACCCAGTGAGTTTGGGGCAGTCGGGCGACAAGCTCTTCATTGTCAACAAGAACGGCGATTTCGGTCGGTTATTACCGGTGTTGCCCAATTACACGGCACTCCAGATCGAGAACGACGGCTCGCTAAGCCCAATTACCGATCTTTCGCCGGTGCAGATCGCCTGGGGCTCGTCGCCCTCGCAGGCATACGTAGTGCCGGGGACGAATCTGATGTTCGGCACGGATTTCCGCGCCGGCTTGATCGAAAGTTTCAACTTCGACAGAACGGGGCAATTGACCCAGCATCAGCCACTTCCGTTGCCGCAGAATCCGGCCATTCCTGCCGCAGCCGCCCAACAGTTGAATTTGGCTAACTTTCCGCTGAACCTGTGGACGCACCCCTTCGAGCCCTTGGTTTACGTCAGCTTCGTCTCCGTAAACCAAGTCGGCGTCTATAAGTACGATGAGGATGGCGATCTGAGCTTTATTCGCGCCGTACCCGATTCCGGTCAGGCGATCTGCTGGTTGCGGGCAAACAAAGCGGGAACACGGCTCTACGCCAGCAACAACGGCGTCATTGAGGGCCCGAATGATGCGCATTCGACAATTTCGGTCTTCGATCTGACCGATCCGGAAACCCCGAAGGAAATTCAGAACATTCAATTGCTCGGCGTGGGCAACTCGAGCCAGATCAGCCTGAATCCGAGCGAAACGACGCTGTACGTCATCGCCCAACGTGCCACCCCTCTGATCCCGGTCGGCCAGGGTAACGCGCTTCATGTTTTCGCGATTCAATCTGATGGTACGATCTCCGAGAATATTTCTCCGATTACGTTGAACGTGCCGAATGGTACCCAACCACAAGGCATTGCGATCTACTCACCTAAATAAAGAAGCGGGAGCGGTGTGCTTTTACCGACACCGCTCCTGACAGCTTTCCCGGTTCGCAATTACCTTTCCTATCATACCTCGGAGAAATACAATGAGCACTTCTACTGTGACCTCAGCGGCGATCGGAGCGGCCGCGCAGCACCGACTCTTGCCCAATCTTCTACATAAATCCTCCTATGATGCTCAGCTATCCCCTCATTTTTTATGAAGTGATTTCAATGCACTATGGTGCCG
>JBAVTK010000060.1:0-2214 GCA_049696095.1 Aliidongia sp. | reverse complement strand
TCGTGGTTCTGCGCCATTCTGCTTTCCATGAACCACCGGGAAGCGGCGCGGATATTTGCCTGCGCTATGGATATGCTGCGGAAGGAACGGGAGGCGCAAGGCCTGACGTTGGCAAAACTCGGCAGGTTGTCCGGTGTGCATCGGACGACCATAGGGATGCTCGAAAGAGGGCGGCGGCTGCCAAGCATAACGATTTGCCTGCGGGTCGCCGATGCCCTCGGCGTCCGGCTTGGGGACGTGCTGAACGATGTTCCGGAAAAGAAAGGCGCTCGGCGGAAAGCGCCGGTCAAAACCTGAACGGTGCCTGCCTGCGGTCCCGTGTTTCGGTCTTCAACAAAAGCCATGCGAGATAGCGGGCCATGGCCCGGCCCTCCGGGTCGTCGCGCAATTTCAGCATGGTTAGAACCGTGCGGGCTAAATAGAATTCCTCGATAATGTCGGCGTGGCTGTACTTGGTCAGGCTGCGCTGACAGGCCAGCATTTTCGCGGGCATGTCGGGCGACGTCTTGATGATCTTCCCGCAATGGAGTTCGGAACGCACGATCCGGCTGATGCTGTCCTTGGTCTTGTACCGCATGCGGGGAATCGTAATGGAAGGCGGAGTCGGTGTGAATCCCTCGCGGTTCGTATGGGGATAACCACCATTAATTAGTGTAACATAAAGGACGTTATGTTTCAGCACCTGAGCCGATTCGATCATTAAGCAGCTGTCGGATACGAAGCCCAGACACTCTTATCGTCGATGGACATGCAGTTAGCTGGCAACGCTTGTGCGATTTACGGCGCGTCCGCCCCCCCTCCATGGTCGCAGAAAGCCCTGATCTGTTGGCGGATCAATGGTGGAATGGAGCGTCCGTAAACTTCATGTTCAGCGCCGGCTACGAGCGAGGCGACGAAGCCTGGGGGCGGACCGTGCTTGCCGATTTTTGCGAGGAAACTCCGCCAGCCCTTCAGGTCGCTCGCCAGTTCTTCTGTCCGCAAGCGAGCGACGAGATGCTCGGCGACCGGGTCCGGGGCGATGCGCACAGCATCCGAATCCTGCGATGGGGATTCAAGCAGCCGACTTTTCTCAAGTAGCCTAAATCGTCCTGCGGCATCCGAGGGATCGCAAACGCGCAACACCTCTAGCGCCGCCGAACGCGTTATGTAGCCAGGCTGATAACGCTCGCCCAGCTCGCGCTCGGCAATCCTGGTCGCGTCCTTCGTCAGCCGGTCGACAAGGGATTCATTGCCGTCAGTTGCTGGCAACAGAATCCGGCGGACGTAGCTGTCCATCAAACTGGCGACACCGCGTGGGCGGGATATCCCTTCCTGGGGAGGCGCGCCGATCTCCTTCGCCCACATAGCGGCGAGGAGCGGCGTGCATTGCGCATCGCCGAGCAACCGCTTGAGATCGCCGCAGGCGTCGAGGATGCGATCCTCACTGGGGGATTTGCCCTCGCCGTTTCTCTCTATCTCCTGCAAATACCGTTTGATGAAGTCGAATAATGCGCCAGTCGGAATTGTCTCTGTTTCAATATTTGCGCTCATGCCCGGCAGTCCGCGTTCGCGGCTGGTGACGATCAAGCGATTGATTTCAAAGTCCTGCCTTTGCGGATCGAAAGCCTGCCGCGTTGCGGCCGAGCGCTCCGAAAGGCCATCCACAATGACCAACACGCGTCCTGATCGCAGCAGCGCCTTGGTAAGCGAGACGCTGATCGGCCGTTTCTCGTTTAAAGCGGATCGAAGGAGACCGGCAAGATAAGGATAGAGCCCGTTTGGCTTGGCCGCCTCATCAATCACGTCCGCCTCAACAAGAAGCGGTAGCATCGTGTGCCCAGCGAGAGGCGGCTGATCCGTCGTGCCTAGCGATCGACGGCCGACGCGACATGCAAGGGTTGTCTTACCTCCCCCGCCAGGCCCGGAGATTAGCATCGCCAGTGGAACGTTTTTTGACAACAGCCGTTGGAGCTCGCTCCATGGCTCATCGCGTCGGAGAGTGTTAATCCGCACCGGGAGATCAAGGGCGATACTGCGCTCGCGAACCGTGGGGCGCGCGGTGAACAAGGCCCGCGCATCGCCTGATCGAGACTCGACCCATGCATCTAGTGCGCGCGTGGTCGTGCCCAGGAACAAAAGCAAGCATTTACCGACCCAAACGAGGGCTGCAGTCGCCCCAAACGACAGCTTGTCAAGCGCTTTCGATGCCTCTTCGAGGGCGGCCGCTTCAGGAAG
>JBAVTK010000059.1:0-1515 GCA_049696095.1 Aliidongia sp. | reverse complement strand
CGGCCGCCTGCAAACCGCCGAGCGCGGCCAGGAAATTGACGCCGACCGAGGCGGCTTCCTCGTGGCTGAGCCGCTTTGGCTTGCGACGCAGGCTCGCGGTGGGCACGGCGAGCATCTCTGCGTGGCTGCCGTCGCGCGTGAATCCGCTATCGCCGCCGCTGCCCCAGACCTCCGCACCGATCCAGCGTTCCGGCCCGGCGACGACGATTCCCGAATAATCGCGGCCCGGAATGCGCGGCAGCGTGGTTTGCGTCATGCGGCCTTGGAGGTTTTTCACATCGCTCGGATTGATCGAGGCGGCTTTGACCGCGACGATGGCGGTGTCCAGCGAACCGACCGGGGCCGGCACCTCCACCAACCGGAGCGCATCGGGGCCGCCGAAGCGGTCGAACAAGATCGCGCGCATGAGGCTATCTCCCTTAATCGCGTCTCAGATCCGCCATTCCACCAGCCCGCTTGAGCCGAGCGCCGCTTGGCCGCTTGTGCCGACCGGCTCCGTCTCCCCTGACACCAGGAACGCAATCAAATCCGAATCGTCCCGCGGCACCCGCGCCAGGAAGCGGGCGCCGTCCGGGGTACGGCCGATGATGGCACCGAAACGTGCCGCGCCGTCGCGGTCATAGAACACCGTATAGGTTTCGATCCGGCCAGGCCCGGCATACTCGTGGAGCAGTGGTGGAATCGGCCGGCGGCCGGCATCGGCCAGCGCCTGCGCATCGTAATCGCGCGCCAACAAGCCGGGCGGCGGCGGCGTGCGGCCGAGAATCAGCGCGTGGTTTCGCGTGACGTAGCCGCCATTGCCGTAAAGCAGCCCGAATTGCCCGTTTTGGCGCAACTGCCGGACCATGCCGGCCGCGGCGTGGCTCATATAATTGCCGATCGGCCCACCCGCGAAGGTCAGGCCGCCGATCACGCTGGCCGGACGGTCCTGCGGCCAGCCGATGACGCGCCGCGCCATTTTTGGAATGCAGGGAAAGCAGCTATAGAGTTCGACGTAATCGAGATCCTCGGTCTCCAGATCGTTGCGCGCTAGCGCCTGTTCGAGTACGGCAATCATCGAGGCCGAACGGTCATAGCGGTCGCGGCCGAGAAAATCGTCGGGTTCCTTGGCGCCGGCGCCGGCCCAGAGATAGATCAGCCGGTCCTCGGCGATCCCGGCGGCCCGTGCTCGGGCCAGGCTGGTGACGATCAGGGCGGCCCCCTGATTGACCGCGGCATTGGCCACCATCAGCTTCGTATAAGGATGAGCGATCGGCCGGTTATCCGGCGAGACCGCGGTAATTTCTTGCGCCGTGTGGCGGCGGCGGAGCCAGGCGTTGGGATTTGCGGCTGCGATATCGGCGAACCGGCTCCAGATCGCGCCCGATTCGGCTTGGGCTTGCGCGAGGCTTTGGCCCCAGGTGGCGCGCGTGGCGTTCTCATAGAGCGGATAGAGATCGGTCGGCGTCAGCAGCCCGTATTTGAGCCTGAGCGGCGAGGCCATCGCTTCGGCCCGTGCGCGCAGCATCTCGGTCG
>JBAVTK010000058.1:0-6194 GCA_049696095.1 Aliidongia sp. | reverse complement strand
ATCCGGAATGTCGCGCCGACCCGGCAAGTTTCGAACTCATCCCCGATCTTCGGCCCTGGACCGCGGCCCGACGACACGCCGGTATCAGCTCATTCGGCTTCGGCGGGACGCTGGCGCATGTCATCGTGGGCTCCGCGCCACCAACGACCTCCCAAGACCACCCCAAGACAGCACCTTGGCAGTTGGTCACGGTATCGGCGCGCACGGCCCAACTGCTCGACCGACAATGCCGCGATCTGGGCACCGCCATACGGCGCGACGAGACGCTCGATCCCGCCATCATCGCCCACAGCCTCAATGTGGGGCGGAACAGCTGTAATTGGCGACGGGCCGTGATCGTCGACAGTCGGGAAGCGCTGAGTCGCGACCTGGAGGCGCCGGTACCCACGAGGGCCGCCGACCATCAGGCCCGACGAACCTTCTTCCTGCTGCCCGGACAAGGCGCCCAACGCCTAAAAATGGCGAAGGAACTCTATGATCATGTCGCGCCGTTCAGGGCGCGGTTCGATCATTGCGCCCGCCTGCTTCGACCGCGCTTCGATGCGGATCTGGGAGCCATGTTGTTTGGGTCCGAGTTGTCCGAACTCGAACTCAATCGGACGGATTTGGCGCAACCTTTCGTCTTCATCGTCGAATACGCGTTGGCAGCGCTGTGGTCGGATCTCGGCATCCAGCCAGCCGGCTTGCTCGGCCACAGCTTGGGAGAATATAGCGCGGCTTGTCTGGCCGGCGTCTTCAGCCTGGAAGACGCTCTGGAGATTGTCGTTCTGCGCGGCCGCCTCATGCAGAGCCTGCCGCCAGGGGCCATGCTGTCAATTGGCCGGAGCGAAACCGAACTCGCCGGCTATTTACGCGATGGCGTGGAATTGGCCGCACTCAATGCGCCCGATCGATCGGTCGTGTCGGGACCGATCGACGTCATCGAGGCGTTGCATCGGCAACTCGGGGCCGAGGGCGTGATTTGTCATCGGCTCGGCGTGTCTCATGCTTTCCATTCGAGCATGATGGCACCAGCCGCCCAACGCTTGGGCGAGATGCTCGCGGGATTCACGCTGCACGCGCCGACGGTACCGTTTGTTTCGAACGTGACCGGAACCTGGATCACCGCGGGCGAAGCGACCAACCCGACCTATTGGATCGAGCATTTGCTCCGTCCGGTACGCTTTGCCGATGGCTTGGCGACGCTCCGCGCCACCGGCGATGCGCCGGCCACGCTGTTGGAACTCGGCCCTGGCGCCGCGATGACCGGACTGGCCCAACGAGCCGGGCTTTTCCCCGCTGGTTGGGCGATGGTCCAAAGCTTGGCGCGCGATGCCGACGGATCGGATCTGAAGAGTTTTCTCCAGGCCGTCGGCCATTTCTGGCTCGGGGGCCAGGAGATCAATTGGCGACCGCTGCATCAGGGCGCCCGCCCCTCGATCAGCCTACCGGGCCATCCGTTCGAACGCGAGCGTCACTGGCTCGATCTGCCCGATGTCGCGCATAAGGAAACCTTGTCGATGGCCGACCTCATCTCCGCTCCGGTGCTCACATCTCTGCCCGGCCCCGCGGCAGGTCCGCCCCGGCAGGAGCGTATTCTGGCGGAATTGCGGACGATGGTCGCCGGGCTGCTGCGCATGCCGATTGACCGTCTCGATATCGATATGCCGTTGCTGGAATTGGGCGCCGATTCGCTGGTCCTTGTTCAAGCCGTGCGCCAGATCGAGAGCGATTATGGGGTACATCTGGGCATCCGCCAACTGTTCGAAGAGTTGACGAACCTGTCCAAGATCGCCCGCTACCTTGATGACCAGATTCCGCCCGAGGCCGTCCCCATCCCCGAGGCCGTTCAACCGGAAACGTCAAGCCCCCCGGCAGCGCCCGAGGCCGTCCCCGCCGCCGTCGAACCGTCACCGCCACCGGCCCCCCGGCCGCAACCGATCCCGGCCGTAACGCCGCAGGCTCAACCGGTTCGCTCACGCGCCGTCAATCCAGTTCCATCAAACGATCTCGTCGGACTCTTCACCCAACAGGTTGAGATCATGCGCCAGCAACTGGCGCTGCTCGGCCAAAACCCGAGTGCCGTCCCGGCGCCGTCAGCCCCGGTCTCGCCGCCCCCGCCGAATAATCCGACCGCGCGGCACGCCGAACCCGCGAGATTCGAGGCGCCACCCGTTGCAAAACACCCGCCAGCGCCATCGCGGCCGCTGGCTTGGCAGTCGGCGGAAACCGTCGCCGCTCCAGCCGGTTTCGCGGTATTACCGCCGGACCAATACCGCCAACTCAGTCTCAGCCTGTCGTTCTTCGGGCTCTATGACGCCGGATATACCGACGATAAATACCGTCTGCTGATCGAGGCCTCGCGCTTCGCCGATCGCCATGGCTTCCACGCAGTGTGGCTGCCGGAACGCCATTTTCATGCCTTCGGTGGATTGTCGCCCAACCCTTCGGTGCTGGCCGCCGCTTTGGCCCGTGAGACATCGACCATTGCGCTGCGTGCCGGCAGCGTGGTGCTGCCATTGCATCATCCGATCCGGGTGGCCGAAGAATGGGCGATGGTCGATAATCTGTCCGGCGGACGGGTCGGCCTCGCCGCAGCCTCCGGCTGGCATCCCAATGATTTTGTGTTCGCGCCGCAAGCCTATGGCCAGCATCGCGAACTGACCTACGAAAACCTGGAGCAGATTCGCGCCCTGTGGCGCGGCGCTAAGATCGCGGCCAAGGATGGCGCCGGCCGTTCGATCGATCTCGGGCTGTTTCCCATGCCGCGGCAGCCGGAACTGCCGATCTGGATCACGGTGGTCTCGAACCCGGAAACCTACCGCCAGGCGGGGGCGATCGGCGCGGGCATTCTGACCAATCTCATGGGGCAGTCGGTCGCCGAATTGACGACAAATCTGGCGATCTACCGCGAAGCACGCCATCGCCACGGTCATGCCGGCGCCGGCGACGTGACCGTCCTGCTGCATACCCATCTGCGCGAAGATGCCAACCAGGCACGACGCGAAGCCTGCGAACCGTTCAAGACCTATCTCCAATCCTCCGTCGGTTTGTTTCAGAACCTGCTGCGCAGTCTCGGCATGGAGCAGACGGTCGAGAGCCTCGACGAGCAGGATCGCGCCTATCTGCTGGATGCTGCGTTCGACCGTTATGTCCAGACGGCGGCTTTGATCGGCGATATCGGTGGCTGCACCCCGCTGCTGGATCGCCTGCAAGCAATCGGCGTCAACGAGATCGCCTGTTTTATCGATTTCGGCGTCGGCATTGACGACGTTCTGACCAGCTTGCCGACCCTCGATGCTCTCAAGACGCGCTTGACCGCGCCCCGCGCCGAGGGGCAAGTGCCCAAATCGGCGGCGGTGCCATCGCTGGCACACACCGCCACCCCGGAGACCGGCGGCAGTGTGGTGTTGTCCTGGGGGCAGCGCCGATTATGGACACTGGGCCGCATCCAAGGCCCCGACGACGCCAGCTACAACATGCCGGCCGCCTATTTGTTGAACGGTCAGCTCAATGTCTCCGCACTGGCCCAGGCCCTGGCCAGTATCGTCGAGCGGCACCTCCCTCTGCGCACGGTGATTGTCGAAATTGACGGTGTGCCGGAAGGCAAGCTTCTGCCGCCGCCGCGGCCGGAGACTCTGCTTTCCGTCGAGGATTGTCCCGACATCGACATCCATGAGCAGCGGGCGATTACGGCCGCGGAAGCGGCCTGTCCGTTCGATCTCGGCGTTTCCCCGCCATTGCGGGCCCGGCTGTTGTGTCTGGCCGCAGGGCAGCATCTGCTGCTGCTCACACTGCATCATATCGCGGCGGATGGCGTTTCCGTCCCGCTGCTCGGCGCCGAACTCTCGACCGCCTATCAAGCGCTTTGTTCCGGTACCCGGCCTCGGCTGCCCGAACTGTCGGTTACCTATCCCGATTATGCCGCATGGCAACAAAAATGGTTCGAGGAAGGCGATACGCTCGCCCGACAGATCGACTATTGGCGGCAACATTTGTCGGGCGCTCCCGATTTGCTCGATTTGCCGACCGATCGCCCCCGTGACTTCCACCGTCAGCGAACGGCCGGAAGCTGCTCGATTCATCTGCCGGCCGAACTCGTCGTTCGGCTGACCAAATGCGCACAGGCGCATCGCACCACGCTGTTTTCGGTATTACTGGCGGGTTATGCCGCGATCCTGTCTCGGATGTCTGGACAGGGCGATGTCGTCATCGGCACCGCGACCGCCGGTCGCAATCGCAAAGAAGTTGAAAATCTTATCGGATTTTTCTCGAACATTTTGCCACTGCGCCTGACGCTGACGCCGGCTTCGACCGGGGCAACCCTGATAAGTCAAGCCCACGATGTGATTTTGCAGGCGATGACGAATCTGGACCTGCCCTTCGAACGGCTGGTCGAAGCGCTTGGTGTCGCCGGCAACCTGAACCATACACCGGTTTTTCAAGCGACTCTTAGCTGGCAAAGCCAGGCGGCCCTGGGCGACGTCGTCAACAACCTGTCGAGCGCCCTGCAATTGCCGGGAATCGCGGTGTCCGCTTTGCCCGTTGCACCGCCGCAAGTGCCGTTCGATCTGGCGTTGGACCTTACACCGGAATCGGCCGGGGGAATTGGCGGTACCCTGAGTTTTGATGCGAGCTTATTCGACCGTTCGAGCATGGCAAGCCTGGTGGAACGGCTGGTCCGCTTGTTTGACGCGATGACTATTGATCCTGCCGGCCGGATTGGTGTGATCGATTTGCTGTCGCCCGCAGAGCGCCAACAGATCCTGGTCGAATGGAACGACACGGCTCACCCCGTACCCGACGCCACGCTACCGGCGTTGTTCGAGGCGCAGGTCGCCCGCACGCCGGACGCCGTGGCGCTGGTGTTCGAGGGAATCGGCCTCAGTTATGGCGAGCTCAACACCCAAGCCAATCGTCTGGCCCATCATCTGATTGCACAGGGTGTCGGGCCGGAGGATATCGTGGCGCTGGCCCTGCCGCGCTCGCTCGAACTGGTGGTCGCCCTGCTCGCCATCCTCAAATCCGGCGCGGCCTATCTGCCGCTCGATCCCGATTATCCCGAGGCGCGGCTCGCGTTCATGATGGCCGACGCGGCGCCGCGCTGTATCGTCTCGCGGGACGAGGCGATACGGCGCGGTGCCGGCGACACGGCGATCCTTAATCTCGGCGATCCAGGCCTCGCCGGGGCACTCCGGGTCGCCCCTGAGACGAACCCTGGCAATGACGAGCGGGTCAGACCGCTCCACCCTTATAACCCCGCCTATGTAATCTATACTTCTGGATCAACCGGCAGGTCTAAGGGCGTCGTGGTGGCGTGCGAAAGCGTGGTGGATTTCATCGCGTGGGGCAGGGGGGCTTTTGGCGGCTCACTAGGCCAGGTCGGCGCGACGACGTCGCTCGCGTTTGACGTATCGGTTTTTGAACTCCTGGTCCCTCTCGCTCATGGTGGTTGTGTCCACCTATTTAACGATTTCCGGGCCTTATTGCATGATAAGGGCACGATTGCCCAGCTGACCCTCATCAGCGGGGTGCCGTCGGTTCTTGCGATTCTGCTCGATCAAGTGGCACTACCGCCAGGGCCTAGAACGATTGTACTGGCTGGCGAGGCGTTCCCGGCTCACCTGCTTGACGCGATTCAGACAACGCGGCGGGACTACCAGATCACCAATATCTATGGCCCGACAGAGATTACTGTCTATGCCACGGCATGGCATGCGGACGGTAGCGCCGGAATGAGCGTGCCGATTGGCCGGCCGTTGGACAACACGCGGGTTTATGTCCTGGATGGCTGCCTTCGTCCGGTTCCGGCCGGTGTTTCTGGCGAGCTTTATATTGCCGGTGCCGGGCTGGCTCGGGGGTATCTGGGCCGTCCGAGGCTGACGGCGGAGCGGTTTGTTGCGTGCCCATTCGGCGCACCCGGATCGCGGATGTACCGGACGGGGGATCTGGCGAAGTGGCGGGCTGACGGGGTTCTGGATTTTCTGGGCCGGTCGGACGATCAGGTGAAGCTCCGGGGTTTCCGGATCGAGCCGGGTGAGGTTGAGGCGGCGTTGGTGGCCGAGGCTTCGGTGGCGCAGGCTGTGGTGGTGGTGCGCGAGGACCGTCCCGGCGAGAAGCGGCTGGTGGGCTATGTCGTGGCGCGAGAGGGCGGCTGCGATCCGGTCGCGCTGCGCCGGGCTCTGGCGATTCGGCTGCCGGATTACATGGTGCCG
>JBAVTK010000057.1:0-6340 GCA_049696095.1 Aliidongia sp. | reverse complement strand
GAGCCGGGTCGGGCCGAAGCGCTCGCCATAGGCGAGCCAGGCCGACAGCGCGCCGAACACCGGGATCAGCAGGGAAAACGGTGCGACAATGCTCGCCGGATAGAGCTTCAGCAGATAATTCCAGATGCCCCAGCCGGCCAGCGTCGAGAGCAGACCGACATAGATCAGAGAGGCGAGCCCCGCCAAGCTCGGATGGGTCAGCGCGTGCAGCATCACGTCCGGCCCCTCGAAGATGAGCGAGAGCGCCAACGCGGGCAGGATCGGAACCGCACTGGCCCAGATGACGAACGGCATCATGTCGATCTTGCCCAGGCCGCGCACCATGGTGTTGCCGCAGGCCCAACTGGCGGAGGCCGCTAGCGTCAGGCCGAAACCCAGCAAGGTCGCATCGCCGCCGATGCCGAAACCGACCAGCGAGAGGCCGCACAGAGCGAGCAGCAGGCCGATGGTCTGCCGCGTGCTCGGCCGCTCGCGCAGGATAAGGCTGGCGAACAGCACCGTGAAGAAGGCCTGGCTCTGCATCACCAAGGCGGCCAGGCCGGGCGGCATGCCGTGGGCCATGGCGAGGAAGAGAAAGCTGAACTGCGCGGTGAAATGCACCAGCCCGATCAGGATCAGCCGGCGCCAGGCGACCGGTGGCGGCGGCACGAAGCAGATCGGCACGGCCGCGATTATGAAGCGCAAGGCCAGCAGCAAAAATGGCGGGTAATCCTCAAGCGCCATTTTGATCGGCACGAAATTGCTGCCCCAAATCAGGGCGACGACGAGGGCGAGGGCGAGGTGAGCAGGGCGCATGATTGCGAGAAGATTGGATCATGCCGCTGGAAACGGCAAACGTGCATTCTGCGGGGTTCCCCGCGTTCCGCTCATAGCGGCCATCCGCCCGCCGGGGACCGGCGATTGATGCAGGGCCGGGGACCGGCGATTGATGCAGGGCCGGGGACCGGCGATCAATGCATGGCCGGGGAGCGGCGATGCGCGGAAGAACGCTGTGTCCGTCGGTACTTCGGCTATAGTCCCGCGTGCTTGCGGTTGCCGGGATGGAAATTCGATGCAGACGATTATTGTGACGGGTGGGGCGGGGTTTATCGGATCGGCCGTGATCCGGCTGCTGCTGCGCGCCACCGAGGCGGTGGTGGTGAATCTCGACAAACTGACCTACGCCGCCAATCCGCTGGCGCTCGAAGGGGCGGAGCGGCATGCGCGCTACCGTTTCGAGCAGGCCGATATCGCCGACGGTGCCGCGATGCGCGCGATTCTGGCCAAGCACCGGCCCGACGCGATCATGCATCTGGCGGCGGAAACCCATGTCGATCGCTCGATCGACGGGCCGGCCGACTTCATCCGAACCAATATTCAGGGTACCTATACGCTGCTTGAGGCCGCGCGCGATTATTGGACCGGCCTGGCTGCGGCACAGGCGGCGCAATTTCGCTTCCATCATGTCTCGACCGACGAGGTGTTTGGCTCGCTCGGGGCCGAGGGGCTCTTCACCGAGACCACCGCCTACGATCCGACCTCGCCCTATTCCGCCTCCAAGGCGGCGTCCGACCATCTGGTGCGGGCCTGGCACGCGACCTATGGCTTGCCGGTCGTGCTGTCGAATTGCTCCAACAATTACGGTCCCTGGCAGTTTCCCGAAAAGCTGATCCCGCTGATGATCGCCAAGGCGCTGCGGCGCGAGGCGCTGCCGGTCTATGGCAAGGGTGAGAATATCCGCGATTGGCTGCATGTCGATGACCATGCCGGCGCGCTGTGCCTGATCCTGGAACGCGGCCGAGTCGGCGAGAGCTACAATGTCGGCGGCCGGGCCGAGCGGCGGAACATCGAGGTGGTCGAGGCGATCTGCGATCTGGTCGATGAACTGGCCGGCGGGGCGCCGCGCCGCGCGCTCATCACCCATGTCGCTGACCGGCCGGGCCATGACCGGCGCTATGCGATCGACGCCACGAAGATCGAGGCCGAACTGGGTTGGCGGCCGGCCGAGAGTTTCGAAAGCGGGCTGCGCGCGACCGTGTGCTGGTATCTCGATCATCAGGATTGGTGGCAGGCGATTGGCCATTATCGTCAAGATCGGCTGGGGCTGGCCGCGGGAGTCGCACGATGAAGGGCATCATTCTGGCCGGCGGTGCCGGCACGCGGCTCTATCCGATCACGCGGGTCGTCTCCAAGCAGCTGCTGCCGGTCTATGACAAGCCGATGATCTATTACCCGCTCTCGACGCTGATGCTGGCCGGGATTCGCGAGATCCTGATCATCACCGCCCCGGCCGATGTCGAGCAGTTCCGCGAGCTGCTGGGCGACGGGGCGAAATGGGGCATCCACCTTGACTATGCGATACAGCCGAAGCCGGAAGGTCTGGCCCAGGCGTTCCTCATCGGTCGCGATTTCATCGGGCGCGACCGGGCGGCACTCGTGTTGGGCGACAATCTATTTCACGGCGAAGGTTTGACCGAGACGCTGATGCGCGCGGCCGGGCGGGAAACCGGCGCCACCGTGTTCGGCTATCGCGTCTCGGACCCGGAGCGCTACGGCGTCGTCGAATTCGGTCCGGACCGGCGCGCCTTGTCGATCGAGGAAAAGCCGGCGCGGCCGCGCTCCGACTGGGCGGTGACCGGGCTCTATTTCTACGACAATGACGTGCTCGACATCGCCGCTTCGGTGCGGCCGAGCCCGCGCGGCGAGCTTGAGATCACCGACATCAACAACGCCTATCTGGCGCGGGGCGCGCTTGAGGTCGAGTTGTTCGGCCGCGGCTTTGCCTGGCTCGATACCGGAACCCACGCCTCGCTGCTTGATGCCTCGAACTTCGTGCGCACGGTCGAAGAGCGCCAGGGCCTCAAGATCGCCTGCATCGAGGAAGTGGCCTGGGCCAAGGGTTTCATCACCGATGATGAACTGGAAGCACTGGCCGCACCGCTGAAGAAGTCGGGCTATGGCGCCTATCTGATGCGGTGCCTCGCCCAGGGACGATAGGAGGAAGGAGCGCGTCGGGCGCCAACTCAGCCGGCCCGGCGACCAAGTTCTTCGAGCGTCCGGACATAGGAGGCGAGCGCATCTCGCCCTTCCTGCATCGCCGCTTCCGGGCTTTCGCCATCGGCGATGCAGCCGGGGAAATCTGGAAACTCGATCAGATAGCCACCGCCCTCCTCGTCCAAGAGCGGGCGGATCTCGAAGCGCGGCAGGACCGCGGGTTCATTCGCCATGATGCTCACCAATCTTGTCGATCAACGCCAGGAACCGGGTCAGATAGATCGGTTTGACGGGCTTGTGTGCTGGAATAACGATGGGCTCCAACCCCGCACGCGTGAAGGTAACATGGCTGGCGCCAGTCGATGCCGTACCGCTCGGCCAAGGCTTTGAAATCCTCGATTTACCAGTCGTTGTGCGGGTTGTTGCGCATTCGGGCGTGAAGCTTTTCGACCTTGGTCATGGCGACAGGGTGTCATATTTGGAACCGGCCACAAGCAGGAAACCGTGTCGCGCCCGCCGGGCAACGTGGTGCGGCGGAGTTTGTTCTATCGTACGCCATATTTTGGTTTACAATGGGGCGTTGGGTAATGACCCTCGCGGCTCGCCTTGCGGCGACGGCTTGCTGCCGCCGGAAACCAGCTGTTACAGAGTAGGGCCGTTTCGGTCGAAGAGCTGAAACATCCAGGCGCTAGGGTCGGCCGCCGTGCGAGGCGAGATGGGAGCGGGGCGGCGGATCGAAGCGTTGTCCGGTCGCGAGTTCCCATAAGCCGAAGTTGAAATTCGACAAGAGTACGCAGAACGATGGACGATCAGGATTTCAGACGGGCGCCCACCAGCCAGCGGCCGATTGCGCCGCCGCCGCGCCGGACGAGATCGCTTATTGGGTGGCTGATTGCCGGCGCGCTGGCGGTTGGAGCGGTGATCTGGATTGTGGCCAAGCCGCATGACAGCGCGCCGGCATCACGCGGCGGCCGCTTCGCCGGTCAGCAAGTCACGCCGGTCGGTGCCGCCGCCGCGCGCAAAGGCGATATGCCGGTGGTGCTGAATGAACTTGGCACGGTGACGCCGCTCGCCACGGTCACGATCAAGACGCAGATCGCTGGCCAGTTGCAGCAGGTGGGGTTCCGCGAAGGCCAGTTGGTCAAGGAAGGCGATTTCCTGGCCCAGGTCGATCCGCGGCCCTACCAGAACGCGCTCGAACAGGCGGTCGGCACGCTCGCCAAGGATCAGGCCCTGCTGGATAATGCGCGGATCGATCTGACCCGCTACCAAAAACTCTACAAGGAGGATTCGGTCGCCCAGCAGACGCTCGACACTCAGATGTCGCTGGTCCATCAGCTCGAAGGCACCGTCAAGACCGATCAGGGCGTGGTCGATACCGCCAAGCTCAATCTGCTTTATTGTCATATCGTGGCGCCCGTTACCGGCCGGGTCGGGCTGCGCCAGGTCGATCAGGGCAATTACGTCCAAACCAGCGATCCCAACGGCATCGTGCTGATCACACAATTGCAGCCGATCAGTGTGGTTTTCACCCTGCCGGAAGACGACCTGCCCAATGTGATGAAGCGTGTGTCGGCCGGTGCGACACTACCGGTGACTGCGTATGACCGGACGCAATCGACGAAGATCGCCGTCGGCAAACTGGAGACCGTGGATAACACGATCGACACCACCACTGGAACGGTGAAGATCCGGGCATTGTTCGATAATTCCGAAAACACGCTGTTCCCCAATCAATTTGTCAATGCCGCGCTCGAACTTAATGTGTTGCATGATGCGCTGCTGATCCCGGTTGCGGCGGTGCAGCGCGGGGCGCCCGGTACCTTTGTTTATGTCGTCAAAGCCGACAACACGGTCACGGTGCGGCCCGTGACGCTGGGGCCGGGCAACGCGAACGATGTTTCGGTCGTCAAGGGTCTGGAAGTCGGCGAAAAAGTCGTGGTGGACGGTGCCGACAAGCTGCGGGAGGGCGCCGCGGTGACACTGCCCGAGGAAAAACCGGCCGCTGCCGCGCCGGCATCGACCGGTCCTGACGCGGCGCCGCCGGCTGCGACCGATCCCGGCACCGATCCGGCCAAATCGGGCCGCCGCAAACACAAAGACCAACAGTGAGCGGCATCGACGGACGGAGCAACGCTCGATGAATCCTTCACAGCTTTTCGTGCTTCGACCGGTTGCGACCTCGCTGCTGATGGTCGCGATCATGATGGTCGGCATCGTCGCCTATGATTTCCTGCCGCTGGCCGCCTTGCCGCAAGTCGATTACCCGACGATCCAGGTCCAGACCTTCTATCCGGGGGCGAGCCCGGATGTCATGACCTCGTCGGTGACGGCGCCGCTCGAAGTGCAGTTCGGGCAGATGCCCAGCCTCAACCAGATGACTTCGACCAGCTCCGGCGGCGCCTCGATCATCACGCTGCAATTTAGCCTGGATTTGGCGCTCGACGTAGC
The DNA here is from genome assembly GCA_049696095.1 of Aliidongia sp. Lineage (GTDB taxonomy): Bacteria > Pseudomonadota > Alphaproteobacteria > ATCC43930 > CGMCC-115725 > JAXDMU01. The sequence goes on along the minus strand of JBAVTK010000057.1, from coordinate 916 downwards.
CGAGCAAGAGGTTCAGGCCGCGATCAATGCCGCCGGCAATCTCCTGCCGTCGGATCTGCCGGCGCCGCCGATCTATGCCAAGGTCAATCCGGCCGATGCGCCGGTTCTGACGCTGGGCATCACCTCGAAGACGCTGCCGCTGACCCAGCTTGAAGATTTGGCCGATACCAGGGTGGCGCAGAAAATCTCGCAGCTCTCCGGCGTCGGCCTGGTCAGTTTGAGCGGCGGCAATCGCCCGGCCGTGCGCGTGCTGGCCAATCCCAAGGCGCTCGCCGGCTACGGCCTCAATATCGACGATCTGCGTACGACGATCGGCAATGCCAATGTCAACACGCCCAAGGGCAATTTCGATGGGCCGGCGCGATCCTACACGATCAATGCCAACGACCAGATCGGCAGTGCCGCCGAATATGGCAAGATCCTGGTCGCCTATAAGAACGGTTCGCCGGTGCGGCTCCAGGATGTCGCCCAGATCATCGATGGCGCCGAGAATGTCTTTCTCGGCGGCTGGATGAACACCACGCCGGCGATCATCCTCAACATCCAGCGCCAGCCGGGCGCCAATGTCATTCAAGTGGTCGATCAGATCAAGGCGCTGCTGCCCAGCCTGACGGCGAGCCTGCCCTCGGCGGTCGAGGTTTCGGTGCTGACAGACCGCACGGTCACGATCCGTGCCTCGGTGCGGGATGTCGAGTTCGAGCTGGCGCTGGCCGTGGTGCTGGTCGTTGCGGTCATCTTCCTGTTCCTGCGCAATATTCCGGCGACGATCATTCCGAGCCTCTCGGTGCCGCTGTCGCTGGTCGGCACGCTGGCGGCGATGTACGAGTTGGGCTTCAGCCTCAATAATCTGTCGCTCATGGCGCTCACCGTCGCGACCGGCTTCGTCGTCGATGACGCCATCGTCATGATCGAGAAT
>JBAVTK010000056.1:0-7170 GCA_049696095.1 Aliidongia sp. | reverse complement strand
GATCAGCGCGCCGCGGTTGCTCTTCGACCCACTCATCTAACCCCGTCCCCTTATGCCGCAAATCGGCGCGCATCTTGGCACAAGAGCGGCAAGGAATGCTCGTTCCTTCTTCGGGTGGTTTGGTCGCGCCCGCCTCAATCCTGGAAATGGTCGGCGAAGGATTGCAGATCGGCGTGATTGACGTCGGACACCGCCCAGAAATCCATGCCGTTTCGCGACCAATGCAGCGTGTGATAGCCCTGTTCGGTCGGGCCGGTCAGCACCGGCGCCGCCTGATCCGCCGTCGGCCAGACGAACAAATTGATGATATGTTGGCTGTGCCGATAGATCAGGGCGGCGACCTGTTGGCTGTCGACATAATCCAGACGCCCACCCAACAGCGGAAACCCTTGCTCCGTCAGATCCTTGACCGGCGGCGAAAAGCTGAGTTTCCCAGCGAACCAGGGCTTCACCGTATGCTGGTCGGTCGATTGCACATCGTACAGATGCGATGCGACCAGCGAGCGGATATGGCTGGCAACGATATCGTCGGCCAGCCGGTCCGTCTTGACGGTCTGGCGATCGACCAGATGCATGCCGCCGGCGGAAAACACCGCGACGAGCATGAAGGAGGCGGCGATTCCGAGCCAGCGCGGCACGGCCATTGTGCGCCGGGCCGGGCGAAACGGGATGAGTGCCGCACTTTCCGGCACGGCGGCTGCGGTCGCCGGAATTTGCTTCCAGCGCTCCCGCGCGGCCGCCGGTGCGGCGTGACGGGTCGCATGGCTGCGCACAGCCGTGCTGAGATTGCGTTTGGCGGCGAGCGCGGTGCGGCAAGCGGCACAGCCGGCCAGATGGGCTTCGATCGCGGCCAGAACGGCCGGCGTGCCTTCGCCATCGACCAGCGCGTCGAGATTGGTGGGATGAGCCTCGGTCTTCATGCCGGCCTTCCTCGCGCGACCGCGCGTTGCCAATCCGTCATAAGGCGCTGACGTGCACGCGCGAGGCGCGACATCACCGTACCGATCGGCATGCCGATAACCTCGGCAATATCCTTATAGGAAAGTTCTTCCAATTCCCTAAGCACCAATACCTCTCTTCCATCTGCCGGCATTGCCTCAATCAACCGGTCGAGGAGCGCGCGATCGGCCTGTCGTTCCAACTGCACGTCGATCGGAATCGTCTCGCTCGACCAAAGCGGAACGACCGTGCCCAGTGTCTCGGTGCCGGCCGCGGCGTCACCATCGCCCAGCGGCACCATGTCACGCGGCCGGTTGCGTCGCAGCCACGTGAAGCAAGCGTTGCGCACGATGCTCAACAGCCAGGCCCGCGGATTGTCGCCACTGAAGCCGTCGACGAAGCGATAAGCCCGCAGCATCGCCTCCTGAACGACATCCTCGGCATCCGAGTCATTGCGCGTCAGCCACCGTGCCAAATTATAGGCGCTGTCGGCGTTCGGCAGAACCAGCCGCTCGAACAGCGCTGCCCGCGTTGCGTTATCGCTCACCAAAACCTCGCCGCCGTTGCTCCGATCCGCCCGTATCGGCGAGATCCAGACTAGCGCGGATCCCGATCAGGAAAAACATCGCCTGATCGGGTCTATGCCGCCGGCCAAAGCGGGCCGGCATTGGTTCGAGGCGACCGGATTGCGGTTCCGGTAACGGCGGCCGCAATCCGTTTCACTCGAATTTACGACGGTTTGACGATCACCTTGCCGACCATTTTTGGATGGAGGGCGCAGAAATAGGGGAATTCGCCGGCCGTCTTGAACGGGATATCGCAGGTCCCGCCGGTATCCATCACGGCGCATTTCCACGTGGCGCCACCGGGGGCGCGGACGTTGTGCGGTATATCGTCGCGATTGGTCCAGGTCACGGTGTCGCCGACATTTACCGTGATCTCGCCCGGTTGGAAGGTGAAGTTATCGATCATCACCTGATTCGTGCCTTCGGCCTGGGATGGTGCCGCGATCAGCAGCCCCACCCCGAAATTGGCCGATACCAACGCGAGAATCACGGCAAGGCAGGCGCCGCGATGTTTGCCAAAATTTATCATGCTTTCTCCAAAAGCTTAGAGCTGGCTAAGCTCGCTGTCGGTCAGAGCAAGCACTTTGCTGCCCTTCTTTTCCGTGACCGAGGTGATGCCCAGATAGTCGCGCAGCTGCTCGGCCGGAACCACCTGCGGACCGGGCGACGGCGCCGAGCCGGGCGTCGGCTGCGGGAAGGCAGTCGAACGCGCGGTGTGGAAGGTCATGTTGCCTTCGACCTTCTGGATGATCTGATGGATATGGCCGTTCAGCACAGTGACCGAACCGAAACGCTTCAGCAGCTCCAGAGCCTTGGCGCCGTCATCGGTGCCCCAGCCCCAATCGGCATAGACGATCCAGAGAGGGATATGGGCGAACACGACGATCGGCTGCGACGCCTTGCGGCCCTTCAGGTCGTTTGCCAGCCAGGCGAGTTGCTCGTCGCCCAGATTGCCGAGGCCGCCGGCCTTCAGATTCACGACATTGACCAAGCCGATGAAATGAATGCCGTCCTTGTCGAAGCTGTAATAGCCGGCACCCTTGGTGCCCTTGCCATAACGATCGAGATAAGCCTTGCCGGTATCCTCATCGACCAGATCATGCTCGCCGGGGATGTAGAAAGTCTCGATCTTCGTGGCTTCAAAATTCTGCTTGGCATCGTCGAACTGCTGCGGCTTCGACAGATGGGTGATGTCGCCGGTATGGATCATGAAGCCGGGTTTGGCCTTCATGCTGCTGATCTTGCCCAGTGTTTCGGTCAGCGTGCCGAGCGCGTTGGGGTTGGCCGCCTTGTCGAAGCCGATATGGCTGTCGCTGACCTGGATGAAGGTCGGGCCGGTGACCGGTGCCGCCTCGGCTTCGCCGAGCAGACCGATCGAATAGGGCACGCCGCCGCTGACGCCCCAAAGCACGCCGGCACCCATCCAGGCGCCGCAACGGAGAATGGAACGCCGATCCACGCCTTCGGGCGACTCGGCATCCGAGATTGGGCGATTCTGGTCGTCGGTCAAAGTGTCGTCTCCATGAAAGAAGTTGTGGGGGTTCAGGGATCATGACCGGTCTTCCCCTCGGCTTATTCCCAGAATTTTCGATCGAGGGTGTCGGTCGGGTGCCGTGTCATGCGGCAATGATGTTGGCGTCCGGCGGCCCGGCATGCTAGCAACTGCCGCCATGCAATATTTCCTGGAATTCGAGCGGCCGCTTGCCGAACTCGAGAGCAAAATCGAAGAGCTTCGCCATCTGCCGACCAGCGGCGAACTCAACATCGCCGAAGAGGTCGGTATTCTGGAGGCCAAGGCGTTGCGGTTGCTCAAGCAGACCTATGCCAAGCTGACCGCGTGGCAAAAGGTCCAGGTCGCGCGCCATCCCGACCGGCCGCATTTTTTGGATTACGCGGCGGCGTTGCTAACCGATTTCACCCCGCTGGCCGGCGACCGCAGCTTTGCCGAGGATCGCGCGTTGGTCGGCGGGCTGGCGCGGTTCCGCGGTCAGGCCGTGCTGGTCATGGGCAATGAAAAGGGCAATGAGGTCGAGGGCCGGGTCCGGCACAATTTCGGTGCCGCCAAGCCCGAAGGCTATCGCAAGGCCCGCCGCCTGTTCGAACTGGCCGAGCGGTTTCGCCTGCCGGTCCTGACCCTGGTCGATACCTCCGGGGCCTATCCGGGGCTTGAGGCCGAGGAGCGCGGTCAGGCCGAGGCGATCGCGCGCTCGATCGAGGCCGCGCTGAAGCTGACCGTGCCGGTCGTCGCCACGGTGATCGGTGAAGGCGGGTCGGGCGGTGCGGTTGCGATCGCGACCGGCAACACCGTGCTGATGCTCGAACACGCAATCTATTCGGTGATCTCACCTGAAGGCTGCGCCTCGATCCTGTGGCGCTCCAAGGATCAGGCGGCCCTGGCCGCCGAGGCGCTCAAGCTGACCGCCCAGGATCTGCTGAAGCTTGGTGTCATCGACGAAATCGTGCCGGAACCGATGGGCGGCGCTCACCGCGACAAACGCGCCGCCATGATGGTGGTCGGCGACGCGATCCAGGCGGCGCTGAAACCGTTGTTGGCCAAGAATCCGGCCGAATTGAAGCAGCATCGCCGGGAAAAATTCCTGGCGATGGGCGTTCACGGGCTTTGATCTTCCGCTGTTTATCCGAACCAAGGGAGGTTTTCGCATGACCGAACAACGAGCCGTTCTTGCCGGGGGCTGTTTTTGGGGGATGCAGGATCTGATCCGTCGGTATCCCGGTGTGATCGCCACCCGCGTCGGCTATACGGGCGGCGAGGTGCCGAACGCGACCTATCGCAATCACGGCAACCATGCCGAAGCGATCGAGATTGTCTTCGATCCGGCCAAGACCAGCTACCGGACGCTGCTCGAGTTCTTTTTCCAGATTCACGATCCATCGACCCCGAATCGCCAAGGCAATGATCGTGGCCCGAGCTATCGTTCGGCGATCTTCTACACCGATGAAGATCAGAGACAGGTGGCGCTGGACACGATTGCCGATGTCGATGCCTCCGGCCTGTGGCCCGGCAAGGTCGTGACCGAACTGGCGCCGGCTGGCCCGTTCTGGACAGCGGAGCCCGAGCACCAGGATTATCTTGAGCGCATCCCGAATGGCTATACCTGTCATTTCATCCGGCCGAACTGGAAGCTGCCGCGCAGAACCGGCGGTATTTGACGCGTGCCGCCGAACGCCGAAAGTGACCGGTGCCGGCGCCGCTGTTAAATCCGACTCCGCCGGCCTATATCAGGGACCGGTCAACAGAGTCGGCGGCGCAGCGCGTTTGTGCTACGCTCGTTCGAGGCGATAATGGGAATGAGATGATGGGTAGTTTCAGCCTGGTGCATTGGATCATTTTGCTGGCGGTGGTTCTGCTGTTTTTCGGGGCGGGCCGGTTGCCCAATGTGATGGGTGATTTCGCCAAGGGCATCAAAGCCTTCCGTGCCGGTATGCGCGATGAAGACAAGGCCGTCACCGAGCAGACACCGCCCGCGGCGACAATCGCTCCGGCCGCCAATCAGCCGGCTGCCCAGCCGGTGGCGAGCGACCGTAAGGTCGGTTGAGCGCGCCGAGGCCGGCCTCGCGGGCGGCACTCGTGTTTGACAGCCCAATTGTCTGAGGAGACGGTGCGCGCCATGGCCCCGCCTACACTGACTCGTATCGTCGGGGCGGTGCCGGCCCTGACGCCCTTCGTCGGACCGGAGGCGCTGACGCGGCAATCGGGCCGGCCGTTGACATTGCGTCTGGGGGCGAATGAGAGCCTGTTCGGCGCCTCTCCCAAGGTGATCGCGGCGATTCGGGCGGCCGCGACCGAATGCCAGTTCTATGGCGATTCGGAAGGGTTCGAATTGCGTGCCGCCTTGGCCCGGCATCACGGTGTCACCGTCGATCATTTGGTGCTGGGTGCCGGGATCGACGAACTGCTCGGCTTGGTGACCCAGGCCTATCTTGAGCCGGGCGAGATTGCGGTGATGTCCGAGGGGGCCTATCCGACCTTCGCCTACCAGATCCGCGGCCATGGCGGCCTGATCCGTACCGTGCCCTATCGGGCCGATCGCAACGATCCGCATGCGCTGGTCGAACTGGCCCGGCAAACCGGGGCAAAGCTGCTCTATCTGTCCAATCCGGACAATCCGACCGGGAGCTATCTGTCCGCGGCCGAGCAAAAGGCGATGCTCGACCGCCTGCCGGAGAATTGTCTGCTGGCGCTCGACGAAGCCTATGCCGAATTCGCTCCGGCCGATTCGCTGCCCGACTTGGCCGCGGACGATCCGCGCGTCATCCGCTTCCGCACTTTTTCCAAGGCGCATGGGCTGGCCGGCATGCGCGTCGGCTATGTGCTGGGCGCACCGGATCTCGTGCGGCCGTTCGATCGCATCCGCAATCAGTTCGGCGTCGGGCGGGTGACTCAGCTTGCCGCTTTGGCCGCGCTCGCCGATCAGGAATTCATGGCCGAGGTCGTGGCGGCCAGCGCGGAGGGCAAGCGCGAATATGCCGATCTGGCCGCGGAGTTCGGTTTCCAGGCCTTGCCGTCGGCGACCAATTTCGTCGCGATCGATGTCGGCTCGGCCGAACGCGCGCGCGCCATTCTGACAGCACTGCTCGAACGCGAAGGCGTCTTCATCCGCATGCCGGGCGTTGCCCCGCTCAATCGCTGCATCCGCGTCACGGTCGGCCGCGCCGAGGATCGCGCCCGATTCGCCCAGGCGTTCCGGCGGGTCGTCTCGGCTTTATGAACCGCCCTTCGGGCTCGACATCCGATCCAGGAAACTCGGCAACAATTCGGCCATAGTCCCGGCCGAGCCGGTCGGGATGGCGCCGTCGGTAAAGCCCGGACCGGCCAGCAGACGGACGATCTCCGGGTCGCGCGACAGAATGTGGATCGGTACATCGTGCGAGGCGCTGGCCGTGCCGATCAAGGCCGGCGGCTGGTGGTCGCCGAGCAGGATGACGAGCGCATCCTTGCTCACCGCGCGGGGAATCCAATCGGCCAGCACGCGCAGATCATAGGTGACCGAATCGAGATAGGGTCGTTCGAGATGCTCCCAATCGGGCGGCGCAGCCATTTCCTGTGCCAGGTTCGGATGGGTCGCGAAGCGGCCGGCATCGGCCCAATCTTCGACATAGGGCGGCACCGGGGTAAAGGGCATGTGGCTCGACACCAGCACAAGCTGGGCGAAAAGCGGCCGGGCCGGATCGCGCGGCAGCTTTTGGATCGCACCCAGCGAGAATTGATCGGGCACGCCGAACCAGCCGAAATCGGGACCAGTATAGCCCATCTGGTCGGTGCCGACCATCCGCTCGAAGCCCCAGAATGCCGCACTGTCCAACGGCTCCTTCAGGCCGGGCAGCGCGTCCATCGTCTGATATCCCACTTGCTGCATCAGCCGGGGCCAGGTCGGCCGGTCGGTCGAGGTCAACAGCTCGTAGCGCAACTCGCTGTCGAGCCAGGCGCCCGAATCGACCGTGCCATGGGCGAGCCACGAGCCGCCGCCATAGGTCGGCGATGCGATGCGCGCGGTCCGCAGCGTGAAACCGGCCGCTGCGAGCGTCGCACCGAATTGCTCCATCGCCGGCACGGCGCGGGCACTGAGCGGCGGATCGAGCAGCACCGCGCCATAGGATTCGAAGAAGATCACATAGACGTCGCGCCCGGCGAGCCGCGCCAGGT
>JBAVTK010000055.1:0-15052 GCA_049696095.1 Aliidongia sp. | reverse complement strand
TCGACGGGGTGCGGGTCAAGACCGCGGATGGCTGGTGGCTGCCGCGCGCGTCGAATACGCAGGATGTGCTGGTCGCGCGGGCGGAATCGGGCGATGCGGCGGGGTTGGACCGGCTGAAGCAGGTGTTGGTCAGGGAACTCGGTTTGAGTGAGATCGAGCCACCGGAGTTCTGAATTTGGGGCCTGAGGAGCAGCGGTATCGGCTAGCGACCGCACCCTGTCATTTGCCGGAGACCCCACGGGGTGCCTACGGAGCATCGCTTTGCATTGCCATGTGTCCATTCCACTCCGACCATTTGGAGCGTTTAAGGCAACAAGGATTCGCGCAAAATACCCAGTGATCGGTGGCTTGCCCGCTCTTTGGTATGCAATGTGGACCTGTCCATCAGCGCGGTGGCCAAGGTGCTGGGCGTGCGCCGGGCAACCCTCTCCGATCTCGTCAACAACCACACGACGCTGTCGCCCGAAATGGCCCTCAGGATCGAGATGGCTTTCGGCGTCAATATGGAGATGCTGTTGCGTATGCAGGCATGGCACGACGCGCAAGCCATCCGGCAACGCGCTGCGGAAATCCACGTCACGCGATATCAGCCTCCTGCCCGCACCGGTCCAACTCGCGGGCGAGCCATCCGGGGAATGTAGCGGTGCTGCTCGTAATTATTCCCAGTCCTCGATAAGGAGTCCGGGCACCTTCTGAAACTCGCGGGTGTTGTGCGTTATCAACGTCAGAGCGCGCGCAAGCGCCTGCCCGGCAATCAGCACGTCGTAGGGGCCGATAGATGTGCCAGCGGCGGCCAGCTTTGCCCGGATTTCTCCGGCTTGCCGTGCGTCCTCGCGGTCGAAATCTACAGTCTGGAACTGAAGGGCCTCAACACGCGCAACATTCTGGGCGATGCGCAACCCCTTGTAAGCCCCGTAAAACAGTTCATGCACCACGATAGCGGGGATTCCAAAATCCTGGGGCTGGTGCTGCTTGAGCCAGCCCAAAAAGCCCGGATTGCCCTTCATGAGGGCAATGACGGCGTTGCTATCAAGCAGGAATTTCACTCGAAGAAATCCAGTTCCGGGCGGACCTGTTCGGCCGGCTGGGTGGTTGCGGCCTCGGCGAAATCGTCATCAACGGGGCCGATAACCATAGCCAACCAAGTCCAGTCATGCGCAAGAGGTTCAAGAATCACGGCATTCCCGTGCCGACGGATGCGCACTTCATCGGTGTCGAAACGGAAATCTTTAGGAAGCCTGACAGCCTGCGAGCGGCCGGACCAAAAGACCTTTGCCGTTTCCATCATGAAACTCCTGACGGTGAGATATATCAAAAATATATATCACCGTGCGCAAGATATCAAGAGGTTTGAAGCCTCGGCATTGGGTCTACGGGTACGCCGCAGAATCGCCCGCATGGTCGCCGCGGTCGAAGTGGTGCCGAAGTACCGATCGGCCACGACATACCACCTCCCGTCCTGGTCCTGGAGGTCAAGCGCGGCGAAATCCTGTATCCGGCGCGGACCGACATCGCCGCCTTCTGGTCGGTGGCACCAGCCTGGTCGCCAAGCGGCCATTCACCCCGGAGGAATCGGCGGCGGCCTTTGGCCGGCTGCGCACGCATGGTCACGGTCGCACCTGGATGGCGGCATTGACGCCGCATTTGCCGCTTCGCTAGATCGGCCGAGGCGAACGGTGTATAGCTCCGGCGCATGATGGAAGTTTCTCTTCAATGACGGCGCGGCCCGATGGCGTGCCGGCCGATTTCTCCGGTCTGTCCGTGCTCGTGCTCGGCGATCTGATGCTGGATTGCTGGATCCATGGCCGGGTCGAGCGGATCTCGCCCGAGGCGCCGATCCCCATCATGCGCGTCGAGCCTGAGCGGCAGCTTTGGACCTTGGGCGGCGCCTGCAATGTCGCCGAGAATGTTGCGGCATTGGGGGCGAAGGCGATTCTGATCGGCGTCACCGGGACCGACGCTGCCGCTGCCGAGTTGGCGCGGCTGGCTCGCGCGATCGATACGTGTCTGATTGCCGATCCCAGTCGGCCGACCACGCTCAAAACGCGTTACATCGCCCATGGTCAGCAATTGTTGCGCGCCGATCAGGAAAGCACGGCCGCACTTGACGACGCGACCGCCGCAGCCGTGCTGACGGCATTCCGTGTCAAGCTGACCGAGGCCGACATCGTCGTCTTGTCGGATTATGCCAAGGGCGTGTTGTGCGATGCCGTGCTGCAAGGCGCGATCGCCGCGGCGGCGGCGGCCGGCGTTCCGATTGTTGCCGATCCGAAACGCCTTGATTTCACCCGCTATCGCGGCGTCACGGTGCTGAAGCCGAACCGCCTCGAAGCGAGCCGCGCCACCGGGATCGATTGTTGCGATGACGCAACGACTGAGGCAGCCGGGCGCGCAGCGCTCGCCGCGACCGCAGCGCAAGCGGTTCTGGTCACGCGCGGCGAGCAGGGCCTGTCAGTGATAGCCGCGAACGAACCCGCCTTGCATCTGCCGACGCAGGCTCGCCGAGTGTTCGATGTGTCCGGTGCCGGTGACACCGTGATCGCGGTTTTCGCCGTGGCGCTGGCTGGTGGTGCCGGCGTTGCCGATGCGGCGCGGCTCGCCAATGTTGCGGCCGGGATCGTCGTCGCTAAGCCCGGCACGGCGACGGTCAGTCGCGACGAGTTGGCCGGGGCGTTGCACGTCGATGATTTGCTGGCGACCGACCGCAAGATCATGGCGCTCGATCAGGCGGCCCTGCGCGTCGCCGATTGGCGCGCGAACGGCCTCCGCATCGGCCTCACCAATGGGTGTTTCGATCTGATCCATCCCGGTCATGTGGCGCTGCTGAGCCGCGCACGCGCGACCTGCGACCGGCTGGTGGTCGCCCTTAACACCGACGCCTCAATTCAGCGCTTGAAGGGCCCTGAGCGGCCGATCCAGTCCGAGGCAGCCCGGGCCACGGTGATGGCCTCGATCGGTGCGGTCGATCTGGTCGTGCCGTTCGCCGAGGATACTCCGATCCGGCTGATCGAGGCGCTCCGGCCCGATGTGCTGATCAAGGGCGCCGATTACACGATCGACCAGGTGGTTGGTGCCGATTTCGTCCAGGCCCATGGCGGGCGGGTGGCCCTGGTGCCGCTCGAACAGGGACAGAGCACCAGCCGCACCATCGCCCGGATAAGAACCGCGCCGCTCAGTTGAACAACATCGCATGGAGCTTCAACAACACCAGCAGCCCGGCTGCCAACAGCGCGGTCAGCAGGATCAGAAACCATAGCCAATGCAGGCGCCTTGGTGCGCGCCGCTTTTTTGCTCGCTGGGTCGCGTCCACCACCGTCATGACCTCTTGGCGCGCAGCACGGGCTCTTTCTTCGCGCTGGCCGACACGGATCTCAGCGATCTTGGCCTTGGTCTGCTTGAGCTTTTCTTGCCGTTCCGCGGCACGATTCTCGTCCTCGCGAGTCCGGCGGAAGATCGTCGTGGCCGTGATCAGGCCGGTTCGCGGATCGACCGCTTCGTGTATCACGCAAACGCCGAGCGGCCGCCGGCCCGATTCGAGAATCCGCTCGGCCTCTGCCTCGGCCTCGTCGCGGTCGGCCAGCACCAGTTCTGTCGTCCATTTTCCAGCGATGAAGATTTGCACTTCAAAGCTTGCCGCCTCGGTTGCTCGGGTGGCTTGGTTAATCTTATTGGTCATGTCGCAGACCCCTTGAACGCACCGCTTCTCGGCTACACATCACCGCCCTATTGTTGCGCGGTGCTCATTAAACTGCCGTTTCAATTCGACCGGGGCGTTCGAGATTCCGGCCGAGGCACCGAATCGCCGCTCACCGTGCTTGACCTGGGCGTGCGTCTCGCGGACAAAGCGGCCTTGGCCCGGTGCTTCCGCCGCGGCCCGATGGGGAGCGAGGCGGGATGGCGATCCTGGTCACCGGTGCGGCGGGCTTCATCGGCTTTCACACCTGCGCGGCCTTGCTCGACCGGGGTGAACAGCTTGTCGGGCTCGATAATCTCAACGACTATTACGAGGTCGCCCTAAAGCGGGAGCGGTTGGCGCAACTCGAAGCCCGTGCAGGATTTTCCTTCGAACACGTCGACCTCGGCGATACAGTGGCAATGCAGGATTTCGCCCGACGGCACCAGACCCTGACCGGCATCATCCATCTGGCTGCCCAAGCCGGCGTGCGCTATTCGATCGATCATCCGCGCAGCTATATTACCAGCAATGTCAACGGGTTTCTCGAAATCCTCGAACTGGCCAGGGCACTCGGACCGAGCGTGCCGCTGGTCTATGCCAGTTCGTCCTCGGTCTATGGCGCGGCCAGCGCCGTGCCGTTCTCGCTCGAGGCACGGTGCGACACGCCGGTCTCGCTCTATGCCGCGACCAAGCGGGCGAACGAACTGATGGCCCAGACCTACAGCCATCTCTATCGGGTTAGGGCGACGGGCTTGCGCTATTTCACGGTCTATGGCCCGTGGGGCCGCCCGGACATGGCGCCTTGGCTCTTCACGGAGGCGATTCTGGCCGGGCGGCCGATCTCGGTGTTCAATCACGGCGACATGCATCGCGACTTCACCTATATTGACGATATCGTCGGCGGCACGCTGGCGGCATTCGACCGCGCCCCGTGCGACGACGGCATCGCGCCGCCGCATCGCCTGTATAATCTCGGCAACCACCGCAGCGAAAAGCTGCTCGATTTCATCGGCGCGGTCGAGCGCGCCTGCGGCCGCAAGGCCGAGTTGGTCCTGGCGCCGATGCAGCCGGGCGATGTGCGGGAGACTTTCGCGGACATCGCCGCGACGGAACGCGAGCTGGGCTACCGACCGGTAACACCGATCGCCGAGGGAGTGCCACGGTTCGTCGAATGGTTCCGTCGCTATCGCGGGGTGTAAGCCGACGATTGGCCGCTGGCGCCTTGTGGATGCAGGGTCAGTTCATGTCGAATGATCGCACCGAAGCCGGCCCAGTATCGATCTATCGCGGCAAACGGCCGGCGCTAGAATAAATGGCGGAATTTCTCATTCTTCGATAGTATCCTCCGGCAGATTTTGGTGCCGATCGTCTTTGCGTGGCCAGCGTGCGCTGTTCGTAGTCCCATGAGCCGGAACTTCAGATGAATGAACCTTTGCGCGTCGGGGTCATGATTCCCGGCATGCGTCTTCCCCGATGGGTTGTCGAGTGCTTGATCGATATCCAGCGAGGCGATTACGCGAAAATCACGGCGATATTGGTTCCCGATTCCTCGAACGACTCTGTCGTCGATTGCTATCGCGGCGTCTCGGCCGATGGTTCGTATTTCGACTATGTGACGCGCGATCATCAACGCCATGCGCGGGAGCCGGATGCTCTGGCCCCCGTCGATGCGACGGCAATCCTGGACGGGGTTCCGGTCGTTGACCCGCCATCGCAGAGCGATCGAAAGCTCGATCTGATCGTGGTTCTGGCCTGCGCCGGATCGGCGGCGGCATTTCGAGAGGTAACTGGCCCTGAAGTCTGGGCGTTTCGCTATGGTACGGCCGGCAAGCCGCAGGGCTATTTCGATGAAGTCGCCGGTGCCAGCAAGGCAGCGGACTTGGCCTTGGTCGTGCGTGGTCACAATGGCAATTGCGATCAGGTGCTCGATCGCACGCGTCTTTTGGTCAATGACCGGTCGCTCTGGGCGACCCGCAACCCGATTTTGTGGAACGCCCGCGCGGTGCTTCGGCGCAATCTTCAGCGCCTGCATCGTGACGGGAGAATGGCATTCCATCGACAGGCTGAGAGCCGATTCGGCTTGCCGCCAGCTATCGCGTCAACGCCGAAGACCTCAGCCCCCACCCGGTTCAAGATGCTGGCATTTCGCGCGACGATGGAGTTTCGCCGCCTGCTCGTGCCCTATTTCATGATCCGCGACCAATGGCAGATCGCGTTGCGTCGCCGCGGCCCCGACGATCCGGCGTGGGGCTCGGACCGATGGTACCGCGGCTTCCGCTTTCTCAAGGCACCACACGATCGCTTCTGGGCCGATCCTTTTCTATTCAAGCGTGGCGATGAGACATGGTTGTTCTTTGAGGATTATTGCTGGATAGCCGGGCGGGCGCGGATCAGTTGCGCCCGGCTCGGTCCCGACGGCGATCTCGGCCCGGTCATGGTCGCGCTCGACAAGCCTTATCATTTGTCGAACCCGCTGATCTTCGAACGTGACGGTGAGATCCTCATGATTCCGGAGACCATGGCGCAGCGACGGGTCGAAATCTATCGCTGTCGCGAATTTCCGACGCGGTGGGAATTGGTGGCGACACCGATCCAGGATCTCGACATCGCCGACCCGTGCGTCATCCACCATGACGGGCGCTGGTGGCTGTTTGCCGCCGTCGCGGAATTCGGCTGCCTCGGGTGGGAGGATCTGCATGTGTTCTGGGCCGACGATTTGGCCGGCCCTTGGCAAGCCCACATGTGCAATCCGGTCATCTCTGATGTCGGCGCGGCGCGGCCGGGCGGGCGCATGTTCGTGCGCGACGGCACCCTGCATCGCCTCGCCCAGGATTCGGCGGGCGGATATGGTTCAGCTTTGCGGCTCTGGGCGGTCGAGGAACTTTCGCCGACCGGCTATCGCCAGCGCGAAGTCGCGGCCCTCGATCCCTTCAAGTTCGGCATGAACGGCGTCCACGCCTATGATTTCACGGATGAATTCGAAACGATCGATGGCCGTCATTATCAGGCGGTACTGGGCAAATGGCGGGTCAAATGGCCGTTTCCCAGATGGATGGGCAAGAATTGAGCCGGCGATGAAAGCGCAGGCGAGGGCAGTGCTGTGACTGAGATGTCTTGGCGCAACGAAGTCGCGACGGAACGCCATTTCGAGGCGATCCGCGATCTGTTCTTCCTCACCCATGGCTATCGCCGTCCGGTGTCATTCGATCGATGGAAATTGTTCAGTACCGATTTCGGCCGCTGTCCATTGATCGTCGCGATGCAGGGCGATCGCTGCGTCGGGCTTTACACCGTGCTGCCGACTCCGCTGATCCTTGACGGTGTCGGGATTTCCGGCGCTCAATCGGTCGATACGATGACGCACCCCGATTTTCGGGGCCGCGGCATGTTCCTCAGCCTTGCCCGCAGCTGCTATGAAGAGGCCGCAAACGACATCGCCGTGATGTATGGGCTGCCAAACGAGAACAGCTATCCGGGGTTCATCAAGCATCTCGGCTGGATGCATCTTGATGACATCACGCGCTGGGTTCGCCCCCTTGCCGTGCCGCGGCGGCTGCCCCGTCTCGTCGCCGCCTTGGCCGATCCACTGATCAAGGCCGTGACCGGGCTGGGAGAGGTTACCGGCTCGATTGGCGCGACAGCGGTCGCCGACATGCCGTCACTCAGTGCTGCGATCCGGCCGGCGGCCCGTTGCTTCGTCGAAAAATCCGCCCGCTGGCTCACTTGGCGCTACGCCGCCGACGCGGGCAGCGCGTTTCGCCGACTGACCATCGGACAATGCGAGACGCCGGATGGGCTGATCGTATTCGAGGAACTTCCCGCGGATGATGGCGATTCCCGGCATTCGACGCGAATCATGGAATGGCTGGGCCGAACGGCCGAGGCCAAGGAAACCATCCTTCGGCAGTTCGTCCGAGCACAAGCGCGGCGGGGCTGCCGTTCGATTTCCTATGTCACCAACGATCCGCGCTCGCGGTCGACCTTGCGGCGCAACCTGTTCTTCGAGCGGGGGCGGTTTCCGCTCATCGCCAAAGCTCTCAATGCGGCCGCTACCGGCACGATCCTTGCGCCAGGTGACATGATCATTCAGGGAGGCGACATGGATTGACATCGGGGCGTTGGTCACTCAATCAAATCGGTCGTTTCTGGCGGCTTGGTCGTTCCCGATAAGAGTGGATGGCTAAATGCTGGAGCATAAGGACAATGCGCCTCATCGTCGGGTTCCCCGTCACCGCGGTCGGATCAGATGCCAATTTTCAGTAGCATAAACCCAGGATCAGTCTATATTCAACCCTTTCTTAAGCAATGCGATTCTAGCGCGTCTCTCCATGAGCGGCCACCCAATGAGGTAAAATATGCAGCAAAAATTGTCGCATATCGAAGGAGTTCGCGGGCTCGCTGCATTGATCGTCTGTATTTAACATTTTCTTTCACTATTCCTATCCGCGTTTTATTCAAACGGTCCGGTAAGTAGAAATTTATCGGAACTTATAATCGCAACATCACCGCTAAATATAATAATTAGTGGTAATTTTCCAGTTTGTCTTTTCTTTGTGATGAGTGGATATGTCTTAAGTTATGGCTACGTAACAACCGGTGATTCGAAGAAGATCTGGAGATCTGCGACAAAAAGGTATCCAAGATTGATGGTTCCAGTGCTGGCATCATTGATATTTGCTTGGGCAACACACAGTATTGTGGGATATTACTATCAAGATGTCAAGCTCTACTCCGGGTCAACCATGTATGACACATTCGTGTTTGACCGTTCTTTCCTGTATGTCATTAGCGAGGGGGTGTTTGGAACCTTTTTCCGCGGTGATTTCAGCCTGAATCCACCGATCTGGACCATTTCAACCGAATTGAAGGGGTCTTTCATCGTATTTGGGCTCCTGGCGCTGTTTCGTCGGTCGCCCCTTCGCTGGGTGGGCTACGTCATCGCGGCAGTGCTGCTCTATGATCGTTATTATCTGGCATTTCCCATCGGTATGGCCCTCGCTGCGTTGCCGCCGCCCCGGACGGATCGGCCTGGCCTCGCAGCGTTGTGCGCGGTCATCGGTGTCGCGCTTGGCTCTTATCCGTATTACGGTGTCGATCAGGGTCTCTGGTATTGGTTGCCACGCCCCTGGAATGCACCGCCGTTCGATTTCTATCACATTATTGGAGCGACGTTTCTATTCGAAGCCCTAATCCTGTCGCGATTCAAATCCTTGTTCGGTTCCAAAATCTTCCGCTTTCTCGGCAGGATCTCGTACAGCCTGTATCTGACGCACTTCACGATCCTGTCGTCGCTCTCGGCTTGGCTGGTGCTTTGGGCGGAGCCGTGGTTTGGCTATTTGCCAGCGGTTGCTATCGCGGCCCTCGTATCGTTTCCGATCATGCTGATCACTGCCGCCGGCTTCACGCGCATGGTCGATGCGCCGGCTGTTCAGGCGGCGGATCGTCTCACGCGAGCCTCGTTCCGGCTCTTGTCCGGTTCAAACCGCCTGATAATGAGGCTTCGACGGACATTGTCGGCGACATAGAGGTCAATCCTGGGGGGCCGGGAAATCCGCAACCTACCGCCCGGTTCACCCTATGTCGATTGGCTGCCCGAATCGACCACTACATGAGTTCCCGTCGGTTGAGATGCTATGAAAAACCTCTTTGACGAGAAATATTTCTCATAAATGCTTTTAAATTTTAAAACAAAGCTATTTTAAGGATAAAATCTTGTCTTGCGAACCGTATCGGTTGTGTAGGAAAATCACAAAGTGGCCCGACTTTGGGTGTAAGCCACGACTCAAAACGGAGACGCATGGATGAATACGAAAAGCTCATTGCGAATAGGAACCGCTGCCCTCGCCCTATCGGGTGTGATTCTCGTGGGCTGCCACGCCGATAACGGCCCGCCACCGCCGCCGCCCATCGCCGTTCCCCCGGCACCGCCGGCCGGCACCGGCCTGGTCTATACCGATCAGGGTAAAGACTGGGCCGACGCCGACCGTGTCGCCTTCTACTCGGGCGGGCAGGGTTCGGAGATCATGCCGCTCAGTTGGATCAAGGCGCTGAAGCTGCTGAACGGCACGCCATTCCTCGCCGGTAATCTGGGCCGCTACGGCTATTTGCCGAACCCCGCCAGCCCGGCCGGATTGCCGATCGGCTTTACCGCAGCCCCAGCCGGGGCGCCCTCGTCACCCGGCGCACCGCCCGGGGTCGAGCAGTTCGGCATGACCTGCGCCGCCTGCCACACGCGCGAAATCGACGTCGCCGGCCGGCCCTACCGCATCGATGGCGGCCCCGGCATCGTCGATTTCCAGCCCTTCCTGGCGGATCTCGATGCCTCGATGAAGAATGTGCGGGACAATCCCGCGGCATTCAAGGAATTTGCTCACGTTGTGCTCGGCGCTGGCGACAAGCCGGCATCCGAAGCCAAGCTGAAGTCAGATGTGAAGAAATGGCTCGAGCCTTACGATGCACTGATCCAGGCCGCCTTGCCGAGCCCGGCCTGGGGTCCGTCCCGCCTCGACGCCGTCGGCATGATCTTCGACCGGCTGACCGGCCTCGATCTGGGTGATCCCAAGCATGATTATCTGATCCGTGAGAACCTCAAGCGGGCCGACGCGCCGACGCGATATCCGTTTCTGTGGAATGCGGCGATCCAGGATCAAACGCAATGGCCGGGCTTTGCCTCCAACGGTACCGACATCCTCGGGTTGGCGCGCAATCTGGGTGAAGTCTACGGCGTCTTCGGCACCTTCCATCCGAAGAAGAACGACATTCACCTTTTCTTCGGCGCCAATTATATCAAGAACAATTCCGCTGATTTCTCCGGCTTGGGCAATCTCGAAAATCTAATCAAGAAGCTCGGGCCGCCGAAATGGCCGTGGACGCTCGATCAGACGCTGGTCGCGGCCGGCAAGGCGGTCTATGAGGGCGAGGGCGGTTGCTTCTCCTGCCACGCCGTCCCGCCGAACGTGCCGGCCGGTGCCATAAAAAACACCTGGAAGACGCCGATCACGCCCCTTGAGGAAATCGGTACCGATACGCGGGAACAAGACATTCTGAAATGGACGGCCAAATCCGGCGTGCTGGAAGGCGCCGGGATTCCTATCGCAATGGACCCGCTGAAACCGGTCGACACATCGATCAACATCCTTTCAGTGTCCGTCCTCGGCTCGATCCTGCAGTACAAATTGCCGCTTACGCAGGGGCTCATCGTGCAACCGTCGGGAGCAAAGGGCAAGGCGGCCAAATCGGCTGATCAGTCGGTATTCACACCGGAAGAGGCCGATCTGAAGCAAGCCTTTCACACGGAGGCAACCAGTAGCAAGCCTCCGCCCGGCTATGAATCGCGTGTGCTGCAAGGCGTCTGGGCGGCAGCACCCTATCTGCATAACGGCTCTGTGCCGAGCCTGGCGGAATTGCTGAAGCCACCGGCCGAGCGGGTCGCCAGCTTCAAGATCGGCCCGGCTTACGACATCGACAATGTCGGCCTTGCGGCCGTACAGACCAAGTTCGACTATGTGCTTAACACCACCGGCTGCGATCATCTGGATTCCGGCAATAGCCGGTGCGGCCATGATTTCGGCACGCATCTATCACCGGAGAACAAGCGCGCTTTGCTGGAATATCTGAAGTCGCTGTAAGCCGACAGGACGCGGGGCGGCGGCTGTTTGCCGTCCCGCGACTGAATTCCCCTTGGCGCGTGCGACCGCTCTCGGCTAGGGTCGGCCGCCATGACGAACCCCGCACCAAGCAGTGTCGGCCGCCGCAACCCGGCTGCGACCGATCCGTATTTCCGCATCGCGCTCGTCGCCGCCGCCGGTGTGACTCTGTTCCGCATGCTCTGGCTGGCCGGAAATCCGATCGACCTCTATCCGGACGAGGCGCAATACTGGATCTGGGCGCAGCATCTCGATTGGGGTTATTATTCCAAGCCGCCGGTCGTGGCTTGGATGATCGCGGCGACCACGGCCTTGTTCGGCGAGAACGAACTGGCGATCAAGATCGGCGCACCGCTGACCTATATCGGCACGAGCTCGATGGTATTCGCAATTGCGGCGCGACTCTACGATCGGCGGGTCGCGGCGTGGGCGGCGATGGCGTTCATCACGCTGCCGGCGGTGTCGCTCTCGGCGGTGATCATCTCGACCGATGTGCCGCTGCTGTTTTTCTGGGCGCTCGCGACTTACGGCTTTATCCGGGCGCGTGAGGCGGGGGCGAGTGCCGGCTGGTGGCTGCTGGTTGGCGTTGCCTGCGGCCTCGGCACGCTGTCGAAGTATTTCATGGCGTTCTGGCTTGCCGCCGCCTTGCTGCACCTACTGCTGTGGCCGGTGGAACGGGTGCATTTGCGGCGGTTCGGTCTGGCCGTGCTCGCCGCCATCGCCGTCTATCTGCCGAACATCCTGTGGAACTGGGCGCATGATTTCGCCAGCTACCGCCATACCGGCAACGGCGCCGATATCCACGGCCTGACGCTGCATCCACTGTCGCTGCTGGAGTTCTTTGGTTCGCAATTCGGCGTGTTCGGGCCGATCTTCTTCGCGGCGCTGCTCTGGATTGCCGCAGGGGCGGTGCGTGGGCGGATCGATCGGCGTGGCGGCTTGCTGCTGATCTTGTCGGTGCCGTTCGTAGCCGGTTTCTGCGGGCTCGCGTTGTTGTCCCGGGCGCAGCCGAACTGGGCGGCGCCGGCCTATGTGACCGGGACTGTGCTGGTGGTCGGCTGGCTCTATGAACGCAAGCGCGAGGCGTGGGTGCAATGGTCGGTCGTGCTGCATATCGTTATTGCGGTGCTGGCGCTGGGTGCGCGCGATATCTCGCATGCCGCGGGATATCGCCTGCCCGGCGAATATGATCCGCTGCATCGGGTGCGCGGCTGGACGGTCCTGGGTCGCAGCCTCGGGGAAATCCGCAGCCAATATCCCGATCTGCCGCTGCTGGGCGATGATCGCGAGCTGATGGCCGGGTTGATCTGGGCCATGCGACCGCACCCCTTCGACATGCGAATCTGGAATCCGGCCGAGCATGTCCGCAACGGCTTCGAGATGGAACAAAGTCTGCCCGATGCGCCGGGTGGCGATTATCTGTGGATCACCAACCGCCGCGACCCGACCGAGATGACCAACCGGTTCGACAGCCACGAGCAGGTTGCCCATGTCGTCGTGCCGCTCGGTCCGGGGCTGGTGCGCGAGGTTTGGGTCTATGTCCTGCGCGGTTTCAAGGGCTATCCCCAGGCCGCGGCAGCAGCCGGCGCATCCACGGCACGGCCGGACGGGGCGGGATGATGCCGGCCTTGGCGTCGGCCAGCGTAATGCCGCTGCGCAGCAGGACGCCGCGCAGATAGAAGGTGACCAGCACGGCGAGCCAGACGCTGCCGATCGTATCGCTCAGAAAATGCTGAGCGGTGCCGATCCGGCTGAGTGCGATCAGTGCGACGAACAGCGCATAGGCAACGGCATGGCGTGGCCAGAGGAAATAAAGAGCGAGCGCCAGCGCCGTGACATTCGCCGTGTGACCGGATGGAAACGACCAATGGTCGGCCCGAAAGGCGAGGCCGGTCAAGGCGAAGCTGTCATCGGCGAAATAGAGTTTGGGCCGGGTGCGCCCCACCAGGATTTTGACCAGATCGGCGGCCAGCCCCGACAGCGCCACCGCCGAAAACACGAAGGCCGGCATCACGGCCCAGGCGACGAAGCGTTCGCGCTGGCCGGCAAAGCGCGGTGCCCGGCCGAGCGCCAGCAACAGCAGCGCCAAGCCGCCCGATGCAACCAGCCAGCCGGTGCCGAGACCCAGATCGGTGATCTGACGGAACCATCCGGTCAGGCGGTCGTCTTCGGCGTGGAAATAGCGGGCCAGCGGACGGTCGAGCCAGATGACCGAAGCGGCGATCGCCAGCCCGCAGCCGAGATTGAAGGCGAGCCATCGCGATCGGCGGCCCCCCGCGAAGGCGACAAAGCGCCGTCCTATCCAATGCGCGCCAAGGAAAACCTTCCGTGCGGCCCGCCGGATGAACGGGCGGTCGAGGCCGCGATAATCGACGACGATGCGATGAACCAGCCACGCGACGCCGGTCACCAGCAAGGCGGCAAAGATCGTATCGGACAGAAAATGGCCACCTTGCGCGATTCGTGCCAGCCCGACGAAGCCGCCGAAGGCGAGGGTGGCCGCACCGAGCTGCCGGCGGCGACGCGCTGTCGTCGGCAGAAAGGCAAAGCCGATCAGCGAAAACGCCATCGCCCCATGGCCGGACACGAAGCTGCAATTGCGATTGCATTGGTCGGCCGGAACCAGCGGCGGTGTGAAGACCCGCTCGCCGCCGAATTCGATCACCTGGTGCGGCCGGGCCCGGCCCCAATGATCCTTCAGCACAATATTGGTCAGCAGCCCGGGCCCGAGCGCGAAGCTCAGCAGCAGAAACATGATCCGCGCGCGATCAAAGCGCCCGACCGGCCGCTCGGCCAAGATGACAAACGCCAGCAGCGCCAACAGGACCAGCACGATTGCCCAAGTCAGCCCCGGTAGGATTGCATAAGCCCAATGGAACGGCGGCCAGTCACGCAGAACGAACCCGCTATCGGGTGTCCAGAACAGCCCGCTGAACCAAAGATCGAGGCCGGGAAACAGGCTGAAGCTCATGACGGCGACCAGGAGTGCCGCGAGCCAGAGGCGGGTGGGCGTCACGGCCATAATCCGCGTTCCTCCATCATTCGGCGGATGCGTGCGCCAGCTTCGGCGGTATCGTCGCGCCGCGGGTAGGACCAGTCATCGAGCCGTCCGGCAAAGTGCCGCGTGATGCCGGCCGCCGCCATCGCCGCATGAAAGCGCGCGAATTTCGCCGAGCCGCCGGGCAGTTGCAAGATATGCACCGGCTTGCCGGTGGCACTCGCCTCGGTGATCATCGAGACCGAGTCGGCCGTCGCCACGACGTGATCGGCCAAGGCCAGATAGCCGAAATAGGGATTGTCGCCGGTCCCATCCCAGATTTCGGCGGGCAGCCCGGCCAGCGCCTCTTTCAGCATCCGCTCGGCTGCTGCCCCGGTCCGACGCGATGGTGTCACCATCAAGCCGGCGCCGTTGCGGGCGAGCGTCGCCAGTGTCGCACATAGCGCGGCCATGCGCTCCGCGGTCAGCTTATAGGCGCCGTTGCCGCCGATCAGCACGGCGACGCGCGGCGTGGGCAGATGCGCCAAAAGCGGACGCCAATGGTCGGCCGCTTCGGCCAGCTTGGCCGCGGTCACGCGATGGACGGCGCCGCGCGTCACCATGACATTGGGGCCGCGCACCTTGTCATGCTCCGGGATCAGCATCAGGTCGAAATGCCGGGGTGCGATTTTTGGATCCTGGATCTGCACCGCCAGGCATCCGCCATTGGCCGCGTCGCGCACCGCCAAGGCC
>JBAVTK010000054.1:0-1589 GCA_049696095.1 Aliidongia sp. | reverse complement strand
ATCCGTAAATAGCGGGGCTCGCTTTTTGGCCAGCATGCTGGCAGTCTGCGCCCCGCTCAAATGCTCCATCCTGTCTCCCCCTCCCCCGCTCCCGATGAATCCGCGCTCGACCGTGCTGCGGAGATTCTTCATACGGTCTTCGGCTACGAGACTTTTCGCGGCTTGCAGCGCGAAGTGATCGGCCACGTGCTGGCCGGCGGCGATGCGCTGGTTTTGATGCCGACCGGCGGTGGCAAATCGCTGTGCTATCAGATCCCGGCCTTGGTCCGGCCTGGCCTCGGCATCGTGATCTCGCCGCTGATCTCGCTGATGAAGGATCAGGTCGATGCGTTGCGCCAGGCCGGCGTGCGCGCGGCCTATCTGAATTCGGCGCTGGCACCCGGCGAATCGCGGGCGATCGAAGAGCAATTGCGCGAGGGGTCGCTCGATCTGCTCTATGTCGCGCCGGAGCGGCTGGTGATGCCGCATTTCCTCGACATGCTGGCCCAGTTGCCGCTGGCGCTGTTTGC
Source organism: Aliidongia sp. (assembly GCA_049696095.1). GTDB lineage: Bacteria > Pseudomonadota > Alphaproteobacteria > ATCC43930 > CGMCC-115725 > JAXDMU01. Next base: position 1,080 of record JBAVTK010000054.1, on the reverse strand, counting down.
GATCGACGAGGCGCATTGCGTCTCGCAATGGGGCCATAATTTCCGGCCGGAATACCGCCAGCTGACCATCCTGCATGACCGCTTCCCGAACGTGCCGCGCATCGCGCTGACCGCGACCGCCGACGGGCCGACGCGCAAGGACATTATCGACCGGCTGCAACTGGATCAGGCCGAGATTTTCGTCGCCGGCTTCGATCGTCCGAACATCGCCTATCGCGTCGTCGAGAAGCGCGAGGCCAAGAACCAATTGCTCGAATTCCTGCGCGAGGAACATCCGCGCGATGCCGGCATCGTCTATTGCATGTCGCGGCGCAAGGTCGATGAGGTGGCCGATTGGCTGAGCGGCCATGGGCGGCTGGCGCTCGCTTATCATGCCGGTCTCGATGCCGAGACGCGCCAGCGCCATCAGGATCGCTTTCTCAAGGATGAGGGCGTCATCGTCGTCGCCACGGTGGCGTTCGGCATGGGCATCGACAAGCCGAATGTCCGCTTCGTCGCGCATCTCGACGTGCCGCGCTCGCTCGAAGCCTATTATCAGGAGACCGGCCGCGCCGGCCGCGACGGATTGCCCGCGACCGCCTGGATGACCTATGGCCTGGGCGATGTGATTCAGCTGAAACAGATGGTGTCCGGCTCGGAGCTGGATGACCGGCAAAAGCGCGTCGAGCTGCAAAAGCTCGATGCGCTTTTGGGGTTTTGCGAGACGGCAACCTGCCGGCGCCAGATCCTGCTGCATTATTTCGACGACACCCTGCCCGGCCCATGCGGCAATTGCGATATTTGCAGCAACCCGGTGCAGCGCTGGGACGGCACGGTCGCCGCGCAAAAGGCGCTGTCGGCGGTCTATCGCACCGGCCAGCGCTTCGGCGTGCAATATGTCATCGATGTGCTGACCGGCCGCGAGACCGACCGGATCATCGAATGGGGCCATCATCTGATCAAGACCTTCGGCGTCGGCAAGGATATGACGCGCAACGCCTGGGCCTCGATCTTCCGGCAACTGGTCGCGGGCGGCTATCTCGCGGTCGATGTCGAGGGCCATGGCGGTTTGCGCTTCGGCCCCAAGGCGGTGGCGCTGGT
>JBAVTK010000053.1:0-4750 GCA_049696095.1 Aliidongia sp. | reverse complement strand
GCGACGCTGCCGACCGCATCAACGGCAGGAGGAGCGATGGTGGCGAACTCGTTTGCCCGGTTTTCGACCCTCGTTTCCGTGCGCGCCGGTTCCGGTCCGGTGTGTCCGGGGTGACGAGCGTGACCGCCACCGTGGGCGCACCGCACCGGTCCCACCGTCGCATCTGGTGGCTCATTCTGTTCGGGCTCGTGATCGGTCTGGGCGCGATCGGTCTTTGGCTGCTTCTGCGTGAGTTCCTTCGACCGGCGCCTGTCCCGGTCGTTCCCCCGATCTCGGTGGTGACTGCGACGGCACAGGCGGGCGATGTGCCGGTCTATCTCTCAGGATTGGGCATGGTTCAGGCCTATAACACTGTGACCATCCATGTCCGGGTGGCAGGAACCCTGAACAAAGTCGTCTTCATCGAAGGGCAGGACGTGAAGGCCGGTGAACTGCTCGCCCAGATCGACCCAGCACCCTATCAGGCCCAACTCGATCAGGCCGTTGCCGTCAAGGCCCGCGACGAAGCTTTGCTCGCCACGGCGCGGCTCGATTTGACGCGCTACGAGAGGCTGGTCGCGCAGGATTCGGTCGCCGTCCAGACGCGCGACACGCAGATCGGGTTGGTCGCGCAGGATGCGGCGACCGTCAAGAACGATCAGGCCCAGATCGCTTATGCCGCGGTGCAGCTCGCCTATACCGCGATTACCTCGCCGATCGCCGGCCGTACCGGCGTGCGCCTGATCGATGCCGGCAATATCGTGCAGCCGAGCGACGCGACCGGTCTGGTGGTCGTGACCCAGATCGAGCCGATCTCGCTGCTCTTCACGCTGCCGGAGGATGATTTCGGCGCGGTCAACAAACAAATGGCGCTCGGACCGCTTTCAGTGACCGCGTCGAGCCGGACCGACAGCAAAGTCATGGGTCAGGGTGTGGTCTTGCTGATCAACAATCAGATCGACCTCGCCACGGGCACGGTCCAGTTGAAGGCGACCTTCCCCAACCAGGATCACGCGCTCTGGCCCGGACAATTCATCGCGGCGCAACTGCTTGTCGAGACGCGCCACGGCGCCGTCACCGTGCCTGCCGGTGCCGTGCAGCGCGGGCCCGACGGCGTCTTCGCCTATGTGGTCAAGCCCGACAATAGCGTCGAAATGCGCGTGATCAAGGTGTCGGACGACAATACCGGCGGTGGCACGGCCCTGATCGATTCCGGAATCGCCGCCGGCGAGCAGGTCGTGATCGACGGTCAGCTGAAGCTGCGGCCGGGCGTGATCGTCAAAGCGGCCGCGCCGGACCCAGGACCGGCTGCGGCGCCCGCCCCAGCACAGGCACCGGCGAAGTGAGCATCTCCGAGCCCTTCATCCGCCGGCCGATCGGGACGACTTTGCTCGCCGTCGGCTTGCTGATGATCGGCATCGTCACCTTTCCGATGCTGCCGATCGCCCCCTTGCCGCAGGTCGATTTTCCCACCATTCAGGTCTCGACCGCGCTGCCGGGCGCCAGCGCCGAGACGATGGCGGCGAGTGTCACGACCCCGCTCGAGCGGCAATTCTCGGTGATAGCTGGGGTGAGCCAGCTGACCTCGACCAGTTCGCTCGGATCAAGTTCGATCACCGTGCAGTTCGACCTCGACCGCAACATCGATTCGGCGGCGGGCGACGTCTTGACGGCGATCAATGCCGCCGGCGGCCAATTGCCGACCAATCTGCCGAGTCCGCCGAGCTACAAGAAAGTCAACCCCGCGGACTCGCCGATCCTGCTGCTGTCGCTCACTTCGGCCTCGCTGCCGCTCACCATGGTCGATGATGCCGCCGATACGATCCTGGCCCAGCAGCTTTCGCAGATCACCGGTGTGGCCCAGGTCTCGATCAACGGTCAGCAAAAGCCGGCGGTGCGTATCCAGCTCGACCCGGCCAAGATCGCTTCGCTCGGCCTCGGCCTCGAAGATGTCCGGGCGCAGATCGTGAACGCGTCGGTCGAGGCGCCGATCGGCACCTTCGACGGGCCGCAACAGAGTTTCGCCGTTTATGACAATGGCCAGATCCTGGCCGCAGCCCCCTGGAACGACGTCATCGTCGCCTACCGCAATGGCGGTCCCGTGCGCATCGGCGATATCGGCCGGGCCATCGATGCACCGGAAAACACCAAGCTTGCGGCCTGGGCGAACGGCACGAAATGCATTCTGCTGGCGATCTACAAGCAGCCCGGCGCGAATGTCATCAACACCGTAGACCAGGTGAAGGCGGCGCTGCCGCAGCTCCAGGCGACGATCCCCACCGCGATCGACGTGGCAATCCTGTCCGATCGCACGCAGACGATCCGTGCCTCGGTCAGTGATGTCGAACTCACTCTGGTCATCACCATCGTTCTGGTCGTGGCGGTCATCTTCCTGTTCCTGCGCAGTGCGTGGGCGACGATCATCCCCGGCGTCACCGTACCGCTGTCGCTGGCCGGGACGTTCGCGGCCATGTATCTGCTCGGCTATAGCCTCGACAATCTTTCGCTCATGGGGCTGTCGATCGCCGTCGGCTTCGTGGTCGATGACGCCATCGTCATGCTTGAGAACGTCGTCCGCCATATCGAGGATGGGTTGGCGCCGCTCGACGCGGCGCTCAAGGGCGCCGGCGAGATCGGCTTCACCATCGTCTCGATCAGCCTGTCGCTGGTCGCGGTCTTCATCCCGTTGCTGCTGATGGGCGGCATCGTCGGGCGGCTGTTCCGCGAGTTCGCGATCACCGTCACGGTGGCGATCCTGATTTCGGGGACACTGGCGCTGAGCTTGACCCCGATGATGTGCGCGCGCTTTCTCAAGAGCGCGAAGGAGGTCCATCATGGCCGCCTCTACCTGTTCTTCGAGCGCGGCTTCGACCGGCTGCTCGCGGGCTACGAGCGGGGTTTGAAGGGCGTCCTGAAGCATCAATTTCTGACGCTCTGCGTCTTCATCATCACACTGGCCTTTACCGCCACTCTATTCATCTTCATCCCGAAGAGCTTCTTTCCCGAGCAGGATACCGGGACGATCTTCGGCAGCGCCGAGGGCGCGCAGGATATCTCGTCGGCGGCGATGTGGAGTCGGCTGGGCGCGATGGACACGATCATCCGCCAGGATCCGGATGTGGCGACCGTCGGCTATACGGCGGGCGCGTCGGCCTTCAACACCGGCACCTTCTTCATTACCTTGAAGGCCAAGGGACAGCGCTCGGCGACGGCCGACCAGATCATCGCCCGGCTCCGCCCGAAACTGGCGACGATCGAAGGCGGCAATCTCTATTTGCAGGTGTTGCAGGACATCAAGGTCGGCGGCCGGCTTGGTCGGACCCAGTACCAATACACGCTACAGGACGGCAATCTCGACGAACTCGACGTTTGGGCGCCGAAGCTGCTGGCGAAGCTTCAGGGCTTGCCGCAGCTCGCCGACGTCACGAGCGACCAGCAGGCGAACGCCGCGTCGGCGACGCTGACCATCGACCGCGACCGCGCCGCCCGCTTCGGCATCCAGCCCTCGCTCATCGACGCGACGATCTATGACGCGATCGGCCAACGCCAAGTCGCCCAGTATTTCACCCAGCTCAACAGCTATCACGTCGTTCTCGAGGTCGATCCGAGCTTGCAGGCCGATCCGCGCCTGCTCGACAAGCTCTATTTGACCTCGCCGATCACGACACAGCAAGTGCCGGTCTCGACCTTCGAGCGCCTCGACATGACCAAGACCGCCTATCTCGTGATCAACCATCAGAGCCAGTTCCCGGCGGTGACGATCAGCTTCAACCTGGCCGGCAATGCAGCACTCGGCGATGCGGTGACGGCGATTCAACAATTGGAACTCCAACTCGGATCGCCGCGGACGCTGACGGGGTCGTTCCAGGGGACAGCACAGGCCTTTCAGACGTCGCTCGCGTCGCAACCCTATCTGATCGCGGCGGCACTTCTGGTCGTCTATCTGATCCTCGGCGTGCTCTATGAGAGTTTCATCCATCCGCTGACCATTCTCTCAACCCTGCCGTCAGCCGGCGTCGGCGCGCTGCTCATGCTGATGCTGTTCGGCTACGACCTCAGCGTCATCGCCTTGATCGGTATCATCATGCTGATCGGCATCGTCAAGAAGAACGGCATCATGATGGTGGATTTCGCGCTGACCGGCCAACGCGAGCGAAATTTGTCGCCGGAAGAGGCGATCTATGAGGCCTGCGTGTTGCGCTTCCGCCCCATCATGATGACCACCATGTGTGCGATCTTCGGCGGCGTGCCGCTGATGGTCGGTGGCGGTACTGGCGCTGAACTCAGGCAGCCGCTCGGCTTCGCCATCGTCGGCGGGCTGCTCGTCAGCCAAGCACTGACCCTGTTCACGACGCCCGTGGTCTATCTCTATCTCGACCGGGTGAGCAAGTGGCGCAGGCCCGCCCCGGCAGTGGCGCCTGCAACGCCGCACGCTGTCTGATCGGACCGATCGGCCCAGATGCTTCCCGCTCACGTCAAGGTGCCGCGATCCCAAATCACTATGAGTGCGGCGGATCGTGCCCGGCAGCTTTCAACGGTGCCGGTGCCGGCTCATCATCCGGTTCGGGCTGCCAATCGGCATAGGGCGAACCGGGCGGCTGGGTGCGGATTTCCTTGACCGCCCAGCGTTCGTGCTGCCACAGATGCCAATCCGGGTCGAGATAGAGGTCGGTGCAAATGCCGGCGACGAGTGCGCCGACCGGCCGGCTCATGAAATCTGGATCTTCGTCGAAATCATCCAGGCATTCTTCCAACGTGTCGCGAATATCCT
>JBAVTK010000052.1:0-25931 GCA_049696095.1 Aliidongia sp. | reverse complement strand
CCAGACGCCGTGCCGCTTTCTCTCGTCCGGACAGCGCCGCCGCCTCGCTCTGTCGCGCCTGTCGGTGCGATTCGCCCCGCTCTGGCTGCTCGACGAGCCGGCGGTCGGGCTCGATTCGGCGGCGATGGCGGCACTCAGCGCGCTGATCGCGCGCCATCGCGCGGCCGGGGGCTCGATCGTGCTCTCGACCCATCAAGGCATCGCGCTCGATCGAATTCAGACGATCTCGCTTGCCGATTTTCCCTGGCACCGGTCGCACGACCCCGCCGAACTCGTGTGGTAGGATCGTATGTCGAGCTTTTCCGCCATCGTTCGGCGCGATTTGCGCCTGGCCTTTCGCCAAGGTGGCGACGGCGCCATGGCCGTCATGTTCTTCGTGCTGGCGGCATTGCTCTTTCCATTCGGCATTGGACCGGAACCGGAATTGCTCGCCCGAGTCGCGGCTGGCGTTATCTGGGTCACGGCCTTGCTCGCCGCCCTGCTGGCGCTCGACCGTATGTTCATGACCGATTGGGAGGATGGCACGCTGGAACTGATCCGGCTGTCGCCGCTGCCGCTTGAAGTGGCGGTACTGGCGAAATGCCTCTCGCATTGGCTGGTGACGGGACTGCCGGTGCTGGCCGCGACGCCGCTCGTGGCACTGATGCTGCGGCTCGATCCGTCCGCGCTGCCGATGCTGATGCTGGGCCTTGCCGTGGGGACGCCGGTCTTGAGTCTGTTCGGCTCGGCCGGTGCGGCCCTGACGCTCGGCGCGCGGCGCGGCGGGGTTCTCGTCTCCCTTCTCGTCCTGCCGCTTGAGATTCCCGTTCTGATTTTCGGTGTGGGTGCCGCCGACGCTGCCCTGTCGGCCGATGCCGGCCCGGCGCAATTGGCGATTCTGGGCGCGCTGTTCGCCTTCGCCCTGCCACTGTGTCCGTTAGCCGCGGCTGCCGCCCTCAGACAAGCACTCGAATGACGAAACGATTTGGTGTATACGAAAATAAGAGCAAGTACATTCCTGGGGGGTTGTGATCACCATGCATCGTTTTGCCAATCCCGCCCGCTTCATGCGCGTCAGCGGTGTCGTGCTGCCTTGGCTGACCGGGGCGACCATCGTGCTTTTGGCCATCGGGCTGTTTCTGGGCTTCCGGGCGCCGGCTGATTACCAGCAGGGCGAGACGGTCAAGATCATGTTCATCCATGTCCCGGCCGCCATGATGGCGATGTTCGGCTACAGCTCATTGGCCGTGGCAAGCGCCATGGCACTGATCTGGCGCCATCCGCTGGCCGAGATTGCCGCCCAGGAAACGGCGCCGCTCGGTGCCGCATTCACTGCGATCTGCCTCGTCACCGGCTCGCTCTGGGGCGAGCCGATGTGGGGGACCTGGTGGGTCTGGGATGCGCGCCTGACCTCGGTGCTGGTGCTGTTCTTCCTCTATCTGGGCTATATCGCGCTGGTCCATGCCTTCGATGATCCGACGCGCGGCAGCCGTGCCTCGTCGGTACTGGCGCTGGTCGGCGCGGTCAATGTCCCGATCATCCATTGGTCGGTCGTGTGGTGGAACTCGCTTCATCAAGGCTCGAGCGTCCTCAGCATGGACGGCTTGAAGATGGGCTGGTCGATTCGTATCCCCGTGCTGACCATGGCGCTCGCCTTCACATTGCTGTTTACGCTTCTGCTGGTGATTCGCATGCGGGCGGCGCTGCTGGAGCGCAAGATCCGGGCTTTGCGCGTGCTCGAAACCGAAGCGGTGCCGAACGACTATAGTTTCGTCGCGCCGGAGGCGTCCGCATGAACGAGTTCTTTGCGATGGGCGGCTACGCTGCCTATGTCTGGCCGGCTTATGCCCTCGCCATCATCGTCATTGGCGGCTTTGCCATTAATGCCGTCACCCGGTATCGTGCCGCCGCGCGCGAGCTGGATCTTCTGCAAGCGCGGCGACCCGGAGCGTCCAGATGACCCGCAAACAGAAACGGCTGACCATGGTGCTCGCCGGCATGGCCTCGCTCGGGGTCGGCGCCACGCTCGTGCTCAGCACCTTCAGCGACAATCTCGTATTTTTCTACAGCCCGAGCGACGTGGCGCTGAAGCAGCCATCGGTCGGCCGCATGCTGCGAATCGGCGGATTGGTCGAGGATAATTCGGTCGAGAAATTCGACGGCGGTGCCCGGATCGAGTTCAAGGTGACCGACGGTGCCCACGACATGCCCGTCAGCTATCTCGGCGTGCCGCCGGCCTTGTTCCGTGAAGGACAAGGTGTCGTCGCGGAAGGCCGGCTCGACGATGCGGGCATGTTTCAGGCCGCGACCATCCTAGCCAAGCATGACGAGCGTTATATGCCGGCCGAAGTGGTCGAGGCGTTGAAGAAATCCGGGCAATGGCGCGACGATCAGGCCGCCTCTTCCGCAGCCTCGCCGGCGCTGGTGGCACGGCCATGACCGGTCTTCCGCTTTCGATCGCCGAACTTGGGCATTACGCCCTGGTTTTGGCCCTCGCCATCGCCGTGATCCAGGCCGTGGCCCCGATGGTCGGCGCCACGCGCGGCCATCGCGGCATGATGGACATGGCGCCGTCCGCGGCGCTGCTGCAATTCAGCTTCGTGGCACTGGCCTTCGCCGCTTTGGTCCATGCCTATGTGACCTCGGATTTCTCGGTCAAGAACGTCTTCGAGAACAGCCATTCGGATAAGCCGCTGCTCTATAAGATCACCGGCGTCTGGGGCAATCACGAAGGCTCGATGCTGCTCTGGGTGCTGATCCTGACCGCCTATGGCGCGGCGGTGGCTTTGTTCGGCCGTAATCTGCCGCCGGGCTTGCGGGCGCGGGTGCTGTCGATACAGGCGATGATCAGCGTCGGTTTCCTCACCTTCATCCTGTTCACGTCGAATCCGTTCCTGCGCCTGATCGAGGCGCCGCCGGATGGGCGCGGTCTCAATCCGATTCTCCAGGATCCGGGTCTCGCGATCCATCCGCCCTTCCTCTATACCGGTTATGTCGGCTTCTCGATGGCGTTCTCCTTCGCGGTCGCCGCCTTGATCGAAGGGCGAGTCGATGCGGCGTGGGCGCGCTGGGTTCGGCCCTGGACGCTGGTCGCCTGGTGTGCGTTGACCGGCGGGATCTGTCTCGGTTCGTGGTGGGCTTACTATGAACTCGGCTGGGGCGGCTGGTGGGCCTGGGATCCGGTCGAAAATGCCAGCTTCATGCCTTGGCTCTCCGGCACGGCTTTGTTGCATTCGGCGATCGTGGTGGAAAAGCGCGGCACGCTGAAGACCTGGACGATCTTTCTGGCCTTGGTGACATTCGCCTTGTCGCTGCTCGGCACTTTCCTGGTCCGTTCCGGCGTGCTGACCTCGGTTCATGCCTTCGCGGTCGATCCGGCGCGCGGGGCGTTCATCCTGGGCCTTCTGGTGCTGGTGATCGGCGGGTCGCTCGTGCTGTACGCGGTGCGGGCGCCGACGCTGCGCGCCACCGGCAGTTTCGCGCTGATTTCGCGCGAGGCGGCGCTGGTTCTGAACAATCTGCTGCTGGCGGTCGCGGCACTGGTCGTGCTGCTCGGCACGCTGTTTCCGCTGTTCCTCGATGCGATCCATGGACCGAAGGTCTCGGTCGGTGCACCCTACTTCAATTTGGTCTTCGGGCTGTTGATGGTGCCGCTGATCGTCGTGATGGCGGCCGGGCCAATGATGACCTGGAAGCGGGGCGATCTGCCCGGCGTGATGATGCGGCTGCGCTTTGCGCTGGTCGTTGCGATCGCCGCCGCGGGCCTCACGCTTTACCTCAGCGGCGGGCGTCCGGCCCTGGCACCACTCGGGCTTGGCCTTGCGGCGTGGCTCGCGATGGGCACGCTGGGCGAATTCGCCGGGCGGATCAAGCTCGGCCGCGGGCCGTTGGCCGATAGCTGGTTGCGCGCAATCCATCTGCCGCGGGCGGCTTGGGGCATGACGGTCGCCCATTTCGGTCTCGCCGTCGTCGTCTGCGGCATCACCGCCTCGATCGCCTGGAAGGAAGAGGGCATCCAGGTCATGCGACCGGGCGACGCCATCACCGTTGCCGGCGATACCTATCGGTTCGACTCGGTCACACCGGTTCCCGGCCCGAATTTCTCGGCGGACGAGGCAACCGTGACGGTCAGCCATGACGGCAACGAAATCGTGGTGATGCATCCCTCGCGCAAAGCCTATCCATTGCAGCATATGACCGTGGCCGATGTCGCCATCCATACCACCGGGTTCAGCGACCGTTACGTCGTACTGGGTGATCCCCAGGCGGATAATGGCTGGATCATGCGGGTTTTCTACAATCCGCTGGTGCCGTTCGTCTGGATTGGGGCGCTGATCATGGTGTTCGGCGGCCTGCTCTCGCTGAGCGACCGGCGGCTGCGCGTCGGGGCACCGTCGCGCCAGACCAAACCGGCGGGGGAGATGCATGTCACCGCCTGACAACCATTCGCAGGGGGGGGGCGCGCCGAAGCCGCCCTCCGGCAACCGATACGCCATGGCGCTGCTGCCCGGACTTGGTTTCCTGGCGCTGGTCAGTTTCTTCGCCGTGACCTTGATCCGTGAGGAGTTCTACGGCCACAATCCGGCCGAACTGCCCTCGGCGATGATCGACAAGCCGGCACCCGAGTTCGCGCTGCCGGCCTTGATGGACGATCGGCCGGGCTTGGCCCGTACCGACCTTGCAGGCCAACCGCATTTGGTGAATTTTTTCGCGTCCTGGTGCGTGCCGTGCCGGATGGAACATGCGACGCTGTCCGGCTTCGCGGCCAGCGGCCGGATTCCTGTCGTCGGCATCGCGTACGAGGACAAGCCCGAGGATTCGAAGCGCTTCCTGACCGAGTTGGGCGACCCATACCAGCGGATCGGCATTGATCGCGGCGGTCGTACAGCAATCGATTTTGGGGTCTATGGCGTGCCCGAGACTTACATCGTCGATGCCACCGGCGCGATCCGATATCGCTGGGTCGGGCCTTTGACGCCGGAGGCGCTTCAGGAAGAAATCTTGCCGCGTCTAGCCGCATTGCAGACCAAATGATGCTGCGTTGGTTCATCGTGCTGCTGGGGCTGTTGTCGGCGGTCCCAGCTCTGGCGGTCAATCCGGACGAGCGTCTGGCCGATCCCGCCCTCGAAGCGCGCGCGCGCACCTTGAGTGCCCAGCTGCGTTGCCTGGTCTGCCAAAGCGAGTCGATCGACGATTCCAACGCCACACTCGCTCATGATCTGCGCGTCCTGGTGCGCGAGCGGCTGACCGCGGGCGACAGCGACGAACAGGTGCTGAGCTATCTGCGGGCACGCTACGGCGATTACGTGCTGCTGAACCCGCCGGTCGAGCGTGCGACATGGCTGCTTTGGTTCGGACCGGGCATCGTGCTCGTGCTCGCTTCGGCGGGGGTCGGCCTGGCCGCCATGCGGCGACGGCCGGTGCTGGCGGCACCGCTCGATCCGGAAGAACAGGCCCGGCTCAAGGCCTTGCTACAACGGGACGAATCTTAATGCTGCTCTGGTTTTCGCTGAGTCTGCTGACCCTCCTCGCACTTTTTGGGTTGCTGCGGCCACTCATCCGTAAATCCGAACCGGAGCGGCTGCGCGCGGCTTACGATCTATTGATCTATCGTGACCAGCTCGATGAAATCGGTCGCGATGTCGCGCGCGGCGTGCTGGGCGAGACCGAAGCGGCCGCGGCCAGGCTGGAGATCGAGCGGCGCGTTCTGGCAAGCCAACCGCGGACCGAAACCTCGGCGGCCCCTGGGCTTTCACCGTTTGCCCTGCGGATAAGCGCCGCAGTAACGGCGATCGCCGTGCCGGCGCTGGCCTTTGCGGTCTATCTCGAACTGGGGTCACCTAGTCTACCCGATGCGCCGCTTTCGAACCGTCAGGCAGAGCGCAAGGTGCTGGCCGACGATGGCAGTGTCGATATGGCGAAGGCCAAGACCGCGCTCGAAGCAAAACTCACCGCCAATCCGACAAGCGCCTATGGCTGGCTATTGCTTGCGCGAACCGATACGTCGCAGGGCGATTGGGCCGGCGCGCATCAAGCGTATGACAAGGTTCTGGATCTGACCAAGCGGGCGCCCGAGATGCTCGAAGCCTATGGCGACATGCTGATCAGCGAAGCGCGAGGCGAGGTGACCGAACCGGCCGAGGCGGTGCTGCGCGAGGCCATTACGGCGCAGCCCGACTTGTTCCGGGCCAATTATTACCTGGCACTCGCCAAAGCGCAGCATGATGACCTTGCTGGCGCGCTGGCGGACTGGCGTGCCATGCTGGCGGCAGCGCCGGAAGGGGCGCCCTGGGCCGAAGGCCTGAAGAAGATGATCGCCGAGGTCGAGAAGGAAATGACCGGCGCCGAGGCACCACCGGTGCCGGCGCCCGGCGGTGACCAGCCGCCGCCGGAGATGGCAGCCCTGATGCAGCTGCCTGCGGGCGACCGGGTGAATGCGATCCGCAGCATGGTCGCCGGTCTGGCGGCGCGACTCGAACAGGAACCAGGCGATCTCGAAGGCTGGAAGCGTCTCGCGCGCTCGTATCGCGTGCTCGGTGAGCCGCAAAAGTCGGTCGAAGCCTATGGCAAGGCGGTGGCGCTGGCCCCGGACGATACGGACCTGCTGATCGGCCAAGCCGATGCGATCCAGGCGACTCTACCCAAGGACGCACCGATCGCGCCGGCCTCGGCCGAACTCTATCGCAAAATCGTCGAGCGCCAACCGGACCAGCCGCAGGCGTTGTGGTTCTTGGGGCTGGCCGAAAAGCAGGCCGGCCACGACGATGCGGCGGCGGCGAATTGGCAGCACCTGCTGACGCAGATGAAACCGGACTCGGCCGAGGCCAAGGCAGTGCGTCAGCAACTGGACGCCATTGCCGCCAAATAGCGCGCTGTCCCGTCGGCGTTATTCGATTCGACTCTTCGCCTGGGCACGGTTGCGGATGGCGTCGGGCAGATCGGGCCAAGCATAGGCAATCGCATCGACTTGGTAATGCGCCATGTCGATGCGCCGCCGCGCGATAATCCGACCGCCGACTCGTTCATAAAAGTAGCGCGCCGGATTCGCCGTCAGCACCCAGATGACCGCCGAATACAAGCCGCACCGGATCAACCGCGCAAAGAGCGCTAGCAAAAGCTGACGCCCGACGCCCTGGCCCTGGAAATCGGGCGAGACATAAAGCGAGAAGATTTCACCGCAATAAGGCAGATCGGGATCGCGTTGAGCGCCGCAACTGCCAAAGCCCCACATAACGCCCTCGTCATCGAGGGCGGCGACGGTGTCGCCCGGCCGGCGGATAATGAAGCGCGACCAGACACCGGCCCGCTGTCGCTCAGACAAGCCAATCAGAAGTTGATCGGGCAAAACGCCCGCATAGGTCGATCTCCATGTTTCAACATCAACCTGGGCGATGGCGCGGACATCGGCGACATTGGCGGCACGGATCGACAGCATGGGTCTGCTCCCTCTGACGCTTCCATCATCATAACGCCGGCCGAACGCTCTTGTCTCATACCGCATCGTACTGTCCGCGGCCTTTGTCGAAACACACTGATACAAAAATCCCACATCTTCGAAATCTTGACGAGGCCCGGTCGCGCTAACATGAGAAATCGAACGGGATCGGGGGAGGGCTTTGATGCTGGCCAGATTGCGCTTGGCAACATGGCAGGACTGGATGACACCGCTACAGGTCGTGCTCGGCCTGTCGCTGCTCGCCGTTGCCATCGCCCAGTTACCCGACAATGACGCTCCGCGCCGGATCGATTTGCGTTCGGCCTGCGCTGGCAATTCCAGCTGCGGCACCGAAGCGCGCTAGCGGAGCATTCGATTTGTCGGCTTTTCCACGCTGGAACGAAGAAGAGAAGGCGTATCTCCGCAGTAGCTGGGGTCGTGTACCGACTGTCGAGATCGTTGCTTGGCTCGGCCGCAGCGAAGCTGCCATTCGCCAGGAAGCCTATAAGCTGTTTGGGACGACGCTCGATCGGCCCCCGATCCGGCGGCATCGCCGTCACCAACGCATCACTTGCTGGCCGCAAAACGTTGTCGCCGACTGAGCACGAGAAAGTTTCCGCAATCTTCGTCGTGCGGGTGCTTGGTGACGATCATGCCCGACGCTTGCGGACAGGCTCGGCTTCGGCCTATGGTGCCCCGGCGCGACCAGCCGGATGGCCGGATCGGCCATTCCGTCATCGGGATCGTTCCGTCATGCTCACCGCCCTGATCGATCCGCGCCGCCACTGGCTCGCCTATCGCGAGCTGGGACGCTTGTTGCATCGGCGCCGTGAACTCGCCTGGGAACTGACCAAGCACGAAATCTCCGAACGTTATGCCGGGCAGATTTTCGGCACCTTGTGGGCGGTCGGCCATCCCCTTATCATGGTCGCGATCTATGTCGTGGTGTTCGGCCGAATCTTCGCCAGTTCAGCGCCGCTCGATCCGACACGGCCCGATCAGACGACTTTCTTGCTGGCCGGGTTGGTCCCCTGGGTAATCATGTCGGAGCTGCTCGGCAAGGCCTGCGCGCTCATCACCGGCAATGCCGGCATGGTGAAGCAACTGGTCTTTCCGATCGAGGTGCTGCCGATCAAGGGGGCGATGGCGAGCATGATCTCGCTCATCGTCGCCATGAGTGTCGTGGTGCTCTATGCGCTTGCCGCCAATGGCGGCTTGCTCTGGAGCTATGCTCTCTTGCCTCTGGTCATGGCTCTGCAATTTCTGTTGATGATCGGCCTGTGCTATATTCTCTCCGCGATCGCGCCGTTTTTCCGCGATTTGAAGGATTTCGTCACGGTGTTTCTCGGGTTTGCGCTGTTCATCTCCCCGGCGCTCTATTTCAATGTGAGCCTCCCGGGGTTGTTTCGAGCCGCGATCTATCTGAACCCGTTCAGCTATATGATTTGGGTCTATCAAGACGTGATGTGGTACGGCGAGCCGGCGCATCCCTGGGCTTGGCTAGCGTTCGTGGCCCTGGCGCTCGGCGGTTTTTCGCTGGGCTACCGCTTCTTTACCTTCCTCAAGCATGGCTTCGCCGAAATCCTCTGAACTGGCCTCGGCGCTGGCCGAGATCGATGCGCGCGGGCTCGATCGGGTTGCTCTGGTCGTGCCGTTTGAACTCGATCCTGCCGATCTGGTGGCGCTCGCGGCGGCACCTTCAGTGCGCTGGGTGGCACAACGTGGCCGCTCGGGCCTCGTGCCTGATGGCGGCCCGGAACTGATCGACGATGATGGCGCGAGCGTACCCGATGGGACGCTTCACATCTTGTTCGTCGGTCCGTGGCGCAGCTTGCCACCGCCGCTCCTGCGCGCCGCGCGGAAACTCAGGGTCGCGAATTTGCTGTGTCGGGTCGGCACACGCTGGCGCCACCCTCCGACCATCTCCCATCTGCTCAAAGCGATCTACTACCGAGGGCCATATCCGGTGCTGGCGCCGCCCGCCCGCGCGGCACGGCATCTCGGTGATCTGTATCTGTGGCGCCCGGTGAGCCGACGCGTGTCGCCATCGTGCGCCTCTTGCGGCGCCGAGATCGAGCGTCTTCGCCAGCGCGTTCGCACCGAGCTGATGGGCAGGGATGGCGAGCCGGCAAAGCCGGTTCTCACGCAATTGCCGCGCGTCTTGCGCAAGGTCCTGCGATACGGGGCGGTTCGGCTTCGGCAGACATTGGCCAAGTACCGGCCGAACCGCGTCGCAATCCTGCGGCGCAAAGCGCTTAAGCTGGCACGACGAGTGCCCGAGGGGATGGTCCTGGCCCCGACCTTTCCCATACCGTCGACAGAGATTTCATCATTCTTAGCCTCGCCTGGGGTAAAGGGCCTGGTACTGATGCACGGCCCACCGCTCGATGGCGCGCAGGATCCGCGGCTCGGTGCCTGGATCGGCGATGCCTGGATATTGCCGCAGGCCGCGCGGCGGGTTTACGTGGTCGGGCGCTGGCGGGCGCTGGGTCGGCGAGCCTTGGTCTCGGCGATCGAGCGACCGCTTGACGGCGTATTCCTGTCGCTCGGGCCGCTCTGGGTGCCGCTACCGCTCCACACGCTTAGGCTATTGCTGAAATTGCGCCGGATCATACCCGATCCGTGGCTGACCCGTGGGTTGTTCCGGCGCGCCTTGGCCGATGCGGTTTCGATGGCGGATTTCGCGCCTGGACGGGTCGTCGTGGTCTGCGGCAGCCTGGCACCTGGCGGGGCTGAGCGTCAGGTCGCCAATACACTGGTCGGATTGGCCGGGCGCGGGCTGAGCGATATCCATTTACTGTGCGATTATCTGGCGCCCAATCAGCCGTCGCGTTACGATTTTTATCTGCCGTTGCTGCGCCGAGCGTCGATTGCAACGCGCGAGATCGAGGCCAAAGTAACCCGCGTGGACCGCGATTCGGCCGAATTGCCGGAGGCTTTCCGCCGGGCCGCTCGACACATGCCGCCCAATCTCGCCGCCGACATCGCCAATCTCTATGTCGAGTTTCGGGCGTTGCGTCCCGAGGTCGTGCACGCATTCCTCGACTGGTCGAGCGTGCGGGCCGGAATGGCGGCGGCGCTGGCCGGCGTGCCGCGCATCGTGCTGTCGGGGCGCAATGTCAATCCGAGCCATTTCGCACTGTACCAGCGCTACATGGACCCGGTTTATCAGGCGTTGGCCGCGCGGCCGGAGGTGTCCCTGGTCAATAACAGCGAGGCCGGTGCGCGCGATTACGAAGCGTGGCTGGGCCTGCCACGCGGCCGCATCGGCATCCTGCGCAACGGCGTCGATTTCGGCGGATCCGCGCGAGCATCGCCCCCGGCGATTGCGGCGACCAGAGCGGCGCTCGGTGTGCCGGACGGTGCGGCATTGGTTGGTGGTGTGTTTCGCCTGTTTCCGGAAAAACGCCCGATGCTGTGGGTCGATGCCGCCGCCGAAATCGCGCGGCGCGACAAGACGGTCCATTTCGTGATCTATGGGCAGGGCGTGCTTGAGCACGAGCTGCGCGACCATATCCGGGCATGCGGCCTCGAAGATCGTCTGGTGCTGGCCGGGGTGACCGGAGATGTGCTTTCCGTATTGTCGGCGCTCGACGTGTTCATGCTGACATCGTTCAAGGAGGGAACACCGAACGTGGTTCTGGAAGCGCAATGGGTCGGCACACCGGTCGTCGCGGTCGAGGCCGGAGGCACGCGCGAAGCGTTGGAGCCGGGCAGGACCGGTTGGATCGTCGATCCACCAACACCGACGGCGCTGGCCGACCGGGTGTTGCGCCTCCTGGCCGATCCCGAGCTGCGTGCGGCCTGCCGGAGCGCCGGCCCCGCCTTCGTCGAGACGCGGTTCGGTCTCGGGCGGATGGTCGACGAAACGCTTGCCGCCTACGGGTTCGACGCCAGGATATTGTGATGACCACTGCTCCCGATCTCTCGCCGGTATCGTCCGGTCGGCGCCGGCTCTATATTTTTGGCGTCAGCCTCTATCTGCTGGCCGGCGGGTGCTGGCTCATTCTGCGTGGCCGCCTGCCGGCTCGGCCGGTTTTGGCCTTTCTAGGCGCATTCCTGCGGCCGCGCTGGCGCGTAGCATTGCGCCGGATCGAGCCGGAATCCGGACATTGCTATACGGCCTTCGTGCTGCCCTGGATCATGTCCGACCACAACGGCGCCTCCGGACTTGAACTCTATGAGGATGGCGTCAGGCTACCTTTCGGTCATTCGGCGCATGATACCATCCGCACGCTCGGGCTCGGCCGCTACTCCCACTGGGGCCGCCGCATCTATTTCGCATCGAGCGACAATTCCGATCCGCGCGTCAATGGCCGACGCTATCGGTTGGTGGAGACACGTTGGTGAGCGCCAAGTCACTCGACAGAGCTTTGGTCGATATCCTTGCCTGTCCCGAGACCGGGGCGCCGCTCGCGTGGCGAGGTGATCGCCTCGTCGCCGCTTCGGGGACGAGCTATCCGGTGGTGCGCGGCATTCCGCGTTTCGTACCGTCGGACGATTATGTCGGCTCGTTCAGCTTTGAATGGAACACGCATAACCGCACCCAGCTTGACAGTTTCACCGGGTCCGGCAGCTCGGAGGCAATGTTCACCGCCAAGACCGGCCTCGGCCCCGAGGATGTCCGGGACAAGTTGGTGCTCGATGCCGGCATCGGGGCCGGACGATTCAGCGACGTGCTGTCACGCTGGGGTGCCAAGGTGATCGGGGTTGATCTCTCCTATGCCGTCGAGGCCGCACAGACCAATTTCCGCGATCGGCCGAACGTTCTGGTCGTGCAGGCCGATATCGGCAAGCTGCCGATCGCCGATGAAACTGTCGATATCATCATTTCGATCGGCGTGCTGCACCACACACCATCCACGGAACGCTATTTCAAGGCGCTGGTACCCAAGCTAAAGCGCGGCGGCAGGATCTCGGTCTGGGTCTATCCCGACAGCGGCGAATATGCCGTCCGCAACAACTGGATTCCGTTCACCTCGCGGCTGCCGTCACAGGCCTTCTACGAATGGTGCCGCTGGATCGTGCCCCGGATCTATGCCGACCCGAACCGACGCTGGGTGCAATTGCTGCGCCGGCTCTTTCCGTTCAGCGATCAGGGCTTAGGGTTGGAAAACGACATCCTCGATACATTCGATGCCTATTCACCGGTGTTTCACGGCATCCACTCGCCGGAAGCGGTCGCCCGATGGTTTGTCGAGGCGGGATTGGCCGACATCGAGATATTGGGCGTGCCGAGTTCGGTGACCGGGGTGAAATCCTAAGCCAGGCGCCTCTGTCATCCTCAGGTTGGTGCGCACGAGGCGACGGGCATCAACGTCATCTCCGCTTTAATGCAGCGTATTCACTAACCCTTCGATATAGCACCGTTCGCCCGCTGTATTCGACTGGTTGAGGTCCATCAATGAGACGTAACTCATTTTCGGACGTTGGGTCGATGACGCACTGTTGATCGATTGGGCCTGTTATTGGTCGCTGTTGGGCCTTGCGGGACAGTGGCCGTTCCGGCAGGATCGCCCCCTTCCCAGCCCGGAGTTTCGTGATGCCGCGCGCCCTGCTTATTCTCGCAACCTTCGCTCTCGCTGTCGGCGCCGCCCGCGCTGATGAGGGCATGTGGTTGCCCAATGACTTTCCCGCTGACAAGGTCCAAGCCGCCTATGGTTTCAAGCCCGATGCGGCATGGCTCGACCATGCCAGGCTGTCGGCGATCCGGCTGGCCAATGGCTGCTCGGCGAGCCTGGTCTCGCCCAACGGTCTGGTTGCCACCAACCATCATTGCGTGCGTGAGTGCTTGACCCAGATTTCGCGCAAAGGCGATGACACCTCGGCGACCGGCTATCTCGCCGCGACCCCCGCCGACGAGAAGCGCTGCACCGCGACCGAGGCCAACCGCCTGCTGGAAATCACGCCGGTCACCGACCGCATCCGCAAGGCGACCGATGGCAAGACCGGCGCCGAATTCGCCGCCGCCCTCAAGGCCGAGACCGCGGCGATCACGCAAGCCTGCGCCGGGGGTGACGACAAGCTGCGCTGCGATGTCGTGACTTTGTTCCGCGGCGGGCGCTACGATCTCTATAAATATCGGCGCTATCAGGATGTCCGCATGGTCTTCGCGCCGGAAGACGCAATCGCCGATTTCGGCGGCGATCCGGACAATTTCGAGTTTCCGCGCTATGCGCTTGATGTCGGGTTCTTGCGGATTTACGACAATGGCAAGCCGCTCGATTCCAAGGACGGCTATTTCCATTTCGGCGAGCGCGAACCACTGCCGGGCGAGGTTACCTTTACCGTCGGCAATCCCGGTTCGACCGAACGCTTGTTTACCGTGGCACAGCTTGAAGAAGAACGAAACATCACGCTGCCGCGAACCGCGCTTTATCTGGCGGAATTGCGCGGTGTGCTGACCGAATTCATCCGCCGCGGTCCCGAACAGCATCGGGTCGGCGAAGCAGCGCTGCTCGGTGTCGAGAATAGCCTGAAGGCGCTGAAGGGCGAGTGGGAGGCCTTGGCCGAGCCGGCGCTGATCGAGGGTAAGCGAACGGCCGAAACCGCGTTGCGGGCCAAGGTTGCGGCGGACCCGGAACTCTCCAAGAGCAGCGCCTCGGCGTGGGACGATATCGACGCGGCCCTCAAGAAGCATCGCGCGATCGCCGATCGCGCCTTCGCGATCGGCACCATGCGCCGGGCTTCGCGGCTGCTGAATGATGCGCTCATCCTGGTGCGCGCCCCGGTCGAGCAGGCCAAGCCCGATGGCGAGCGGCTTCAGGAATACACCAATGCGAGCTTCCCGGCGCTTCGCCAGAGCCTGCTGGCCGATCAGCCGATCTCGGCCGATCTGGAAATTGTGACGCTGGGTTATTGGCTGGGCAAGGTGCGCGAAATCCTCGGACCCGATGATCCGGCGGTGCATAAATTGCTCGGCAATCAATCGCCGGAGCAATTGGCCGCATCTTTGGTCAAGGGCACCAAGCTCGGCGATACCGGTCAGCGCAAGAAACTGCTGGAAGGTGGCGTTGCCGGTTCGACCGATCCGATGATCGCCTTCGCCCGGCTGGTCGATCCCGAGGCGCGGACCATTCGCCGCCAGACCGAAGACGAGTATGATTCGGTGCTCGATGCTGCGGGCGGCAAGATCGCGCGGGCGCAGTTCGCGCTGCTCGGAAGCTCGACCTATCCGGACGCAACCTTTACCATGCGCATCAGCTATGGCGGCGTGCAGGGTTGGGACCAGGCCGGCAAGAGCATTCCGCCATTCACCCGCATCTCCGGCGCGTTCGACCGGGCGACCGGCGCCGAGCCGTTCCGCCTGCCGGAGAAATGGCTGGCGGCCAAGGATCGGCTGACCGCCGGCATCGTGTTCGATTTTGCTTCGAGCAACGACATCGTCGGCGGCAATTCCGGCTCGCCGGTGATCGATCGCAAGGGCGATGTCATCGGACTTGCCTTCGACGGAAACTTCAAATCGCTCGGCGGCGATTTCGGCTATGACCCGGCGCTCAATCGCAGCGTTTCGGTCAGCGCCGTCGCCATTCGCGAGGCATTGGCCAAAATCTACGGTGCCACCGGCCTGCTCGACGAGCTGGGAACCGTGACGCATTGATGCACAGGGCGCGGCCGACGTCGCGGCCGCGCCCCCAATCATCTATGCGAGGACAGGCGCCGGGAAACGCTATGCCCGGCTCCCCTCGCCCCCGATCGCCGCCGCCATCTCCGTGATGACCGAACCCCAATCGCCCGGCTGCTTCTGACGGAACAGCCGCGCCGTTGGGTACCATGGGCTGTCGTCACGCGCGCCGAGCCAGCGCCATTCCGGCGCGAAGGGCAGCAGCAGCCAGACCGGCTTGCCCATGACGCCGGCCAGATGGGCGACGGCGGTATCGACCGAGATCACGAGATCGAGGCCGGCGATCAGCCCGGCGGTGGCGGCGAGATCGGCCAGCGTCTCGCCCGCACGCACCATCCCCGGATGCGCCGCCAGGATCGCCGCGTCGCCGGGCCGGAGCGCCTGTTGTAGGCTGACCCAGCACACGCCGTCCCGCGCCAAGAGCGGTGCCAGGGCGGCAAGTGGCGCCGAGCGGTTATAGTCATTTGCATGGGCCGGATTGCCGGCCCAGACGAGGCCGATCCGCTTCTGCCCGTCCCGGCCCAGCCGCTTCTGCCAGAAGATCCGATCCGCTTCGGGCGCTTTGAGCGGCACCGCCATCGGGGGGATGGAGTCGAGCCGCGTCGCAAAACGGCGCGGCAGGCGCATCATCGGGCAATGCACATCATAGTCGGGCAAAGCGTCGCCGAAGCCCACCACATCCGCCACATCGCCCATTCCCGCCAATAGCCGGGTCAGCGCCGGCTGGACCAGCAAGATCACCCGTCCACCGCGTGCTGCGACCAGCGGTACATAACGCAAAAATTGCAACGTGTCGCCCAGCCCCTGCTCGCCATGCAGCAGGATAGTTCGCCCGGCCAGTTCCTCGCCCTGCCAACCCGGCTTGCCCCAATCGGGCAGCGCAAAACCGAAGCCCGGCAAACGCAGGCGCCATTCGAACCCGGTCCAGCCGGCGGCGAAATCACCCAGCGCCAGTTGCAGCGTGGCGACGGCAAAATGCGCCTCGGCTAGATCGGGTGCCAGGCGCACCGCCGTCTCGAATGCCGCCAGCGCGTCTTCCGGATGATTGCTGTCGCGCAACGCTTTGCCCAAATTGATCGCCATATCGGCCGAGCCCGGCGCCAGGCGAACCGCTTGGCGGCTGCTTTCGACCGCCTCGAACGGGCGATGCGTGCGAAGGAGCAAAATGCTGAGATTATTGTGTGTTTCGGCCAAATTCGGGTCGAGCGCCACAGCCTGGCGCAGTGTGGTCTCAGCCGGGACAAACTGTTCGAGCTGCGTCAGCGCGGCGCCGAGCGCGTTGGCGATCTCGGCATCGTCGGGGCTGAGCGTTGCGGCACGGGTCAACAGATCGCGTGCTTCCTCTAGGCGATTCTGATGCAGGCGCAGCGCGCCCAGCCCATGAAAGGCAGCACTGCTGCCCGGCTCGCGCCAGGTCAGCTTCTTGTACCGAATTTCTGCCTCGTCGAACCGGCCCTGGCGATGCTGGGCAAGGGCTTCATTGAGGAGGTCGGCGTTTCTTTTTTGCATTGGACTCTGGTCTGATAACCGTTGCCAACCCATCCGGCCACCATCGGGCAGCGCGTGACGGTACGGTGTTATCTTAGCGCAGAACGCGTCCAACGCGAAGCATCTCGACGGGTGGTGCAATACCGGGAAGGATATGGCACAGTCGCCACCTGGAGTACGACGCGCAAATGCCCGCGCGCCGATCCAGAATTCGCTTACGCGCCGGGTCGCGGGCATAGCGGCAAGCCATTCGTCAGCAAAGGAAATCGGACATGAAAGCGGCGGTATTGCATGCGGTGGGCCAACCCATGACCATCGAGGATGTCTCGCTCGCCAAGCCGGGGCCGCGCGAGGTGCTGATCCGTACCTCGGTTTCCGGTATCTGCCACAGCGATCTGCATTTCGCCGACGGCTCCTATCCGCACCCCCTGCCCTGCGTGCTCGGCCATGAATCGGCCGGCGTAGTCGAGGCGGTCGGCGCCGATGTCACCTATGTCGAGCCGGGCGATCATGTCGTCACCTGCCTGTCGGTGTTCTGCGGCTATTGCGAGCAATGCGTCACCGGCCATCCGTCGATCTGCTCGACGCCGACGATCAAGCTGCCGCCTGGCGTTTCGCGCCGCCTATCCTGGCATGGCGGCGAGGTGATGAACCAGTTCCTCAACCTCTCTGCCTTCGCCGAGCAGATGTTGGTGCATGAGCATGCGCTGGTGAAGATCCGCAAGGACATGCCGCTCGACCGCGCGGCGCTGATCGGCTGCGGCGTGCTGACCGGGGTCGGTGCTGTGTTCCACACCGCCAAACTGGAGCCGGGCACCAAGGCCGCCATCATCGGCTGCGGCGGCGTCGGCCTCGCCACGATCAATGGCGCCGCCTTGGCCGGTGCCGGGCGGATCATCGCGATCGACACGCTGCCGGCCAAGCTGGAACTGGCTAAGCAGATGGGTGCGACCGATGTGATCAACGCCGCCGAGGGCGATGTGGTGAAGCGCGTCCGCGCGCTGACCGGCGGCGGCGTCAATTACTCCTTCGAATGCCTGGGCGGCAAAGCCACGGCCGAGCAGGCCTTTTCGATGCTGGCGCCGGGCGGCACGGCCACGATCATCGGCATGATCCCGGTCGGCACCAAGATCGAGCTGCATGGCGTCGATTTCCTGGCCGAGCGCAAGATCCAAGGCTCGATGATGGGCTCGAACCGGTTCCGGGTCGATATGCCGCGGCTGATCGAATTCTATCTGCAAGGCAAGCTGCATCTCGACCATCTGATCTCGGGCCATATTGCGCTCGACCAGATCAATGACGGCTTCGCCGCCTTACGCGCCGGCACCGCGGTGCGCAACGTCATCACCTTCGCGCAGTGACGTAGCCATGACGATCCGCACGCCACTCTGCGATCTGCTCGGCATCCGCTATCCGATCATGCTGGCTGGCATGGGCGGCGTCGCCTATGCCGAACTCTGCGCCGCGGTGTCGGAAGCGGGCGGGTTCGGCACACTCGGCATGGCCGGCCTCGGCCCCGAGCGCATCCGCGAGGAAATGCGCAAGGTGCGCGATCTGACCGACCGGCCGTTCGGCGTCGATCTGCTGGCCGCCGTGCCGGCCGCACTCGAAGCCTCGGTCGAGATCATCATCGCCGAAGGGGCAGCCGCCTTCATCTCCGGCCTGGGCGTGCCGACCGCGATTCTCGGGCGGCTGAAAGCGGCCGGGCTCAAGGTGATGAATGTCTGCGGCACGGTGCGCCATGCGGTGGCTGGCGAAGCGGCCGGACTCGATGCCGTCATCGCCCAAGGCACCGAGGCCGGCGGCCATACCGGCAAGGTCGCCGGCATGGCGCTCATTCCGCAGATCGTCGATGCCGTGTCGATCCCGGTGATTGCGGCCGGCGCGATCATCGACGGCCGCGGCCTCGCCGCCGCGCTGGCGCTGGGCGCGCAAGGCGTGTGGATGGGCACACGTTTCATAGCCTCCAAGGAGGCGCATGCCGGCGAGCTTTACAAGCAGGTCATCCTTGACTCGTCCGAGACCGATACGATCGTCACCCGCTGCTATTCCGGCAAGCCGATGCGGGTCTATCGCAATGATTACGTCGCCGAGTGGGAGACCCGGCCGGACCAGATTCAGCCCTTTCCGGCCCAGGCGATGCTGTCGCACCAAGCCCGCGTGATGGGCGGCATCGCCGGTCAAACCGAGGGGCTGGACCGCGACCGGAGTTGCTTCGCCATGGGCCAGGGCGCGGGCGGCATCAAGGATGTGCCGAGCTGTCGCGAGATCGTCGAACGGGTGATGGAAGAGGCGGAGGCGGTGGTGGGGCGGTTGCAAGGGTTGCGGGGGTGAACCATAACATTGAACACCCCTTCTCCGCGAGTTATCGTCATAAAAACGATGCAATGACACTTGCGCCATCACATGCAACTACTGCGGAGGCACCTCCTGACAAATAGCAAAGGCACCAGTTCGAACCGGCCGACCATCAGGTAATTGCCTTTGTGCATGCCACAGATCATATGTGGCTTGACCGTTCATCCACATTTGAGCGGATGTACCGAGTGTCTCAGCAATACGAACCGCAGTTCCAGGCGTAATTCCAACATGGCCGTTGATAATCTGCGATAAATGCTTGCGAGATATTCCAGCGGCATCCGAGAGCGCCGTTACGGAGACTCCACGGGGCTCAAGATATAACTCCTTCAGCAGGATACCAGGGTGGATAGGCGCCCGATTCCGAGGAAGCATCATACTCCTCCTTTATGCTTCATGGGGGGAGCAATTGCTCCCCCTCTCCCTTGGATCATGGACATGATCACCTAATGATAATCCTCAAAGCTGACGTCGACAACATCAACCCCCTCAAACCGAAAGGTAATACACCAATTCCCATTCACATGCATCGAATATGTGCCTGCACGATTACCTTTAAGAGGGTGAAAGTCCTTAACACCAATCAAATCCCTTGGAGATGTTGCCATATCTATTAGATCCAGGATACGTAGACAATTTCTAAAATGTCTTTTGTCAATACGAGAGGTGGTATTATCATGGTACAATTCTTCAAGACCGCTATTGTCGAAGCTTCGAATCATGACTGATTCCTTCGGTTAACAGCCACCAAGATGATATGTCGCTTTTCTCACTCATTGTGTCCTCCATTTTTCCGCCTGATTCACCCCCCCTGGCTTCCGAACTCAATGACCTTTACCGAGGGGCACCAAGGCTCGTAACGTTACCAATCTAGTAACATGCACCGTTCGAGTCAAGCATTTTGTTGCCGAAACCGTAACGGGGCATCCAATGGGTCACCCGTCTAGTATCCAACACAAACTCCGGCAACAACATCAACCGAATCATCTATAAGTAGCGGGGCTTAAGATCGAACTGGTTCCACCTCCGCCAACCGCCGCAGATTCCCCTCATGCGTCCGCCGGTCGATCCGGTAGGCCGAGACGAAGCCGATCGCGGCCAGCAGCAACACCGTCCCGAGCGAGACATAGACCACGACCAGATCCCGCAGCACCGCGGGATCGACCTGGCCTGGCTGGGCGCCCTCGGGAAAGCCCACCAGGCCCAGCAGGATGCCGGCGCTGTAGATGCCGATGCCCGAGGTGACTTTCTGGATGAAGCTGTTGACCGCGAAATATAGCCCTTCGGCCCGGCGGCCTGTGCTCAATTGGCCGTCTTCGACGATATCGGCGATCATCGAGGCGATCAGGATGCCGGTCGCGATGAACAAGGCGACGGTAAAGGCGCTGTGCACAAACAACAGCGGCATCAGGGCCGGGCTGCCATTGGCCGGAAACCAGCCGGCCAGCCGCAGCAGATAGGGCAAGGGCGCCACCACCACCGCCACGCCCCAGAGCAGCACCGCGGCCGGCTTCTTGCCGAGACGGCGCGAAATTAACGTGGCGCCGGGCAAGGCAATCACCGCGGAAATCAGGTTGGACAGCAGTAGCACCACGATCTGGGCCGAGTTCATTTCCCAAAAGAAGGTCAGGAAATAGTAGGTCAGCGCCGCGGCGAGGCCGATCACCATGTTCGCGAACAACCCGGCGCCGAGCAGCATGAGGAGCGAGCGGTGCGACAGGGTCTGTACCATGTCATGCGCCACGCGCCCGAGTCGGAAGGGCTGCTTGGGCGGCGGCCTTTGCAGATCGGGAATATGGCGATGCGTGCCGACGGCCGAAACCAGGATCGCGCCGAACATCAGGGCGCCGGCAGCCCAGCCGTAATGGGCATAGCCGGACGGGTTGAGTTGACCGACCGAATGGGTTGCGTCCGGTCTCAGAAACACCGCGAAGGCCAGAAACGCCATGGTCAAGCCGCCGAGCCACTGAAACAGCGAGCGGAAGCCCAGGAGCGCCGTTCGCTCGTGGTAATTGTCGGTCAGTTCCGGCGCCAGCGCCGAACTTGGGATCTCATAGAGTGTCACGAAGAACCGGACGACGATCGAGATGCCGATCAGATAATAAAACAGCGCCGGCGCGGTCATGGCGGCGGGCGGATCCCAGAGCAGCAGATAGCAGAGCGAAACCGGCAACGCCGTCGCATACATGAAAGGATGCCGCCGGCCCCAGCGCGAATGCAGCGTATCCGACCACTGGCCGATGACCGGATCGAAACAGGCATCGACCATCAGCACGATCAACAGGGCCAACCCGACCTGGGCCGCCGGCACATGCAGAACCTGATTGTAATAAAGCAGCAGCAGGTATGAGAAACCCTGATCCTTGACGCCATAGGCGACCGAACCGAAGCCATAGAACAGCTTGGTTCGCAACGTGATCGGGCGCTTGCGCTCGGTCGAGTCCGTCACGGCGCCCTTTCCCCATCCCTCAAGGTTCGCTAACCGACCGGATCATATCATGGGGAAAGGCGCCACCGGCTGGCACCTTTCTTCTCCAGGGTCAGAAAATCTCGAATAAGCCAGCGGCGCCCATGCCGCCACCCACGCACATGGTAACGATGCCATATTTGGCACCGCGCCGCTTGCCTTCGATCAGGACATGGCCGGTCATGCGCGCGCCCGACATGCCGTAGGGATGGCCGATCGAGATGGCGCCGCCGCTGACATTCAGCCGGTCGTTCGGAATGCCCAGCCGATCGCGGCAATAGAGCGCCTGGCTGGCGAACGCTTCATTCAACTCCCAGATACCGATATCGTCGATCGTCAGCCCATGCTGCTTCAAGAGCTTGGGGATGGCGAAGACCGGGCCGATGCCCATTTCGTCGGGATTGCAGCCCGCCACCGCCATGCCGCGATAGGCGCCGAGCGGCGTCAGGCCGCGCCGCTCGGCTTCCCTCGCTTCCATCAGCACCGAGGCCGAGGCGCCGTCGGACAGTTGCGAGGCATTGCCGGCGGTGATGAAGCGGCCTTCCTTGATGGTCTGGCCGCCCTTAAACACCGGTTTCAGGCCGGCCAGATCGGCCAGCGTGGTCTGCGGCCGGTTGCCCTCGTCCGAGGTCAGTGTGACCGGGCGCTTGGTCGTCTCGCCGGTCGCCTTGTCGGTCACAGTCATGATCGTGGCGAGCGGCACGATCTCGGCATCGAAAGCGCCAGCCGCCTGGGCCGCCGCCGTGCGTTGCTGCGATTGCAGCGCGAATTCATCCTGCGCCTCGCGGCTGATGCCATAGCGCTCGGCGACGATTTCCGCCGTCTCGATCATCGCCATATAGAGCGCCGGCACGGCTCCGACCAGCGCCGGATCGGCCGCGCGGAAGCGATTGGCGTGCTCGGCCGTGAGCGAGATCGATTCGAGTCCGCCGCCGATCGTGATGGTCATACCATCATGCAGGATCTGCTTGGCGGCGGTCGCGATCGCCATCAGGCCCGAGCCGCATTGCCGATCGACCGTCATGCCGGCGACGGTGTCGGGCAAGCCGGCGTGCAGCGCGCATTGCCGCGCCGTGTTGTAGCCGGTCGTGCCTTGCTGCACCGCCGCACCGAGGATGACATCATCGATTTCGGTGCCCTCGATCCCGGCCCGCTTAACCGCTGCGGCGATGACATGGCCGCCCAAAGTCTGGCCTTGGGTGTCGTTGAAGGCACCGCGACCGGCCTTGCCGATCGGCGTGCGTGCCGTCGAGACGATGACTGCTTCGCGCATGATTTTATCCTCCCTGAATTATGATTTTGAATAACGGGGCGGTTCCCTGCCCCGCTCTTGGTCACTCCGACCGCGGCGCCGCATTTCGGCCGAGTGCTGCGGCACGCTTCGCGCGCGCGGTGATGCCGCGCCAATCCCGCGATCCGATCGCCTCAGCATTGGCGACCCAAGTACCCCCGACCAGCGGTACATTCGGCAGCGCCAGATATTCCGCCGCACTCTCTTCGGTGACGCCGCCGGTCGGGCAGAATACGATGCCTTGAAACACCGCCGCGTAGGCCCGCAGCATGGCCGGGCCGCCCGACTCGCGCGCCGGGAAGAATTTGAGGAAGGTGAAATTCATCTCGCGGGCGACCAGAATCTCGGACGGGGTCACCGCCCCGGGCAGATAGGGCAAACCCGAGGCATGACCGGCCGCCGCCAGATCCGCCGTCAAACCCGGACTGACCAAGAAACGCGCGCCGGCATCGCGCGCGGCCGTGATGTCCGCCGTGCGCAGTACCGTCCCGGCCCCGACCCTCGCTTCCGGCAGCGCCTTGGCGATGGCGGCGATGGCGGCGAGCGATGCCGGTGTGCGCAACGTGATTTCGATCGTCCCGAGACCGCCTTCGAGCAACGCCTCGGCCAAAGGTATGGCATCCTCGACGCGCTCTAGGGTAACGATCGGGATGACCGAAGTCGGTTCGAAGCCGTGCGGCATGATCTGACCTTCCTGACACGCATGATCCAGACTGATTTCAGAACCTAAACCACGCTCCCACCGACACCAAGCGGCGTTACGCCGCTTGGTGTCGGCCGTGGCGATACCGATCTCAGGCGACCCGGTTCGGCAAGGTCCGCCCGTCGAAATGAGCCGCAAGGTTGTCGATCATCACCTGACCCATGGCGGTGCGGGTTTCCACCGTGGCGCTGCCGAGATGGGGTTGCAGCACGACATTATCCATCGCAAACAGCGCCTCGGGCACATGGGGCTCGCGCGTGAAGACGTCGAGGGCGGCCGCCCCCAGCGTGCCGCTCTGCAAGGCCGCAACCAAGGCTGGCTCATCGACCACCGCCCCGCGGGCGATATTGACCAGCGTGCCCTCCGGCCCGAGTGCCGCCAGCACTTCCGCCGAAATCAGACCGCGTGTCGCGGGCGTGAGCGGGCAGATCACCATCAGGAAATCGGCCAGACGCGCAATCTCCAGCAGATCGGCGACATAGGGCCACGGTGCGTCGGGCTTCGGCCGGGGGCCGTGCCACATTACCTTCATGCGGAAGGCTTCGGCCCGGCGGCCGATAGCGGTGCCGATCTGACCCAGCCCGACGATGCCGAGCGTACGGCCGGCCACGGTGCGGGCCAGGGGAAAATTGCCGTCGAGCCATTTGCCGGCGCGCACGAACCGATCGGCCCGACTGATTTGCCGCGCCGAATCGAGGATCAGCGCCATGGCGAGATCTGCCACTTCGTCGGTCAGCACGTCCGGCGTGTTCGTGACCGGGATGCCGCGCGCCTTGGCCGCCGCGACATCGACCCAATCATAGCCCACACCGAAATTGGCGATGATTTCGAGCTTAGGCAATGCCGCGATCAAAGCCGCATCAGCGCCAGCCGCCCCGGCGATGCCGCGAATGCTCGTGCCGTTGGTTTCCAGGAACGCAGCACGCTCGGCACCGGCCGGCAGGGTCCGGACGGTAAAAAGCCGCTCGAGCGCCGCCTGGCTGGCGGGCGGCAAGCGGCCAGTGACGAGTATCTCTAGGGGCATCAGGCAAGCTCCGATGGCAATACGCCCGGCACGAGTTGCCGGAACCAGCCTGATATCACGAGTGAAGCGATTTGTGCCATGTCCGGTGCCATAACCCGGTCGCGATCGAGAAAAGACACACGCGCACGGATCGCCGCCATCGCCTGCGCCAGCATCGGGCTAGTCCCCAGCGGTCGGCGGAAATCGACCCCCTGCGCGGCCGCCAGCAATTCGATGCCGATGATCGCGGCCGCGTTGCGCGCCATCTCGCCGACCCGGCGCGCGCCATGGGTCGCCATGCTGACGTGATCTTCCTGATTGGCCGAAGTCGGCAGGCTGTCGATGCTGGCCGGATGGGCCAGCAGCTTGTTTTCGGCGGTGAGCGCCGAGGAACTGACCTGGGCGATCATAAAGCCGGAATTCAGTCCCGGCTCCGCCACCAGAAAGGCCGGCAGGCCATTGCTCATCTTGACATCGACCAGCAAGGCCATTCGTCGTTCGGAAATCGAACCGATCTCGGCCACGGCGAGCGCCAGTGCATCGGCGGCGAAGGCCACCGGCTCGGCATGGAAATTCCCGCCGGACACGATTTCCGGTCCGTCGGCACCATCACGAAACACCAGCGGATTGTCGGACACACCATTGGCCTCGCGCCCGAGCACGCCGGCGGCATAGAACATCAGATCGAGCACCGCCCCCATCACCTGGGGCTGGCAGCGCAGGCTGTAGGGATCCTGGACCTGCGTACAATCCAGATGCGAGACACGGATCGCACTCCCATCGAGCAAGGATTTGAGCCGGGCGGCAACGATGCGCTGGCCCGGTTGCCCGCGCACCGCATGGATTCGATCCTGGAACGGCACGTCGCTACCGAGCATGGCATCGACCGACAACGCGCCTGCGACCAATGCCGCGGCAAAATCATCCTCGACCGCAAACAGCCCGGCGAGCGCCAATGCGGTCGAGACTTGTGTGCCGTTGAGCAGTGCCAACCCTTCCTTGGCCGCCAGCGTGACCGGCCGCAGGCCGGCCTGTTCCAGTGCAGACGCCGCCGGGCGCCCCTCGCCCGCAACCCGCACCTCGCCTTCGCCGATCAGCGCCAACGACATATGCGCGAGCGGCGCCAGATCGCCCGAGGCACCGACCGAACCTTGCGCCGGCACGCAGGGCATGATGCCGCGATTGACGAAGTCGATCAGCAATTCCAGCGTCTCGCGCCGTGCCCCGGAATAGCCTTGCGCCAGGCTGTTGATCTTGAGGATCATGATCAGCCGCACCAACCGATCATCGAGCAGCGGCCCGATGCCGGCAGCATGCGACAACACCAAGTTGCGTTGCAATTGCGCAACCGACTCGAGGGGAATCCGTGTCGAGGCGAGACTGCCGAAGCCAGTATTGACGCCATAGGTCGCGCGGCCACCGGCCAGCACGGCACCGACAGCAGCGGCCGAGGCATCGATCTCATGCCATGCGGCCTCCGAAAGCCGGATCGGCTCGTCGCCCTTATAGAGACGGCGCAGATCGGCCAGCGACAGCGTACCGGGCAGCAATTCGAAAAAACTCATTTTGGGCTCCGTGGGGGT
>JBAVTK010000051.1:0-10224 GCA_049696095.1 Aliidongia sp. | reverse complement strand
GTTCCTGACCGATACGCAAGGCCGCGACCATGTCACCCATGCCGAGATGGCACTGGATGACAAGGCACGCTTTCTCGCCTTCCGCTTCGAAACCACAGCCAATCTCGGCGCCTATCTGTCGAATTATGCGACCTTCATCCCGACATTGGGCAGCTCGCGCATGCTGACCGGCGTCTATGCCACGCCCGCGGTCTATGTCCGGGTCAAGGGCGTGTTCACCAATACCGTGCCGGTCGATGCCTATCGCGGCGCCGGGCGGCCGGAAGCGGCCTATGTCGTCGAGCGGTTGGTCGACAAGGCGGCTCGCGAACTCGGCCTCGATCCGGAGGAACTGCGCCGGCGCAACTTCATCCGGCCGGGCGAAATGCCCTTCCGCACCGCACTGGGCTTGACTTATGACAGCGGCGATTTTCAGCAAAATCTCGATGACGCGCTCAGAATCGCCGACAAGGCGGGGCTGGCGGCGCGCAAGGCCGAATCGGCCGTGCGCGGCAAGCTGCGCGGCCTCGGCATGGCAACCTATATCGAGCAATGCGGCGGCGGCGGCGACGAGATGGCCGAGATCCGCTTCGATGCCTCGGGCGGGGTGACATTGCTGATCGGCACGCAATCATCGGGACAGGGACATCAAACCGCGTACGCCCAGATCATCGCCGAGCGGCTGGGCGTGCCGTTCGACAGCATCCGCGTCGTGCAAGGCGATACCGATGTCGTGGCCTATGGCCGCGGCACCGGCGGCTCGCGCTCTCTGCCGGTCGGCGGCATGTCGACCAAGCTCGCGACCGACAAGGTGATCGAGCGCGGCAAGAAGGTCGCGGCCCATCTGATGGAGGCGGCCGAGGCCGATATCGATTTCAAAGACGGGCAATTCTCGATCGCCGGGACCGACCGCACCATGGGCATCCTGGCCGTGGTCAAGGCGGCGATCGAGGGCAAGGTGCCGCCCGGCATGGAAAGCGGCTTCGACGAGACCGCGCGCTGGAAACCGCCGGCCGGCACCTTTCCCAACGGCGCCCATATCGTCGAACTGGAAATCGACCGCGAGACGGGGCAGCCGGAATTGCTGCGCTATATCGTGGTCGATGATTTCGGCACGGTGGTCAATCCGCTGCTGCTGGCCGGTCAGGTCCATGGCGGCGTCGCCCAGGGCGTCGGCCAAGCGCTGCTCGAAGGCGTGGTCTATGACGAGGCATCGGGCCAGTTGCTGACCGGCTCCTTCATGGATTACAGCATGCCGCGCGCCGACCACATGCCGCCGATCGAATTTTCCGTCAATGTCATCCCCTGTCGAACCAATCCGCTCGGCATCAAGGGCGCGGGCGAGGCCGGCGCGATCGGCGCGCCCCCGGCGGTAATCAATGCGTTGGTCGATGCGCTGGCACCGCTCGGCATCGACCATATCGACATGCCGGCGACACCGCATAAAATCTGGGCGGCGATCCAGGCGGCGGCATCGTGAGCGAAATCCTGTTGGCGGCGGCCGAGCGCGCCGCCTTTGCCGCGGCCGAGGCGATTCTCGAAATCTATGCCTCGGATTTCGCCGTGGCCTCGAAAAGCGACGCCTCGCCGCTGACGCTGGCCGACAGCCGATCCGAAGCGGTCATTCTGCAGCATTTGGCGGCGGTAGCGCCCGAGATCCCGGTCATTTCCGAGGAGCAGTCCGAGACCGACGGGTTGCCGGAAACCGTGCCGCCGCGCTTTTGGCTGGTCGATCCACTGGACGGCACCAAGGAATTCATCAAGCGCAATGGCGAATTCACCGTGAATATCGCCCTGGTCGAGCATGGCGAGCCGGTCTTGGGTGTCGTCGGCATTCCGGTCAAGGGTGTGGTTTATGGCGCGGCCGGCCCGGCCAGCGCGCGCGTAACCGATACGGGCGGACGGGTCCGGGCCATCGCCGCCCGGTTTCGTCCGGAAGAAGGTGCCACCGTCGCCTATAGCCGATCCCATGCCGATACCGCGCGGCTTGAGGAATGGTTGACCGCGCACCGGATTGCCGCGCGGATCGTCGCCGGCAGCGCGCTCAAATTCTGCCTGCTGGCCGAGGGGAGCGCCGATCTCTATCCGCGCTTCGGCCCGACCATGGAATGGGACACGGCCGCGGGCCACGCGCTGCTGAAGGCGGCCGGCGGCGGCATGACCATGCTCGACGGCACACCGTTTCGCTATGGCAAGCCGGGCTTCCGCAATCCGGGATTCGTCGCCCAGGGACGGAGCCGCTGAGCCTCGGCCGCTTTATGGGGCCGCCAAGTCGAGCGCGCTATAGTGTGACATCTCCGCCAGAAACTCGACGGTCCCGTGGAGGAGTTCATCGATCGGTGCCGGCTTGTGAATGTAAAATCCTTGAGCGAAATCGATGCCGATCCGTTTCAGATGCTCCAAAATTGCCGGGTTATCGACAAATTCGGCCACCGTTCGCATGCCGACCACTTTGGCGACGTCGGCGAAACAGCGCACCGCCGCTTCATCCAGCGCATCGATACCGAGCTTACGAATGAACTGCCCGTCGATCTTCAGAAAATCGACGGGCATGTGCTTCAGATAACCGAAGGACGATGCGCCCGCCCCGAAATCGTCGAGCGCCACGCGCACGCCGATCGCGCGGACCTGTTCGATGAACAGGGCGGCATCGGCGAGATTGGTCACGGCTGCGGTTTCCGTGATCTCGAGGCAGAGACGGTGACAGATCGTCGGTCCGGCTTCGGTCAGCAGTTCGATGGCCCAGCGATGGAACGCGCGATCGCCGACCGATTGCCCGGAAAGATTGGCACCCAGATTTTCAATGAAATCGAGTGACGGCGCCGATTTCATCCACTTGACCACATGCCGCAAGACCCAACGATCGATGCGCGAGGCCAGATGAAAGCGTTCGGCCGCCGGCAGAAACGCGCCGGGCGGTACCGGCGTGCCATCATGATCCAACATCCGCAGCAGCACTTCGGCGTGCAGACCGCCGACATCGCCGCGCAAGGCGGCGATGCGTTGGGCGAAAAGCACGAATCGATCCTCGTCGAGCGCCTGCTCAATACGGGTCGCCCACTGCATCTCGCCATGCCGGGTCCGCATTTCCTGGTCGGTGTCGAACCAGGTATGGACCCGGTTGCGCCCAGCTTCCTTGGCCGCATAGCACGAGGTGTCGGCCGCCTGGAGAATGGCCGCCATTGTCGTCCAACTGCGATCGACCGGCACGAGCCCGATGCTGGCGCCGACACGGAAGCGCTTGCCATCATGGCTGAACCGGAAATCCTCCATCCGGTCGCAAATCTGCTGGGCGAGCCGTTGGGCATGATCGATCGGACAATGATCGAGCAGGACGGCAAACTCGTCGCCGCCCAGCCTGGCCAACGTGTCGCTGCTGCGCACGATGCCGGAAAACAATTTGGAGACCTGGATAAGCAACTGGTCGCCAACCGTGTGGCCGCAGGAATCATTGACGATCTTGAACTGGTCGAGATCGATGTAGAGAAGCGCGTTCTGGCTACGATCCGCCTGCGAGCGATGCAGCAGTCGGCGCAGCCGGATTTCGAACTCGGCCCTGTTGACCAAACCGGTCAGCGTATCGTGCGAGGCACGGTAGCTCATCTCGCCCGATAGCCGCCGTTGCTCGGTCACATCATGGAAGACCAGCACGGCCCCCAGCATTTCGCCCCGATCATTGCGGATCGGCGCCGCAGAATCCTCAATCCCGTGTTCGGCACCGTCACGCGCGATCAGCACGGTCTGGCTGGCCAACAGGACCACTTTGTTCTGGGCGAGACAGTTCGCGACCGGATTGGGAGTCGGCTCGCGCGTCTCTTCATTGATAATGTGAAAGACCTCGGTCAGCGGATGCCCGGCTGCCTCGGCCGTCGTCCAGCCGGTCATCCGCTCCGCCACGGGATTGAGCCAGGCGATCCGGCATTCGGCGTCAGTCGTGATGACCGCATCGCCGATCGATTTCAAGGTTACGCGGAGCAATTCATGCTGATCGGCCAGTTCGGCCGCCAGCCGCCGCGGTTCGGTGATGTCCCAACTGACGCCGACCATGCGCACCGCTTGCCCGGCCGCATCTCGCGTCACGCGCGCCGAACTGCGCAGATGATGAAGGGTTCCATCATTCCAGACGACCCGAAATTCGATGTCGAGCGGCTTCGCGTCTTCCAGCGCATGCCGCACCGCCTGCTCGCTGGTGAACCGATCATCGGGGTGCAAATATTGCTGCCAAAGTGCGTATGACGGCACATCATCGGGCCACATTCCGTAGAGGCGATGCATCCCGCGATCCCATACCATCTCGCCGCTCGTGATGTTCCAGTCCCAGATCCCGATCCCGCCGCCATCGGTCGCCAGCGTGATGCGCTCGTTGGCGCTCTCCAGTGCCAGACGCTCGGCGACACGCTGTGTGACATCCTGAACGGCGCCGATCACCCGAATCGGCTGCCCGTTGGCGAATGCCACCGATCCGACGGCGCGCACCCAGATCGGGTTGCCATCCCCTCGAATCGCCTGGAGTTCCAGATCCCAGCCGCCCTTGCCGGCCAGGGCGCGTTCGATTGAGCTCGCGATCACCGCCTTGCCGGTCGACCGGTAAAGATCGAGCGCTTCGTCCGAGGTGGGGCGGTATCCGGGAAGCTTGCCGTGGAGCCGGCAGGTTTCCCCCGACCAATAGATTTCGCCCGACGCAAGATCGAGTTCCCAGCCACCGACACCGGCAAGCTGGCCGGTACGGTCCAGCAGGTCTTCGCTCTTGCGCAGCAATTCCTCCTGCCGCTTGCGCTCGGAAATATCGAGATGGGTCCCGAACATCCATTCGGCCCTTCCGTCGGGCGCCCAGGTCATGACCCGGCCGCGCCCCAGCACCCAGACCCAATGACCGTCGCGGTGGCGAAGGCGCGTTTCGGCTTCGAATTGCTCGGTGCGGCCGGCGATATGCGCGGCGAGCTGCTCGCCCGTACTCACCTTGTCGCTCGGATGAACCTGGTTGAGCCACGTCTGGAACGAGAGCGGCTCCAGCTCGGCAAGCGTGTAGCCGATATGTTCGGCCGAACGGCTATTGACCCGCACTTCACCGGTCTGGACATTCCATTCCCAGGTGCCGACATTGGTCCCTTCGATGATATTGGTCAGGCGCTGCTGCTCGTCGCGCAAGGCGCGCTCCGCCATCCGCCGACGTGTGACGTCTTCGATCACGGTCAAGCTGCGCAACGGCCGGCCCGCGCCGTCGCGCTCCAAGATCGCCGACAGCAACACCTCAATGACTTCGCCGGACTTGGTAACGATCTGATATTCGATATTGCTGCAGTGCCCAGTGCCGAAGAACTCCGCCAATGCCGTCTTGGCGTATTCCTGCGATGCTGGCGTCATTAACGCCGAGAATGGCCGGCCGATCACCTCGGGCCGCGTGTAGCCGAGCTTGGCCAGCCACGTATCGCTGACCGCAAGTAATTTTCCGGCGCCATCGATCGAATGGAGCATCGCTGGGGTCGACTCGTAGAGCCGGCGCAAACGATCCTCGCTTTCCTTCAGGGCGAGAGTCGCTTGCTTTTCCTGTCGCCTTATCCGCCAATTTTCGAGCGCTTTGGCCGCAGATCGCGCAAGACAGCGCAGAATTTCACGCTGGCTATCATCGAGTGTCCGCGGCTGCCGATCGATGACGCATAGGACGCCGATCTGACTGCCGTCGCTAAGACGCATCGGCGCGCCGGTGTAGAAGCGGATTCCGGGGTCACCCGTGACCAGCGGATTGTCGGCAAAGCGTATGTCTTGCGCCGTGTCTGGAACCTCGAACAGATCGGCTCCCAAAATGGCATGAGCGCAAAACGCCACATCCCGTGGCGTTTGCGAGGGGCTCGGCATTCCGACATTAGCCTTGAACCATTGCCGCTCCGTATCGACCAGACTCAACAATGAAATCGGCACGCCGCAAACCAGTGATGCCGCACGCACCAGATCATCGAACTCGTCGTCGGGCGGCGTATCGAGAATTTCGAGCGCATGTAATGCGGCGAGGCGTGCCGCCTCGTCCTCAGGAAGCGGTGCCGTTTGCATACCCGGGTTTCCGTCCGAAATGATTGAATAAACCTGGCCATAAGCAGCCGATACGAGAGGGGCATCCGCAGCTACTGGCTGTGATCGCCGAAGGCAACGGATGCGCCAGGGGCAATTTTTTCACTTCTGTTTGAAGATAGTCGATCATTTCTCTCGACCTGCCTTGCGGGCGTTCAGCACCATTGCCGCCGATGCCCGGATGGCGGGCGAGACCGGCACAGTATACCCTAGCTATCGATATACACCGCAGTGGTTAATTGAATGTGGCGATGAGTATAGCGGTGAATGCGCGAACGTAGCTCAAAAACCCAAGAGAGCCAGGACCTCGCGCGTCAGCTTGGCGGCTTCGCGGGCGCCGATCGTACCGGGCGCGGCTTCCCGCACGCTGCGGCCCCCAGCGATGCTGGCGGCAAAGCTCGCGCGGTTGCCCAGTTTGGCCTCGGCCAATGGGACACCGAGTTCGGCCAGCGCGACGGCCATCTGTTCGGCAATCGGGCTGCGCTGCGGCACGCGGTTCAATACCAGAAGCGCTTTCTTGCGCTCACTTTCGGCGAAATCGATGGTCGGGCGGGTCGCCCAGATATCGAGCGGACTTGGCTGAACCGGCACGACTACGAGATGGGCGGCGCGCATCGCGATTTTGGCGTCGGTCAGGGCATGAGGCGGGCTGTCGACGACGACAAGATCGTGATCGCGCGACAGGCGGCTGATCTCATTGGCGGCCCGCCATCCGGTCACGGTCGAGACCCGGATGAGCGGAATATCCGGAACGGTCAGGCGTAGAGCCGCCCACATCGTCAGACTGCCCTGCTGGTCGATATCGACCAGCGCTACGCGATGGCCGAATTCCAGCGCCGTCAGACCGAGGATCACGGCAAGCGTGGTCTTGCCGGCCCCGCCTTTTTGCTGCGCGACCGTAATCACCCGTGCTGCCATGCCACGCTCCATCGTCGTCGGCCTCGCGCAAAAGGCGGGTCAAGCTTCGGTGCAAACCACAGAAAGGCGAAACGGCATGCCGTCAATGCTGAAGCCCAGGACCATCACCTCGCGGGCCCCTGGAATGCAGATCGTCGGTGCCGCCCCGGTTGCGACGATCGGCAGAGACATTTCGGTTCGACCCGGCATGTAGTACTTCAGCCGGGCGGTAACCATGTTGATGATTTCGCCGACCACATCGCAAATATCGTCGTGTGTTGCACTGTCGATGCCGAGCGCCAGACGCGCCGCCTGATCACCGAGCATGATCGGGTAGGCGAGCAGCACACCGCCGTACCATTGCCCCTTGAGCGTGATCCCGGCAGTCATCAGCGCGGTCGGCAGCTCGATCGGCGCGGCCTTGTCGAGGACGTCAAGCTCGAGTCCGAGAAAGCCGCGCCAGACTTCGATCGAGAGCGCAATCGCCTCGTCCCGTGAAAAGCCAAGCTCGGTCACCCTTCGCCTACCCCCGTCATGCCTTTGCCCGTCCACACGCGCTAATTTGCATCGACCGATCCAGAAACCCCTTTTAACATGCTCGTTGCATCGCACGGGACAAATTTGCGCATCGCACGACACAGCGGAAGATAATGCGATCCAAAATCGTTCTGATTCTTACTGGGCTTGGCGGTGCCATGCACAGGCTGCACTTGGCACAAGGTCCCAATCGGGACCAAACTCGCCAGCAATCGTTCAATCGGAAGGAATTCGCCGATGTCTTCCTGTTCGTTCCAACGGCTCGCAGGGCCCGTCCTCGCCTTTGCCTTGCTCTGTCTGGCGCCGCTGGCGCAGGCGCAAGCGGCCGATACCGATAGCGCCAAGAACAAGGCGATCGTCCAGGGTTTTTGGCACGATGTACTCATCGCCAAGAATGTCGACGCCGCGCCGCGCTATCTCCGCCCGGACTACATCCAGCATAACCCGCATATTCCATCGGGACTGATTGGCTTTCAGAACTTCTTCCGCAAAGAATTCACCCAAGTCCCGCCCGATTTCAAAGTGGAGATCGTCAAGACGGTGGCCGAGGGCGATCTGGTCGTCACCTATTCGCAGTTTTCCGGCACCGATCAGCAGCATAAGCCGTTCTCGGGGACGGTCTTCGACATGTTCCGTATCCAAGGCAGCCTGATCGCCGAGCATTGGGAGCAGATCGAGCCGGAATGATGTCTCGCTCCAGTTCTCAATGACGCCGTCGTCGCTGGGCGGGCCAGCACCGATTGCCGAGGCGGCCGAGCATCTGCGTGCCGGCCGGCTCGTCGCCTTTCCGACCGAAACGGTTTACGGCCTGGGCGGCGATGCGACGAGCGATCGGGCCGTGGCGCGTATCTTCGAGACCAAGGCACGTCCTCGCTTCAATCCCCTGATCATTCATGTGCCGGATGCGGATGCCGCCCGCCAGCTCGTTGACTTCACGGCCACGGCCCGGCGTTTGACCGACCTATTCTGGCCGGGGCCGCTGACGCTGGTGCTGCCGCGCCGCGCCGAATGTCCGGTCAGTCTGCTGGCCGGCGCCGGGCTCGACACGCTGGCCGTGCGCATGCCGGGCCATCCGATTGCCCTGGCGTTGTTGCGCGCGACCGGGCGACCGATCGCCGCTCCCAGCGCCAACCGCTCCGGCCGGGTAAGCCCGACAACGGCCGAGCATGTCCGCCAGGAATTGGGCGAGAGTGTCGCCCAGGTACTTGATGGCGGGCCGTGCCGGGTCGGTGTCGAATCCACGGTGCTCGATCTGACCTGCGACCCACCGGTTTTGCTACGTCCTGGTGGTGTCGCCCGAGAAGCGCTCGAAGGCGTGCTGGGCCCGGTCGGAGCGCCTCATTCTATTAGCGATGATCGTGCCCAACCCAGCCCTGGAATGCTGTCAAGCCATTATGCCCCCACTCTTGCGGTCAGGCTGAACGCGTGGGCCCCGCGGCCCGGCGAAGCGTGGCTCGGTTTCGGTCCAACAGCGCCGGGTCTGCCACCGCCCGATCTTCAGCTCTCGGCCGCAGGCGATCCGACCGAAGCGGCCGCGGGATTGTTCGCCGCCTTGCGCGCGCTAGATCATCCCCGATTCACCGGCATTGCCGTCATGCCGATCCCCGAAGCGGGATTGGGGGCGGCGATCAATGACCGCCTGCGCCGTGCGGCCGCGCCAAGGCGATGATTCCTTTCCGCATCAGTCCTGTGAATTAGGGGGTTGAGCGCGGCAGGACATTCAGGCTAGCGTACCATTACTGGACCCGTAGCTCAGCTGGATAGAGCGCTGCCCTCCGAAGGCAGAGGTCGCACGTTCGAATCGTGTCGGGTCCGCCAATTTATCCAATGATTTCGTTGGATTAGCGCCGGTCACCGGGACCGGCACTCTGCAAGTAAGTGCAGAACGGTGCAAGAACTGCCCCAAACTTTGGGGCAAAACTGGGGCAGCGCGTTCGCGAATCGTTCGCGCGCCCCTCGCGACAGATCATCCGATTTCACAGGCGATAAGCGACATGCCCGGGTCGAGCAGCACGCCGGATTCGCGCTCCCGACGCGCCATCGGCTACGCCGCCCCCTTTGGGGCAAAGGTGGCGCTACTCGCTTGAGCGATTGCCGCGTTGTGTAACCGGTATTCATGAGGTACATTGTAGCTCACAGATTGGAAGGATTGATTATGGCCGCTAATGCTGTCGTTCGCGCCCGTATCGACGAGCACATCAAGGAAGAAGCCGCCGCCGTGCTCGCGGCTATGGGACTCACGGTGTCGGACGCCTTTCGGATCATGTTGACCCGCGTTGCCCGAGAGAAGGCGTTGCCCTTTGAGCCGCTTGTACCGAACGAGGAAACGATTGCGGCGATGCGCGAAGCCCGCACCGGCAATCTTGAGAGCTTCGATAGCGTCGAGGCACTGATGGCCGGTCTGCATGCGGAGGATTGAACCAACGGGCAGATTCAAACGTGACTACAAGCGCGAAGCTAAAGGCCGACACCGAGCAGCGCTTGATGCCGCCCTTGTCCCTGTCCTGCAAACCTTGGCCCGCGATCAGCCACTTGAACCCCGCCACCGCGACCACGCATTAACCGGCGATTGGGCTGACCATCGCGACTGCCACATCAAGCCCGATTTGGTGCTGATTTACCGAAAGACGGGCGATGACGTGTTGCAGCTTGTGCGCCTCGGTTCGCATAGCGAACTTGGCTTATAAGCGGAGTCGAGCTAGTCGCTCGACGTTGCGCGCGCCCGCAGCGCGCGCTGTGCCAGGC
>JBAVTK010000050.1:0-1751 GCA_049696095.1 Aliidongia sp. | reverse complement strand
GCATTCTGCACGACGACGAAGTTCCACATGCGATTCATGTGGGTAAAGATCACGCCTTGATTCGATGGAGAGACAGGCGGAACGTCGCGGTAGAGATCGAGCTGCGGATTCGCTGCGATCGCCGCGTCAGATGCCTGGTCATTCCATACGGTGCCGTTGACGAGCTGGACATAATTGCCCCCAAGGCCCGTCTTCGACGACGCAACAAGCACCCAAATCGGCTGGTTCGTCGATTGACGATAGATCGCCGTGTCGGCTGTTACCGTTCCACCGAATAGTGTGGACTGCCAGATCGCTCCGCCTGGTGACGTCGTTGTGAATTGGATGTACGACGACGATGGATTCAGCGGGCCGACGGTATTGGGATACGACCCATTAACGAGAAACGCACCATGTGGACTAGCCTGCTGCGAGATGCCAAGCGCGTTGATCGTATAGATATTCGCAACGGCGTAGTAGTACGTTTGTGCAGCAAGGAACGGCGGGCCGTTGACGATCGTGAACTGATACGATTGCCCGTTCGCAGCCGAGTCGAATTGCCACGACGCGGCTTGATTGATGATCGTACCGCCGGTCGCATAGAACTGCTGACCCGAATTCGTGAAAAGCTGGCTTCCGAATTGCTCGATGCCGGTGAAGCCGACGCCACTTGCTATCACCGTCTGCGTGGCGCCAGGTCCGACATCAGGATTGAATGCCGCTGCCGAATTATTGGAAAGCGAAACGATTGTGTTGCGAATCGTCGGCGTGAGCGCCATCTGATCCATGTCAGTGACGGTATTGCCACCTGTTAGTGCGCCGAGGTTAATGCGCCCTCGCGCCGTGACCATACCGGAGACGTAACGCTGCGTGTCAATGTTCGATGAGAAGTTCGCGTCTTCGGGGCTCGCATCCGTATCGGCGGTTGATGCGTCAATACCTCGAAACGGGCCGGATCGGATAAGCGTTTCGTACTTCGGCATGAGAGCCTACGCCGTCATGCGTTCGATGATGACAATGCCAGGGGCACCAGCGCCGCCGACCGTGGAACCGCCGCCGAACGAGCCGCCTGCACCGCCGCCAAAACTTCTTCCTGCGTTTCCTACGCCGCCTTGACCGGGGCCGCCCATAGGGCCACCAAACCCCAGCAAGGTTGAGCCGCCGATTGCTCCAGTGGAGTTGCCCAATCCCTGACCGTTGCTCCCCGGTTGACCTTGTACTGCGATCGTAGCGGTAGAGCCGGTGCCACCAGCTCCGCCAGGCGTCGTTCCCGCAGCGTTAATGCCAGCAGAACCAGCGCCACCATGAGCGGTGATCGACACAGGCGCACCAATGATGCTATTGCCGCCAGTACCGCCAGCCGTGCCGGTGTTAGCACCGGCCGTTCCGGCTGCACCAACCGTGATCGTGATGCCCGTGCTCGCAGCGATATTCGTGAATGTGCCTTCAGCGTATTCACCTCCACCACCGCCACCCGTACTTGAACCTGATGTACCGCTTGCACCAGTGCCTCCGCTTCCGCCACCACCAGCTACCATACGATAGCGATAGATAGTCTGCGCCGTCGAATCCGCTGGCGTCGTGAACGTGCCACTGGCAACGAACGACGTGATAGAATATCCATCAGCGATAGGGTTGAGAGTAGAGACAAGTGAGAACGTGATGGGAGGCAGTACGCCTGCACCGACAGCCGCAGCAGTCCAAAATGAAACGATGTTCGATGTCGCAACACGCGTCATCGCGAACGACGCTTCCAGCGGATTGACTTGCAC